>JAGWAF010000033.1 GCA_018302085.1 Candidatus Woesearchaeota archaeon | reverse complement strand
AAAAGTTATGTCCGTTTCTAAATAATAAGAAATGCTCAAACTTCTCTCTAGAGAACTTTGCCTAAAACACTCCATTTTTTGACATTTTGCAAAGTTCTCTATAGAAGATCCAGCAAAGTTTGTAAGTGCTATCACAAAATAATTAAATACTCCTTTTCAAACATATCTTTCATGATACACAGCGAAGATATTTTACGGTTTTTCAAACCAAATCATTCAAAATGGATTCTCACATTTATCTTTTTCTTCTTTTACCCTCTGGAGTGGAGCTGGGGGAAGCTCATGTTGTTCATGATGACTGACCTTATCAACCGCTTTTTTACAGGGCAATTCTTCGTCTTCTGGATTTGGACGTACGCCTTATTTTTTTCGTATCTGCTCAGCTGTATTGTTTTTGGTCTTTTTACTTACATCCTCAACAAAATAGAAAAAAAGCCGGAACATCCCCTTGCAAGGCTTGAGGAGCAGAATCTTTAAATACCCAAAGAAAAACTTTCTTCTGTATGAAAAAAGTTGTCCTAACGTTGCCCGATGGAAAGAAGTTAGAAATTGATCAGGGGCAAACATGCCTCGATGCTGCCAAAAAAATCGGGGAAGGTCTTGCACGCGCAGCGCTTGCAGCAAAGCTCGATGGAAAAGCAGTGGACCTCTCATTCAAAATAACGAAAAATGCTCTCTTTCAAGTTCTCACGTTCAAAGACAAAGAAGGCAAAGAAGTCTTTTGGCACTCCTCCGCTCATCTTATGGCAGCCGCCGTGCTTAAATTATTCTCAAAAGCAAGATTAACAATCGGGCCATCAACGGAAGACGGCTTCTTTTACGACATCGACATGGATCCAATTCATCCAGATCAGTTCAAAGATATTGAAGCAGAAATGAAAAAGCTTGTTGATGCAAATCTTTTATATAGAAGAGAAGAAGTGACCAAGGCGGAAGCAAAAAAGATTCTGAAAAATCAACCTTACAAAATTGAATTACTCAACGAAATTTCAGAGGATGTCGTTTCTCTTTACAGAATAGGAGACGTCTTTGTTGATCTTTGCGCAGGTCCGCACGTCCCGAGTACTGGTCGCATCGGTGCTTTCAAGATTATGAAAATAGCTGGGGCGTACTGGAAGGGAGATGCGAAAAACAAACAATTACAGCGTTTATACGGGGTGAGTTTTCCTGACAAAAAAGATCTTACCGCGCATTTAACACTCCTTGAAGAAGCTGAAAAAAGAGATCATAGAAAAATTGGAAAAGAACTCGATTTATTTTCCCATGACCTTATTTCTCCAGGATGCACGTTTTTCCACCCGAAAGGAATGGTTATTTACAACGAACTCATGAAGTTTTTACGAGAAGAATATTTCAAACGTGGATATTCTGAGGTATTAACGCCGATTATTTTCAACAAATCATTATGGGAAACATCCGGGCATTGGCAGCACTACAAGGAATTTATGTTCCAAACAGAATCTGAAGGACAGCAATACGCAATAAAACCCATGAATTGCCCAGGGCACACTATAGTGTACAGTTCACAAACCAGATCTTATCGTGATTTACCTCTCAGAATTGCAGAATTTGGACAGCTGCATCGAAATGAATTATCTGGGACGCTCTCAGGATTAACAAGAGTAAGAAGATTTGTGCAAGATGATAGCCACATTTTCTGTGCCCCGGAGCAGATCCAATCGGAAATTGAAAATCTTATCGATTTTATTAATTTCGTTTACAAAAAAACTTTTGGTTTTGAATATGAAATTGAACTAAGCACTAAACCCGCGAACGCAGTTGGCTCCGCAGAAATTTGGGCAAAAGCAGAACACGGACTTCAACAAGCTCTCGAATCACAACGTCTTGCCTATAAATTAAATCCGGGTGATGGCGCATTTTATGGTCCTAAAATTGATTTTCACATCAAAGATGCACTTGGAAGACGCTGGCAATGTGCAACAATTCAATTAGATTTCAACATGCCGGAACGATTCCAATTGAGTTTTGAAGGTAAAGACGGCAAAAAACACTGCCCTGTAATGATTCACCGTGCAATCTTCGGAAGCTTTGAAAGATTTATTGGAATGATAATTGAACATTATGCTGGAAAACTTCCTTTGTGGTTGAATCCAAACCAGGTAAAGATTTTAACGGTAACAGACAGGGCAGATACTTACGCTCATTTTGTCAAAGATGAACTGAGAAAACATTGCATAAGAGTAGAAGTTAATGATTTTTCAGAAACGATTAACAAAAAAGTACGTGACGCACAATTACAGCAGTACAATTACATTTTAGTTGTTGGCGATCAAGAAGTGGGAAATAAAACTGTGACGGTTCGAACACGGGACAATGTTGTCCGCGGTGCTAAAAAGGTTGACGAATTCATTTCTGAATTGAAGAATGAAGTTGAGGAGAGAAAGTAATACTTTTTCTGATGATCATTTTTTCGCGGAAGGAGAAACTAAAGAAGCTATCATTTGATATGCAATTTTGTACCAAGGAGCTGTGTGATTAGAACTGCATGAAGGGTCGTACATTGCATTGTATACATTTGCGCTGCGTACAAGAACGTCGACAACTTCTTTAGGAGGAACTGTTTTGATAAAACAAAACGCTGGGCGAACACCCGCTTTATAGTGACAAGGGATAATATACCTTTTCTTTTTCGGATCAAAAACAAGCAAAAGACTCGCTTCAGGTAAACTAAATGCTTCATAGGTAGATTCGGTTGAAGGCGAGTGGAATATAATCATCTCCCCATTCTTTGGATCATACTTGAATTTTACAGATTTTGTGAGCGTGAATGAATTTCCTTCGATACGCATATTTGTTGCATTGGTATGTTCTAGCACATACTCCATTCCACCTTCTTTAAAACGTTTCATAAGAGAAAGGTTGTGCTCCACAATTTCGTCAAGACTTGGCACATTATCCATATAAGTTGGAAAGCTGAATGGATATATAAACTTAGATCTTAACAAGATCTCGGTGCTCTCAAAAAGTTAGTTTTCCAAATGAAGAATTCTCAACATTCGGTGGTATGCACCTCTGAGCAATGATGTCATTGGTGAAGCTGGTTTGATGCCTACTTGTTTTAACTTTTCAGAAACAAAAGTGTTATACCTCTTTACAGTTTCTAAGATGTTGTATCTCGCTTTTTCCTGGGGGATTTTTTCGAAGTCTACTCGTATAATTTTCTCGAATGCTTTTTCCATATTTGCTTCGATAATCAAGCTGCCCTTTGCGTAATGGCCTTCAAACTCTCTGTTGTATCCAAACCCTCTAATCTCTCCACTGTTTGGCTCGTAGTAAAACAACGCTGTTGTAAAGAAGCTTCTCTTTTCAGTTTTCCCAGGGACAGATGTTACAAAGTCGCCGGTACGAACATCTATTGATCCCCATTGACTATAAATCCCCGGAGGAGAGCCTGTGGAAGCGGAGTATCCAGAGGGGTGGTGCATACCTCCACACTCAGTACTTTTCATAAGCTTTAGACTCTCTTCAACAATAATATTTATTGTCATAACTGAGTTGTTAGGCAGGGTATTTATAAACTTTCACTTCTTTACTACTTCACAGTGGCTATATTGCGTTATCTTTATAAATAAAGCCTCTTCGGGGAGTTATATGAGTCTCTTTGTCAGCTATCTGTTTGTGGGCGCGGGCCTGGGCATCCTGACGTATGCCTCCCTTCTTGTTACAAAAGAAGAAAGACTAATAGGGGTATTACCTAAAAAAGTTCTCACGCAAGTTCCTGTTGCTCAAACACTTGTTGTTCCAAAAAAAGAAACAAGAATGGTGCCACAAAAGATTCAACCTGTCATGCAGAAGAAAAGTATTGTGCAATCTTCCCAAGTCAAAAAAAGACCAGCCAATAATTTTATCACCATGCTCCTGGGAACAAAGAAAAAAACACTCTCTAGCGGCGACAGATTATACAAAGAACGCATGGGACTTCTCACTCGTTACATGAGACTAAACTTGGAACGCGGAGTCAATTATATTTCTTTGCAAAAACAATTGAGATCCATCGGCTGGAGAGAAGAAGACATTGTCAGGGCGTATACCAGAGTTAGAAAATAAGTTACTTCTTTATTTTTCTATCAAACAATTTATATTCTTCTATTACAAAAACAATTCGTGGCCAGAAAATATGTTCGTATTTGTCCTCGTTGCAAAAGCACGGACATCAGTAAAGATCTTTCTCTAACTGCCTTAGGGAAGGCTTCGTTCTTCAATGAACATAAATGCAACAAGTGCGGTTATACAGGGCAGTTCTTTCCTGAAATTGAGAAAAAAGTTAATTGACGTAACGCACGAGAGCATTATGGAGGGGCGCACCATATCCTTGTCCTTTGACTTCTGCCGGGTCTAAAGTGATGTACCCATCTGGGCCTTGCACAATCAGCACTTTGCATAACAACATATTAATCTCTGTTTTATTTAATTCTCTCTTACCAAGCCTGTCCGTTTCCGGATTGCGGGTTAATACAACCGTTTGATGAGTTAATCGGTGGACAATATCCATCAATGCCACACTTGGCACGGGAAAGGGTAGGAAAGGAATTTGGCGTTCCGGATCACTCTCATGAATCCTCCTCAAGGTATGTAGAGCTGCGATGCTATGTGCATCAATATACGCTTCTGAAGCAGTGGGATCTCCATTATTTGTTCTCCTATTACTATGGTAAAAAGGATTTTCACAGTGGCAGTACGGTCTCAAATTCAACCAAATTCTGGAATAAGCGCGTTCGTCTCCTATCGGGAGCAGAGGGATTCCCAAAATTTGTGACCTGTGCCTTCTTGTATACCTTCTCGACCTTGAGGGCACGGGAATGTCGCAACCTGAATAATCGGCAAAATGCCTGCCGGGATCAATTTCAATGAGATCGTCAAAATCAACCCGCATACGCTCAATATGCTCCCGAATACCATTACCCTGGGTAAACTGTTCATATTTTTGGATCTGTTTTATCCTTCTATTTTTCTGTTCGTCACTGAGGGGCTTTCCCGTTCTCCAGTGCGTACCTGTTCTTAACTCCTTTCTCTTACGCGCCGCAACTAAATTGAAAGCGACATTATTCTGGAATGTTCTCAACTCAGCGCCCTGCACAGCCTCATAGAGCAAAACAATTCTTCTTCCATTATCTTTACCACTAATCCAGGTGTAGCCTAGAATATCCAGATCCAAAAATTTTTCTTTGTGTTCATGTGCGTATCGCCATGCAGCCATGACAATCTCGTGCGGTGTGGTTTTATGCTTTTCAAGAAATCTTCTTCCTGGTTTTCCGGACCTCACGTCGCTTCCCCAGACCATACGTTTGATAGGCGCAGCAAAAATGTTTAAGAGTGATCTTTCGTCGTACACCTTACTTTTTCTCACATCTTCAATTGCTACTTCTGGCGGTAATACTAAAATTTGTCCATCTCCAAGATTAGTTAATTTTGCTACAATATCTGTATCGTCAACATTGTGAGTTATTCCTGGGCTATAATCCCTTGCTAGTATTCCATCCAGAGTATGGTGGGTGCCAGCTACTACGATATCCGCTCTTCCTTCCTTTTGAGCCTGAACTAAACTCTGTAAAGTAATATTCTCTCCAGCATCCCTCACAAGCCCGCGACAGATCTCAGAAGCAGTTGGCAATTCAAAATATTCTCCCCTCGGTTTGCTTAAATCAATAATCATAAGGTACTAGTGGATCTCATTTTTTATATAGTTTTCCCTTGTCTAACCGCAACATATATAAACCAGAACTTCACTTAGTCATCAAAAACTATTCATGTGAGGTGGAATGATGAAATTATTTGCTCTAATGATGATACTGTTTCTAGCGAGTACCTCTGTGGCTTTCGCACAGGCGGATACAGAAACAGAAGTGTATGAGGATGTTTTGCCGACTTCTGGCGAAGTTGCCAAGGGAAAGATCTACACTGGAATGACGCCGCAAGCTTCCAAAACAAACCCTGCGAAATTGACGCAGTTTCACTATCTCGAAAGATTACAGCCCATTTATGACAATTATGGAACATACTACATGCTTGGCATGTGGGAAAGGCCTGTTTACTTAACTGCTCAACAGACAGGAAGTACCGTTTATAGAACCAAACTTGCAACGGTTGAGTCCATGACAGCAGAAAAGGATGTGGTACCGCCACTCTACTTGCTTACCGTTCCATACTCGATCGGTTCAAGTTACCGATGGATTCCTATCCAGAAATCCATGACATGGTGGCAAAGAAAAGCACTGTCCGACAAGGCCGCACAGGGACCCTTTGAATACACAGGAAATCCATGGTTCTACTCTTACAGCCACAATGAAGCTAGAATCTTAAGCCCAAGGGAATATAACAGACAACTTTCTCTTGTTGCAGAATAAGTTTTTTTAAATCTTTTTTTAATATTTTAATTTTTCTTCTCGCACTTTGATGCCTCGTTGGGAAAACGCTTATAAAGGAAGTTTAATTGGCAAGAAGAAGATTGCGCAAGCATCTTCAAGATTTTGAGGAAAAACTTTATATTCAAGGCCCGTTCTTTGCATGCATGATAAAGTGGATATTATTTGATCTTGGAAATGTTATTGTTAAACATGTACTTGAAGGCAAGAAAGATTATGCTTACAATGGGCGTATCTTACCCGGGCCAGAAATTGAATCGGTATATTCTTTAGCCGAATTCAAGAAATTTTCCATGGGGGAATTAACAGAGTCTGAGTTTGTTCAGAAATTTCTGGAAACTTCTAATTTGAAATTATCGATATCAGAATTTTTGGAGGTATATACACAGGACATAACCCCGATTAGAGGGATGAAAGAATTATTAGAGGATCTAAGCCCAAAATATTCTTTGGCCATATTGACCAACGAAGGCAAAGAATGGGCTGATAGAAAAATTGACCACCAGAAAATTAGACATCTATTTAAGAAAATAATAATCTCTGCTGATTTGCATGAACTAAAATCATCACAAAAATTTTATCTAAAATCATTGAACATGCTAGATGCAAAACCAGAAGAATGCTTATTTATTGACGACCGAGAAAAAAATTGCAGAGCGGCAGAAATTTTAGGAATAAACACAATACCTTTTTTTGATTCGGGGAGATTAAAAAAGGAACTGGCCTCTTTCTCAATTACGTTGGACTAAGCCAAAAATCCAAGTTGTGCGTATTCATGTCATGCTTCTCCGGACATCTGGAATGGCTCAGGAGCAACCGCATAAGATGGTTACACATTCACAATTTTTTTTAATTTATCTTTTCGACTTATTTTTATTCAATATTTTTCAGAGTATGATACCAAAAGAAAAAGTTCGAAGCAAATTGAGTATAATTGCTGTTAAATGTCCAGAACCGGTGGGCGAGAATGCAATGGGGTGCTGAGCAAGTTTGAAAACCAGCTTTAAATCCATGTGCATATTGAATAAACCGAAAAGTATTTAAATATTAGAATATTCTAATGTACTATTATGAAGGAGCTATATAAAATCCACGCAGAAATGTGCAAGGTATTTTCGAATCCCACAAGATTAGAAATATTGAATCTTTTGAGAGATAAAGAAATGTCAGTAACAGAACTTATTGAGAAAACAAAATTGGGGCAGGCCAACATTTCTCAACATTTGTCCATTATGAAATCAAAAGATATTGTTGTTTCAAACAGGAAAGGTAAAAATATCTATTACAAACTTTCAAATCCAAAAATTATCATGGCATTTGACATAATCAGAGAGGTTTTGGTTGAAACGCTTAAAAAACGAAGTTTTTCGGCGCACAGAAAGGCAAAGCTTTTCTTGTGAATTAAAGAAAAATGGAAAGATTGTTAAGAAGTTGTGAGGTGGAAATATGAAAAAAATAATAATTGGCATGGCTATCATTTTGTTTCTGAATCTTAACTTAGTTAATGCAATTACATTGCGGGAAATTAATGAAGCCAAAAATGTTATTGATTCAAAAATCGACTGTAAAAGTTTGTCGAACCCTCAGTTAGAAATACTTGGCGAATATTACATGGAGCAAATGCACCCTGGAGAAAGCCATGAGATTATGGATAACATGATGGGGGGAGAAGGATCCGAATCTTTAAAACAAGTGCATATCAACATGGCAAAACGGCTTTACTGTAATGAGAATGTTTATATCGGCTATGGAATGACGGGTTCTGGGGGCATGATGAATATGATGGGCAGAGGGGGCAGTTATCCAGCGAGTTACGATTATAGTAATTATAGTTATTGGAACATTTTCTGGATATTGCTTTTTGCGGCAGCCATTTTTTTAATAGTGCGGATTATTTATAGATTTGGAATAAAAAATACTGCCTCCGAGATACCTCTCAATATTTTGAGAAAGAGGTTTGCTAAAGGAGAAATAACAAAAAAAGAGTTTGAAGACATGAAAAAGGAGCTGAGGGAGTGATATTCATGGAAGAAAACAAAAATATGTTGATTTGGATTGCTGTAGTTGTCGCATTGCTTTTATTGGTTGGCAGTTTTGGAATGGGAAGCTACGGCATGATGGGCTTTGGAATGGGATTCGGATTCATCTTTATGCTGCTGTTCTTGGGCGCACTTATATGGCTGATTGTTACCCTTATCAATGCAACTCAGTCAGGCAAAAAAGAGGAAGATCCATCAAACATACTTAAAAAAAGATATGCGTCCGGAGAGATAACAAAGAAGCAATACGAAGAAATGAAAAAAGAACTGGTGAGAAGGTGAAGATTGAAGCGCCGATAGAGGCACAAAAAACAGTTGAGCTTGTTGAATGCGGAGTAGATGGAGTTCGACAGGCCAAAGTCTTAGAGTTTAACACTTCGTCCATTGAATTTGATCGTTTTATGCGTATCAACACGGTAGCGAAGCACGTAAATAAACTTAATCTTAAGAAGGATACTACCATATTAGATGTTGGCGGGTTTGACGGAGCTTTCGCATTATTTGTACCAAGGCTAAAAATATGGGTTATTGATCCACAAACTACTGGTGGAAACGGCCTAAAGATACCATTTCCTGACAAGCATTTTGAGGTTGTGGTAAGTATTGACGCATTAGAACACTTGCCCCACAGAGACAGGCCAAAATTGTTACAAGAATTGATGCGTGTTACCCGATCAAAGCTATTCGTCAATTTTCCAGAAGCAAGGAGTATGGGCGTGCAAAAATCAGTTTTATCGATTTTCAGTAATAAATTCATTCAGGAACATGTTGATTACCAATTGCCAACTCAAGAGGAAACCATCTCTTTTTTGAAAGATGCTCTTCCAAATATTAAAATCACTGCTTCAAGCTATGTTAATATTTATTCTTGGCTTGCGTGGTTTGTCCTGTTTCATACTGACAAAGAGCGTGGATTGAAAGTTTCAAAATTCTTAAAGGAACACGCAAATGATTTAACTCCACCATTTCTGTATGACTTATTAGAGTTGAGCAAAAAGGATGGGCGTTATTCCAAATTTATGACATAAAGGAAAGGCTGGCAGCAAAAGGATTTGAACAAAAGCCGCTGAAAATTATTGAAATCTGTTCTGGAAAATACGCAAACCAATTTTTGAACAGGAACAGGCTTATCTCTCTATGCATGCCATGTAAAATAAATGTTTTGGAAGAGAATGGAAAAGTAAAGATTGCTGGCATGAGACCGACCATGATTTCACAATTCTTTCCAGAAATTGGCAGCAAAGAGGCCGAAGAAGTTGAAAAGGACGTGATTGAAATGGTCAACAATGCAAGGTAAAACATTGAAACTTGGTTGAACAATCTGACAAAGTTTTGACACTTGGTTAAAAGATGGCAGCCAATAAAAAGTAAGAAAAAAATTTGTTAAGCGTTTTCGATTTCGGAATAATCAATTCCCCAGGTAAAGATGTGCTGTTTTCTTCCGGATCTGGCACAGCAATGAGGAGAGTTTGAGAGCGCTTCCGTTTTGTAACAAAAGCAAAAATAGAAAAAAATAAATTTATGCTCTAGCCAGTTTATTTAACTCTGATTGGACTATAGCGGGCATGACGATTCCAACCAGAATGTACAGGATAAACCAAAGAACTGTGTTGTTATCTTTCTTTACATTCTCAGCAAAACCCTCACAATATTTGTACATCCAATAAATATTCGCTATTGGAACTATTATAAGCCAAGCTGTAGGTATTTTTGCTCCCAAGCTGTTCATTTCATTCTTTGTTGAAACCATCCAATAAAGAGCATAAATTCCAAAAGTTATTATTGAAAACAAATATACCAAAAATATGTTTCTGTGCTTTACCATTCTTAACCTCCTTTTATCTTCTGCTTTTGATGAATACACACGTTTAAGAAAGGGCGAGTATAAAAAGGTTTGCGAAATTTTTGCGAACGGGGTGTGTGTGGCAGAGAAGTTTTTCCAGCAGAAAAAATTGAATATAGAAAGATTTGAATAACCTACTGAGAAGTTTGAAATAGTCATGGTCGGCCAAACTTCTCTAGACAACTTTGCCTCATTTTCATGTTTTGCAAAGTTCTCTGTCAAATTTGTTCAAACCTCTAATCGATTACTTTGAATAAATGATGGGTTAAGGGATTATTCAAAGTCCTCTATAATCACTTGTTAAACTCTTCTGACAGGGATTGATTTTTAGCGCAACGATGCCGAAGGCAAAAATTTTGAGTTGCGTGTCTGCCTATATTGCACTGCCAATTACTAAAATTATGAATATTCCTAAACTATGCAATAGGTATGCTATAACCATAAATTTTTTAACAGAAAGATTTTTTATGCTGGCTATCATGGTTACTCCAATTTCTGTAGGTAAGGGGGATGCGATTAAAAAACCTGCAAAAGTTGGAAATATGTGTTTATAGTAACGGCCAAACATATTCTTCCCATTTTTGGTCATACTTTTTACGAATTTTTCTTTTTTCAATTTATTTATTTCATCGATAAAAGAGTGTCTAATAAAGCTAAATATTAAAAAATCACTTAATACGGCACCAAGTCCACCAATGAGAACAGCCAAAATTAAGTTTTGTTCTTTGGCAAGCACCAACAATATGGCTGTTGCAGGCGCGGCAGTAAATCCATAGGCATAAAAAATCCCTCCTAAAAAAGTACCAAAATAACCAAGAGAAATCAAGAAAACATGGAATGGAGCATAATTTCGTCCCTCATAAAATAATATAAATGCAATTACGATAGTAATCAGTAATAATAATAGTTTAGGATACTTTATTTTGTGATTTTTTTTACTCATAATTTTAAATTACTTAACATGTTTATATAAATTTCTTTTCGTTAGGACAGACTCGCAATTGAGTTTAATACCTATTAAAC
This sequence comes from Candidatus Woesearchaeota archaeon, assembly GCA_018302085.1. GTDB lineage: Archaea > Nanobdellota > Nanobdellia > Woesearchaeales > JAGWAF01 > JAGWAF01. The sequence goes on along the minus strand of JAGWAF010000033.1, from coordinate 273 downwards.
TTCCTGACCGAGGGGAAGGTGCACGAAGTGCAAGTCGGGTGTCTGGGGAAGTAGTCATCTTTTATAAATTAAAACCATCAGGTTTATATAGATAAACCGTCTATAACTAGGATATGGAAACTGTTACTATACCTAAACAAGAGTATGAAGAAATGAAAACTGAAATAGAAACACTACGTAATACTAAGCTCTATAAAAGACTTATAGAATGTAAACAAAATATTGCTAAGAAAAAATATACCCGTGCTGATTTAGGATTTTAATCTTCTTCGT
>JAGWAF010000006.1 GCA_018302085.1 Candidatus Woesearchaeota archaeon | reverse complement strand
ACCACAAAAGAACCTGATAAAAAGCAAATAGAAGTTGCGATAGCTGCATTGGAAGCTTTGTTGTGATGTTAATCTTTAAATAAGAAGCAGATTATACAAAGCATATGGAAAGATTAGAACTGAAGATTAACTCGATAGAGCAAAAAATTGTCACCTGGTGTAACCTATAGTGTTTTTCCATCGTATCATAGTAATTACACTATCTCTCCGCGTTCAAATCGAGAGAATCAAGGTAGTTATGGCTTTTTGGTTTCTTCGGATGATTGTACCAATGTGATATCAATAGAGGCCATTACTCCGGAACGCGGTGCTAGGAAAATTAATGATACCATGGTCATGGCTAGTTATACAGCAACATTGATGCTTCAAAGGAAGATATCTACTGTCGTGGCTAATCAACCAGATTTTGTGTTAAACTAATTTTCAAATCGCAAACCTTAAAAAGTTGTGATGTCCTTTTTCCTTTATGAAAAAGTATATTCCGCAAATTTTGGCATTGTTCTGTGTTCTTTTGGCCGTCACATCGCTGACGCTGTTTTTCTCTGGAAAAATTTCCGCATTCACTTTCTGGATTGTTTTAGCTTGTTGCGCATTGGCCGCGTATCAGGTTATACCGAGAATGAAATGATTTGAAATACTTGGTTCCGGATTGAATTTTAGCAATCTTTATTAAATCAATCTTTCTTTATTGTCATTATGAAATTGCTAATTGTAAGGCATGGGGAAACAATAGAAAATCAAAATGGGATCATACAAGGTCATTTGCCTGGCAAGTTATCTGAAAAAGGAATTCAGCAAGCAAAAAAACTGGCAATAAGATTAAAGGATGAAAAACTGAGTGTTATTTTTTCTTCAGATTTAGCACGAGCGTTTGATACCTCAAAAATTATTGCACATTATCATCCAAACAGTTCAATAATGACAACAGCGCTATTAAGAGAAAGGTCTAAGGGTTTGCACGAGGGGAAATACCATAAAGATATTGAAAACTTTTTTGATAGGGATGACATTGAAAGTAAAGATAGTATTATGCGACGTGTTAAAAATTTTTTGGAAAATATCCAAAGAGATTATTCTGAAAAATCTGTGTTAGTTGTTTGCCATGGAGGGACTATAGTTGCCCTTGTTGCAAATGCCTTGAACAAGTCCTTTGATGAAGTTGTGGAAATGCGCAACATTGAAAATACGGCAATTACAATTTTCAATCCATATCCAAATTTGGCAGCAATTGCTAAGAAACAATGATAGATACAGTAAAAGCCAGTGGACATTGACCAATCCGAAAATCCGATTTCTTTAAACTTGGTTATTCCATCGAGATTATGTTTTGCTTTGACAAGATGTTTCTCGGCTTCCTCAAGATCAGGACCGCTTTTCAATAATCCTCTATGTTTTGGTCTTTTGCCTAACTTTTTACACTCTTCAATCTCTTTATTGGCTTTGCGCAAACACCATTCCACATGCTTAGAAGCTTGTGCCATGCTTAAATCTCCGACTTCGGGTATCCTCAAAAATCAGTTCTTGCTTTTTGGGTCACCGGAAAATTTGCTTCTCCGTGCACCAAAAATTGCATCACCATTTTTGAATGTTTTTCAATATCTCCACATATTTTTCTTGCCCGTAAAGTATAATTGCATTTTTCACAATATCGACCATGGCTTTATCTTTCCTTTTGAGATTATCTACCAGGTCTTGATGTGTAAGTTTTACGGCATGAAGTTTTTTAGGCAAAATTTCTTCTTTTTTCTTAAGGGCGATGTTTACTTCTTTTATCTCTTTATTTTCCAACACAATCATCAAATCGATGTCGTGCGCATGGGTGTAGTCTTTGATAGTTGAGCCGAAAAGCATCACAATTCGGTCTTTCTTAAAAAGTTCTTTAAACTCTTCTTTCCATCGTTTGAAATTATTGGCTTCATCAGCGAGCAAAAAGGCAATAAGCTGGCCAACATAATTTTCATTAAAATTGAGTTTGTAGGTAGTGGATTTACCGATTGTTTTACTAACAACCAAATTCTCGTTGAGGAGTCTCTTAAAGATTTTCTGGGCTCCAACGTGGCTTATGTTGAGAACTTTGCTGATAGAATTGGCATTGTAAAAAATAGTATGATCTTTGAACAGTATTAGTAGCGTTTCTCTTTCTTTTTTGGTTAGGGATATCATGGTAACATCCGGTTACTACATAGAAACTACAAGTTACTATATAAAGCTTTGCTTTGGGTGAATTGAAGCGTGGTTGTTTAGTCAACGTTAGATAAAGTGTCAATTTCATAGTTTTCTTTTTTTATGAAAGAAATGAGCGAAGCAAAGGAGAAGTTAAGTTTTGGGTAAATGAGAAATAATCTCTTTAATTGCCTTACCAAGCGGTTGAGTTATATCAATCACAGTTCCGTATGTAAATTTTGTTGCTTTTTTATGAACTACCATTGCTGCATCTTCGCCATGAGTTTTGCTGCGTTTAGCATCTCTATCGATACATACTTCAACTGGTGCACAGAGTGTAAATACATGATGAGGATGATTCAGTCGTTCTATTAGGTCGTTCACTTGCGATTTCCAATAGAAATTTCCGTCTATCACGACAGGTTTCCTACTTTTCAAGATCTCTTTTATCTTCGGAGCGATAATCTCATTTGCCTTTTTGAAACTTTTTTGTGAAATGTACCCTCCTTCTTTGTCTTTTGTTAGATTATGCTCATCAAGGACTTTATCTATAGAAATGTTCTTTGCATGTAATTTTTTGCACAATTCACTAGACACGGTTGATTTTCCAGAACCTAATGGACCACGAATAATTAGGTAATAGCTCATAGAACAATGCAACCGCTTTTTGTTTATATAATTGTCCGTGACTTAATTGAATACACTCTACATTAATCGTACAGAAGCATTGGCTCCGAAATCGCTCACCCGCTCAAACCCCTGAAAATTTAAAGCAAAGTTTTATATATAAACAAGGGCTATTCTCGATGAGGGTGCAAAACATGGTTGTCAATCAAGTTCTTCAAGGTGTGGATCTTTCTAAGTACGTTGGCGAATGGGTTGCAGTTAGTAACCATAAGGTAATTGCCCATAATAAAGATCTGATGAAGATCAAAAAAGATATTGATGCGTGCAAAACTGCTCCTACCATTGCTAAGGTGCCCAAGAAAGAAACACTTATCTTCTAAGATGGCGATTGTCTACAAATACGTTCATGTACCTAGACATGACGGCACTTTGAGAAAGGCACCTTATATTTCCGTATCTATACGAGACAGTGCTGATAAACTCATTGAAGTTGTTGCATTACTAGACTCTGGTGCTGATGTTACTGTTGTTCCAAAAGATTTGGCACTTCTTCTCGGTCTCAAAGAAGATGAGTTGGAAACTAACACGAGGGGTATAGGTGGTTCTACAAAAGTAAAAAAGACTAAACTTTCCTTTAGAGTTAAGGGTGAGCGTGAGAGTTACCACCTCACCGTTCCTGCTCTTGTCTTGCAAAATCCCGATGAAGATGTGCCTTTGCTCTTAGGCAGAAATGGTTTTTTTGAGGAGTTTCATATCACTTTCAAACAAGCCGAAGAAAAAGTTATTCTAAAAAAAGTCGAACCTAAACATTAGGCTATGTCTCTAAGTGGCTTGGAGCGGAACCCGCTCAAACCCCTGAAAAAGAGCTCTACAGGCCGTATAACGCCATGCCGGAAAGCAAAGCTTTATAAGGAAAAGCCCCTTTTTTTGCTGTGTTAATCGGTGGTTTTTATCGACGAGAAAAAAGACGAAAAAGCGGTAAAAAGAGCGGAGTACACTTCAGAAAGTATTACAGTTCTGGAAGGCTTGGAAGCTGTTAGAAAACGCCCAGGAATGTATGTTGGGAGTACTGGCCCTCGCGGATTGCATCATTTAGTGTATGAAGTTGTAGACAATTCCGTGGACGAAGCTCTGGCTGGATTTTGTAAAACTATCAAAGTAATTCTTCACAAGGATGGATCATGCACGGTTATCGATGATGGCCGGGGAATTCCTGTTGAAATGCACCATCAATCAAAAATGTCTGCATTAACAGTCGTACTCACCAAACTTCACGCAGGAGGAAAGTTTGATTCCGACACGTACAAAGTTTCAGGAGGGCTCCACGGTGTTGGGGTAAGCGTAGTCAACGCGCTTTCTATCAAACTTATTGTTGAAGTTCATCGTGATGGAAAAATCTATATGCAGGAATTCAAATGTGGAAACCCTGTTGCCGATGTCAAGGTCATTGGAACAACAACAAGAACGGGAACAACGGTGCGATTTTACCCCGATCCAGAAATTTTTGAAACAACGATTTTCAGTTATGACACTTTGGCTACACGATTACGAGAACTCGCATTCCTCAACAAAGGCTTAACCATTTCCATTAGTGACGAAAGAGCGGGCAAGGAAGAAATCTTCCGCTATGACGGCGGTCTTATTGAATTTGTCAAGTACCTGAACACAGGAAAAAATGTCCTGCACGCTCCCATCTTCTTTGAAAAAGAAAAAGATAAGGTCGTTGTAGAAGTCGCATTACAATACAACGATGGCTACAATGATTCTGTATTCTCGTTCGTTAACAATATCAACACAGTAGAAGGGGGCACTCACTTTTCTGGATTCAAAACTGCACTGACAAGAAGTTTCAATACTTATGCACAAAAAAGTAAACTGTTGGAAGATGAAAAATTAACCAGCGAAGATATCTTTGAAGGGCTTACAGCCATTGTTAGCATTAAAATGAGCGATCCACAATTTGAAGGACAAACCAAAACAAAATTGGGGAACAGCGAAATGAAAGGGGTTGTGGATAGCATTGTCTTTGATCAAGTTAATACTTTTTTTGAAGAAAATCCAAGCATGGCAAGACTTATTATCGGAAAATGTGTGGATGCTGTCAAGGCAAGAATTGCGGCACGAAAAGCACGCGAATTGACCAGAAGAAAAGGATTCTTAGAAGGATCTTCACTTCCCGGAAAACTCGCAGATTGCTCAAACAGGGATCCTGCAAAATGTGAATTGTACCTAGTTGAAGGGGACTCTGCAGGCGGATGTTTTTCGGGCGAGACTCAAGTCGCACTTTTAGATGGTCGTAATCTCTCTTTTAAAGAACTTGTTGAAGAAGATAAACAGGGTAAGAAAAATTTTGCTTACACTATAAAAAATGATGGCAATATAGGTATTGAAGAAATTAAGCATCCCCGTATTACAAAAAAAAATGCTGAGGTAATCCAGATTACCTTGGATAATAATGAAGAAATAACGTGTACACCTGATCATAAATTTATGTTACGGGACGGATCTTACAAAGAAGCAAAGGATCTCTTACTCACTGATTCATTAATGCCGCTCAATAGGCAAATATCAAGAAAAGCAAGATATATCACCATCGATGGTTATGAAATGATTTATAATAATAAAGATCGCAGATGGTTGTTTGCACATATATTGTCAGATGCATGGAATATAAAAAATAATGTTTACGCTCCCGCTTCAGGAACTCATCGTCATCATACTGATTTTAATAAACTGAATAATAATCCCGCTAATCTTATTCGCTTATCCCATGATGATCATCTTCAACTTCATAGAGATCATGTTGGTAAAACATTGCATAGAAAAGACAGTATTGAGAAATCTAGGCAAACAAGACTTACCCCTTCTTTTAGAGAAAAAATGAGTCAAAGAATGAAAGACCCAAAAACAAGAAAAATATTAAGTGAACAAGCAAAAGAGCAATGGGGGAATTTTGAGTATAAAGAACTTATGAAAAAAAAATTCTTAACTTTTTATTATGCAAATAAAGAGTATATGCAAATAAATAATAAAAGACTTAACGCAGAACAAAAAAGATACTGGGCTAACCCAGAAAATCGGAAAAAGCAATCTGAACAAGTAAAAAAATTATTTCAAAAAAACCCAGAAATGAGGGAATCACTCTCTCGGACTGCAAAGAAGCAATGGGGTAATGCCCATTTGATACAATGGAGAATACAAAAAACTAAGGAACAATGGACCCCAGAGTTTCGAAAAAAAAGAATGGAAGCTTATAACAAAACTTATTATGAACATACCATCAAGCTTTTGAGAACTGTTTATGAAATTATGGAAGATGTGCACGTTGAAGCTTATGAGGACCTAAGAAGGGAAACAAAGGATAAGAATCTCTTAACCTTTCAAACTTTTACAGAACGTTTCTTTAATGGCAGTGAGGACGCAGCTAAAGAAGCCATCACTTGTTACAATCATAAAATCAAAACGATAACTAAACTCAACAAAAGAATCGATGTTTATGACATTGAAGTTCCTCATACTCATAATTTCGCTTTGGCAAGTGGGGTGTTTGTGCATAATAGCGCAAAAATGGGTCGCGACAGAGAATTTCAAGCCATTTTACCTTTACGCGGAAAAATCTTAAACGTTGAAAAATCACGATTACACAAAATTCTCGCGAACAACGAAGTTACGATTATTTTTACTGCACTGGGATGCAGTGTAGGGGAAGACTTTGACATTTCCAAACTACGCTATCACAAAATTATTATCATGACCGATGCAGACGTTGATGGAAACCACATCGCCTGTCTCTTATTGACTCTATTTTATCGTTACATGCGTCCTCTTATTGAACAGGGGCATATTTACCTCGCGATGCCGCCTCTCTATCGCTTACAGGCAGGAAAGAAAGTTCTTTACGTTTATACAGACGAGGAAAAGAAAAAAGCAGTTAAGGAGCTTGGCAGTGAAAAAGTAGGAATCCAACGTTACAAAGGTCTTGGAGAAATGAACCCTAAACAACTTTGGGAAACTACCATGGATCCTTCTGTAAGAACATTAAAACTTGTTCACATTGAAGATGCCATTGCTGCAGATCAAATGTTTAGTATCCTTATGGGAGATGAAGTGGAACCTCGCAGAATCTTTATTCAAGATCACGCAAAAGATGTACTTGAGTTAGATATTTAATGATGCACGTGTGGGTTTCAGAAGGCCCCGGATCCGAGCGTGGCGGGCCGCGAAGAAGACCTCGCAGAGGAAAAATCGTTTCTGGCGCCAGTGATAAGTACATTCTTACGAAGCCTTTGGGGAGAAGGCCAGGTGTTTATCATGCAGATTGTGGTGGCTTGGACTTTGCTGTTAAGATCCACGATTTAAGGTACCATTTTCATCGCGAGTCCTTCCTAAGAGAAAGAACGATACGTGACATTTTAGTTCGTGAAGGACATACACACAAAAACATTCTCATTCCTCATGAACTTGTAGAACAAAATAGTGAAGGGTACATAATAACACCTCTTGTAGCAGGAACTCTAGAAAGTTTGGTCGTCAGGGGAAAAAAATTCTTTTTACCTGAAGACATTGCACACCTTGTTACTGGGATTTGTGACGCGTTACAGTATCTTTATGACAAGAATATTTTGCATAGGGATGTAAAGCCGGCAAATGTCTTTCTAGAAATCAATGGCACTTGCTCGGGACATATAGGAGTGGCGCCGTCGAATTATATGGCAAAAATTTCTGACTTCGGAATAGCGTTTCATTGGTCACTGAGTCATCTTGAAGTACCAGATACTCTTCTGGGAACGGAATACTATCTGGCGCCAGAACAATGGCAATTCTCACATAGTGATCATAGAGCGGATCTTTACTCCCTCGGCGTTACTTTGTTCAGATTATTTACAGGAAGGGTTCCATTTACTGGGGACGTCGCGGCGGTGGCAGAAGCTCACTTAAGAAGAGACATCCCAGATCTTGCCCGTTACAATAAAAAAATCCCTCCTCTCGTCTCGGCGCTTGTTTTCAAAGCAATGGCTAAAGAACCTGAAGAAAGGTACCAGTCTGCGACGGAGCTCAAAGAAGCGTTTTTGTATGCGGTGCAAAAATCTTAGCTCACATCATCTTGCTGATTTTGAGAAACGACTCTGGAAGGGAAGAAATTTCTGGAGTGAAAAAAAATCGAAAGAAAATAATAAAAAAATTTAATCAGTAAACGGAGGGTACATCTCATACCCGTGCCATGACAAGTCCAGGCGTTTCTTGGTGTATGGATCTATACTGATTGCGGGTGAGAAGGTGAGCGTGCGCTGACCCATTTCATCGACACCACAACCGACTTCCATATATGAGTTCAATCCTACAACACAAAGTACTTGCTTACGAATTCCTGCAGTTGGGCACACAGCATTGATTACGTCCTTTTCTCCCGTTCGTAATTTCAGATCAAATGGCGTTCCTACAAAGAAGCGTCCTCCTCTCATGGCTTCGATACATGCGAGCGGGCGTTCTGTCACGAAACGGCCTGTTCGTAATGGGAAAAATCCTACAGGTTCCATCGTTGCTCTGTAAGGAGAAAGCAACACTTCTCTAAGTGCATAACGACCTCCTTGCAAGTATGGGTGGTAATAGTCAAGTCCGTACTCGTAGACATTTTGTTCAAAAGGATAATACTTGTAATAATCGGTGGCGACCCTGCTTCTGTACCTTTCGGCTATCGGGAGATTAGCCCATGTTGGGGCGCCCGTGACAAAGCTGTACCTTGTCCAGTAACTTGGCCTGTTTGTCAATCCCCTGAAATCGTACGTAAAAGGTGCGGGTCCATAACTTGGGCCAAAAGTGCGCTCAGTTGGTACACCATAACCTTGACTTACATAGGATTCTGGAACCTCTTCTTCTCCATAGGTTCCCTCGGGTGGGACAGCGTAATAATACTGTTGCGCTACCGCCATCGTTGTCATCAGGACTGTTAGTAATATCATAGCACGCCTTACGTGCAGGTCATCATCAAGGGGTAGTTAGGCACAAGGATTGTCTATTCTATTTTTATAAAATAGTTTTTTGAACCGCGCCCAACAAATTAACTCCTCATTGGCAAGTCTAATTTAGGGAGTACAATACCTACACAAATTTTTATTTTTACGATGATAAAAAGATTATATATTAAATGAATTTAGGGAGTACAACTATTGGTGTTAAACAAGGGGATTAATAATGCTAAAAGATAAAATAAAGAATAAATACTGACAATACAAATAGTTAGGCACAAGGATTCGGAAGGAGTCTTTTACAGAACTTTTCCCGTCGATATGCGACAAGATCTTCTCTATTAGAAAGCTTTATAAACAGTTTATAGTTCTTCACGGGATATGGTCACCCAACCCGTTAAAAAAACGAAGGCAGCCGTTCGAAAAAAAGTCTGGATGGAAATTGTAGCTCCTGCGCTCTTTAACGGACAAAGTCTTGGAGAAACATGTCTCTACGAACCGCAAGAAGTTATTGGGAGGGTATCCACGGTCAATCTTTCCGTCTTAACAAGGGATCCTAAAAAGCAAAACATTAATGTTTCTTTTCGGGCAACTCAGATTTCACAGGGAAAAGCTCAAACGGAACTTTACAAGTATCTCCTAATGTCAACAAGTATCAGGCGCATGGCTCGAAGGGGTAAATCCAAAATTGACGATTCTTTTGTTGCAATCAGCGCAGATGGTAAACGAGTTCGTGTTAAACCTTTAATGATCACCCGTACAAAAGTCTCCAAAAGTCTTCAGACGGCGTTACGCATGGGTTTTCGCGCACAGGCAATCAAGCAACTTCGCAAAATGAGTGTGGCAGACTTCTTCAAGGCTGTGATCATGAGCAAAATCCAACGTGAAATTCATGATGCTCTTAAAAAAGTGTATCCACTCGGAATCTGTGAAGTACGACACTTAGAGGTTCTTCCGGGGGAAGCGACACCATTGCCACCAGAAGCTGCAGAGCCGGAAACTCCTCAGTCGGAAGGGAAGCCGGAAACTCCTCAGCCAGAAGAAAAGCCAGCTGAAGAAGCAAGCGCGGAATAAACTTCTTTGTTTTTTTAGGGAGCGATCTCTTTCTAGCACTAGACATATAAATCCCCTCATTTCAATTATTAGCATGGTCAACGAATGGCACGGTGCAGAAGCGGTAAGTACAAAAAAAGAAAAGAAACTTATCAAACACAGGGCTGTAAAAGGGTATAGGCATCCAGCATTAGATAAATCTCTTAGGCAGTTCAGGACAAGAAGGGAAGCAAAAGTCATTGCAAAGTTAAGAGAGGCAGGAATTCCAGTTCCAGAAATTTTTAAGCACGATGATGAAAGTATGAAAATTGTTATGGAGTACATCTCGGGAAGGCAACTCAAAGAAGTGTTTCATAAAAATCCCAAAAAGTATGCTAAAGAGATCGGCGTCATTCTAGGAAAGCTTCATGCAGCCGATATTATTCATGCGGATTTAACAACTTCCAACATGATCGTACACCCTAAAAAAGGATTATACCTCATCGATTTTGGACTAAGTTTTTTCTCTCCTAAAATAGAAGACAAGGCAGTTGATTTACATGTTCTTGATCGTGCGCTTGAAGCAAAACATTATGAGCATTATCCTGACGCAATGCGGATTGTTCTTGAACACTATCGTAAAACGTATCATCTTGCGCAGCCTGTCTTGGAAAGACTTGAACTTGTTAAAAAAAGAGGAAGGCACAAACAACATGAAGGGTCTTGACACCTTTTGGTAACATTTAAATAAACTATAACAACAATTCTTTCTATGCATTTCTTCGGAAAGAAAGATGAGGGATTTGTGTTGCATTACGAAAAAGGGCAGCATATTAAGTCTCATGAGTTCAAAATTGAAATTCCAGAAAAGCTTGAAACGTACCGGATGAAGGTATCTGCATTATTTCTCCCTTTTCAACTTCACCATGAAGACATTTTCAGGGGAACTGAAATACAAAAATATCTTATTCCTTACGGGGGAGATATTTTCTCTGTTTTTATTAACGATGCTTCCGTTAATTTTTTTGTTATTGACATAATGGGGCATGGTTTTACCGTGCATAAACTTGCGGAATACATAATCACAAAAGCAATAGAATTTGCTGAGGATCCGCACGTCGTTGAAAAGATCGGAAACCTCTGGGTTAAGGATCTACCGATAATCAGTAAAGAGGTAAAGACCAGCCTCGCAAAGGAAGCCATTCAGCTTGCAAAGTTAGGGTACGACAAAACCAAGCTCGCCACCATACTCAAAAGAACATCTATGACATATCAGGCGGGTTTTTTAACAGGCTGTCAAGCGCTCCTTGATCTTCGTCAAAGAACTATCATCTTTGAAAATTTTGGTCATCCTGCACAATATTTTATTCTTATCGATAAAGAAAATCATAAGATTCTTGGTATCAAATCGTTTAGACCAGCCTTTTCCCGTCTATTCCCCTATCTTCATCCATTCAGGCAAATAAAATAGTTATTCCTCCAAATGTGAACAAGTTCAAGATTGTCATGTTTTCAGATGCGTTACTTGAGCAGCCTATCGCTCTTGACGAAACCATAGAGATCTTATCTGCTCTATCCGATTCAAAGAACAGTAAAACTGAACTTGCTAAAAAACACGAAGCCTTTCTTGCCTAGTCGCCCCCTAGAGGGGGACGCCACTTTATGGATGAGGAAGAACTCCTTGTTCAAACATTACAACACCTCGCAAGTAAAGACCCTGAAGAAATTGTGCGTTTTTTCTACAAATATCTGATTGAACTCAACAAAGAAGCCCAAGAGGATGATGTTACTTTCGTCGTCGCGGACTTCGAACTTGAAGAATGAAATGAATATTAAAAAAATTAAAAAATATGGGACCGCGGAGATTTGAACTCCGATTACTAGCCGTCCATGTCATTGCACGATACAAAGGTGTATCGGTCTCAATGAACCCCGAGCTAATGTGATAACCAAGTTACACTACGGCCCCTTGCCGCTTAGGTAATCGCTTGGCTTTAAATGGTTTTTGTCTTTTTACAAAAATTCTTCCGTTTTTTATCTCATACGGTTCTTCTAAATTCATTCCTCTTGTTGGAATTTCTTTTAAGTCTTTTCCCATCAACACTAATTTCGCACCAAGTTTTGCATGTTCTTCAAACAGGGTTGTTATCACTCTAAACTGCGAAGGCTATGGGTAAACATAAACAAAGTCAAAATCAGCTATTTTGAAGTTAGTGTAGGGATCATGCCCTTCTATAAATGTCGTCAATCCATCTGCTTGAACTTTTTTTCTGAAATGTATTGGAAAATAATTTCCTGTAACAAATTCTATTGTACCATCTTTAGTTTTTATTCCGGTGTGTTGCACCACTTCGTCCAAAGCTTCGGTGTGATCCCTTGCGATTTGAACTAGCTGGGGAGAAAGCTCGATACCAATAACGTTAAATCCAAAAAGCCTTGCTGCAATATTCTCAACTCTTCCATCACCACTACCTAAGCTTAGAAGTCTACCCATTTTTTCATGACGCACCGATCGGAACAAGTCTATTACCTTTCCGATATCCGACACTACAAAGCCATAACTTTTGCTTAAAGATACTGCGGTTGCCGTATATTGATCTTTTATGTATTGCTCTATCATGTCTTCACTCATAAATTTGGCATAAAGCAGGTATTTTTAAAGTTGACCCTTCCTTCTGAAAATGGCATCACTATTCGATCTATAATTTGTTATCTCGTCGAGGCTATGCCTTTCTGCAAGTTTTCGGAATCCAGTTATTCCAATAAAACAATTTGGTATTATTAATCTGGCGCTTGGTTTAGCGTACCCAGCAAAAAGACCTAACACAGGATCAATTTGACTTTCCCAGAGATATGCATAGAATACATCAACACTGCTCAGTGCAATTTGTTCTCGCAGATCCTGGTCTCTCTCGTCCGTGAAAACAAAAAGGCTTTGAGGTAAATGTAAGCGATACTCTCTTGGAAAATAATTCCCCAGAAAAAACTTGGGGTTGTCCAAACCAAGGCTTAGACGTTGTTGTTCTGCCATCGCAAAGAGTTCAGGTGCCAACTCGATTCCATAAGAAATAAGGCCCAACCTTGCAGCCGCAAAACATACTTTCCCATCACCACTTCCCAAATCAAGAAAAACCTCCCATGGTTTTATCCACCCTTCGCGAATACAAAGATCGAGGAGGGTACCTTCATGTTTTGAGCGCACATAGCCAAACTCGTGACATAGGCCAATGGTTTGGTGCTCTAATGTTGACATATAACTTTGTTTGTTCCCATCTCTTTTTTAAATTTCTCCAAAAGACTTATAAAAGGCCACCACCCTATAATGTCTGTGACTTTTCAAAAACCAAAGGGAACTGAGGACTTTTACCCTGAAGATGAAGCTCTCAAACAGGTACTCTTTGCAAAATTCAGGGAAGTTGCTGCTAGATTCGGCTTTAGAGAAGTTTCAACTCCAGCTTTTGAAACATTCGAATTGCTTTCTCAAAAAGAAGGAGAAGAAATCAAGGAACAAATTTTTACTCTAGAAAAAAGAGGGGATGAGCAATTTGGGTTACGTTTTGACTTAACAGTTCCGAACACTCGTTTATTCCTGCAAAAACAAAAGGAGTTGCAAAAACCAATCAAATGGATGATGTGTGATAGAATGTGGAGATATGAACGACCACAAAAAGGAAGAATGAGGGAATTTTATCAGATGAACCTTGAAATCTTCGGATCTCCTTATCCTGAAACCGATGCTGAGGTTATCACGGTTGTTATTGATTTTTTTAAATCACTGGGCTTGACTCAAAAAGATTTTGAAGTGCGCTTAAACAATCGAAAATTGCTGCAAGGAATTCTCACAGAACTTGTAGGCGAAGAATTAGTCGATGAAATTATCCGTCTTATTGACAAAAGAGAAAAAATGGAAGAAAAAGAATGGGAAGCAGCCATTAAGACAGCTGGTGTAAAAGATGTTAAAGCACTCGTTGCGGCTCTTGATATGAAAACTATAGATGAACTGGAAAATATGGACAAAAATAGCCTTGCTCAGGAAGGATTTTTAGAATTAAAAGAAGTCTACAAAGATCTTGATAAAAAATTTGTAATGATAGACTTGAATACTGCTCGCGGTCTTGCTTATTATACCTCGACGGTTTTCGAAATATTTGACAAGGAAGGAAAATACCGTGCATTGTGCGGCGGAGGACGTTACGACAAATTGGTTGAACTATTCGGGGGAACTTCTACGCCGGCAACGGGGTGTGCAGTTGGCATGAGCACGTTACGCATTTTACTTGAGGATCTTAAAAAATTACCTGTGATTAATCAAAATCTTCAATATTACATTGCTCCCCTTGATAAAAAATTCTTAAGCCATGCTACCAAATTAGCAGGGGAGCTGCGCAAAACCTCTACTGTTGAACTTGATCTTATGCGACGTTCTTTAGGTGGACAAATGAATTATGCAAAGCATCTAGGAGCGGAAAACTTCATTGTCATTGGTGAAAATGAAGTCAAATCAGGGAAATGCACTCTTAAAAACTTGAAAACAGGGAAAGAAACAACGATGCAGATTTAAGAATTGTTTAAACAAATTTGATAAAGTTTTCTAAAAATGGCTAAAGTTCGTGCTACATTTTTGTAATATTCGCCACATTTATGTAACACATTTGTTATTTGGTACTGTAACTTGTTTCAGTACCATTTTTTATTCGTTCTTTTTTTAAACCAATTAAAAAAATGGTGAGGGGTGGTGACCAATCAATTTTTTATTTCTTAGTCTGATCCAAGGATTGTTGAAATTGCGGATATTGTTGTTGGTACTGTTGTTGATATTGTTGGTAGTACGCGTTATCTTCTCTACCTTCCTCTTTTTTATTTTTCTTCTTCAAAATCAGTGAACCGCACACTAACGCAATGCCAATAATGATCGCGGGCGATACAAGATCATAAGAATAATATTCCTGCACAATAGTTTTTTCCTTTACCGGAATTTCGTGACACTTAAAATCGGCACCGCAGTATTGTTCTTCGTTACACTGAAGATTGTCACTACACTCACGGATGAAATTCTTTGAAAAGTCAACCAAATCGTTTACAAGTATCAGTAACATAAACACAATCATAATAACGACAAAAATTGCGCCTATGGCTCCGCCGCCTCCACCGTGAGAAGCTTTTTTATTCCACATACGTCACGGAACTGGATCTTTCTTTAAAAAGATTGGCTGGGCATAGTTTTTTAAACATGCTCCTGATTCCCCTTTTTGAGTGAAATGAAGACGCGTACTTATACATCTAAAGTTTCTGATAAGGTCTATGTGGAGTCTCATAATCCTTCTCCCAATGGTTGTGCAACAGTAATGGAAATTCTTTTACCTTCGCGATTTCAGGTTCCAGGCATTGACATTTTTGTAGAAAAAATATGCGCGGCGGCGAGGCAAGTTGCCAATGACTCCCTTCAGGAAAATGTTCGATACCCAGAAGGATCCCTTGCTTGGAAGCTTTTGGGAGTGTCTGGGGAACATAATTACGGTCTTGGTGTTTCCGACAAGTATTATATTAGACTGTTACGACGTTGTATCGAAGAAATGAGATCACCTTTGTTGGGAAGAGAATATGTTCATCTCGCTATCGGGGTGCTGCCGGAGGCAATTGCAAACAATGGTCTAATTACATTGGAACAATATGCTCGGGAATTGGAAATACAGAATGGTAAACTGTTTGGTCATCGATGGAGCGTGGATCTTCTCATTCAAAATAGTAACCTTTTAGATTATAACATCGCTAGAGATTTACTTGAGAGGGGGACTAGTTCATCACCCGAATTAATCATTCGAGGAAATGTCACAGATATCATGCTCGTCGTGGAGGCGGCTTATACTCTCTTTGATCGACGCGTAAGTGCACTCAGAGTAGATCAAGATACCCCTCTTATCACCGAAGTGGCAGTTCATTTCGTTGATGGACTTAATAAAGTTTTAAACGAACGGGATGAGGAGACGTTCGGAAATGATAAAAAAAAGGGGGGGTCAGATGAGGGGGACTGTGAAAATGAAGAACCTGACTTGTTCGATGATAAAGATCCGGAAGATGATGGCGAAGGTCAGGATGACGATCTTCAGGACTGCGGTGCATAAAAAAGTCGTGTGCCGAACCGTTAAAAATGAGCAAGGCCTTTCATTCCTAAGTGATTTAAACAGCATCTTTTTTTAAATGTTCTAAGGACTAATTTGATGCGCTTTTTACACCTTCTTCTCATCGAAAGATTTAAAAATTCTTTTTGTTTAAAATGTTAAACGAGGTGATTTTTGTGTCAAAAAAACAACAAAGAAAAGTTGCCGTCTCTAGAAAAATTGTCGTGAAGCACCCTACAGGACTTATCGAGGTCCCTTTTGAGACTGTTAAGTCAATCCTTGCGGATGTGGGATTCGCGGGCCAGCTGCTCATAAAAACGACGAATGCTGTCTTTCATGAAGTGACGAGAATTGCGGGAACAGGGGTTGTTCACGTTGCAGATTTTGAAAAGGCACTTGTAAAAGCCATTAAAAATACGAATGACATCGTTATAAACAACACAAAAAAATTGGTCAAACAAGTTTTGAAATAATCTTATTATCTTGCTAAATTTATATTCTTTCTTTTTCTGTTTTCTCGATTTAAATCTATGATTTTTTGCGCTTCCTTGTCGCAGAATGGACGAAAATCAAACTGCATACATTTCAGAGCATGCAAGAAAAGCCAAGCCTTTCTCCGCGATGACTTTTCTTCTGAGCCAATGTCACAATAAGCTTTATATAGAAGTCCGCGAACCCGCTAGCAGAGGTGTATAGGGTATGAGAACGATTTGCATTTTTAATCATAAAGGGGGAGTAGGAAAAACTACGACCGCATTAAATCTGGCAGCCGGATTATCAAGACATGAAAAAAAAGTGCTTCTTGTTGACCTGGATCCACAGGGTAACCTCGATGTTTCTCTCAAAGCAAATGCTATGCATAGTGTGTATGATGCGTTGCAAGGACAGGTTCCCATTGAGCAGTGCATAGTGAATGTTGCAAAAAATTTTGACATGATTTGCAGCACAGAAACTTTAACAAAGATGGAGCATCACCTTGTCAATGATGAACAAAACCATGGGAAAATTTTAAGGAATTTGCTGGGCAAAATTAATGGTTATGATTTTATGCTAATTGATTGCCCACCAAGTTTGGGGATGCTCAACCAAGATGTGCTTTCATTTTGTCAGGAAGCCTTTGTTCCTGTGGCAACGGACTTTCTTGGAGTTGACGCTCTGAAAAAAATGCCGGAAATTGTTGCCACGATCAACAAGCATTTTAACCATACTCTAAAAATAACCAAAGTCATTCCAACCATGTATGACAGGAGAAATAAAATCTGCAAGGAGATGCTTGCTTTGATTCAGCAAACCTTCCCCCTGCAGGCTTCCCATCCGATCAGAAACAATACCAAGATCAAAGAAGCTCCTAAATATGGAAAGAGCATCTTTAGCCATGCGAAGAGTTCTCCAGGAGCGCAGGATTACGGAAAACTTGTAGAAGACGTTTTAGCGATGGGCGCGTAATCTTTGTTTGAGATAAAACTGGACCCATCCGGATTCGAACCGGAGACCTTCACCGAGTCAAGGTGACGTCATACCACTAGACCATGGGTCCTTGGAAAATAAAAGCACCCATTTCTTTATAAAGGTTTAGTTCTTCTCTTTGCCATGGCCGTGGTCTTTATCGGATTGGGTTCTAACATGGGCGATAGGAAATCAAATCTACAAAGTGCCGTCGCTGCCATAAAAAAAGAGTGTACCGTAACAAAAATTTCTTCTCTTTACGAAACCGAACCCGTGGGTTATAAAAATCAAGACTGGTTTTTGAATTGTGTTGTAAAAATACAAACCTCACTACTTCCATTTGCACTGTTAAACTTTTTGCAGGGTATTGAAAAACATTTAAAGAAAAACAAAAGAGAAGTTTGAAATAATGAGAAATACTCAAACTTCTCTAGAGAACTTTGCCTAAAATACTCTATTTTTTGGATTTTGCAAAGTTCTCAAAACAATAAAGGATGGCCCGCGTACTATAGATCTAGACATCCTTTTTTACGATGATCTTGTCATGGACGAAAAAAATCTGATCATACCCCATCCAAGATTGCACGAACGAGGCTTTGTTTTAGTTCCCCTTGCTGAAATCGAACCAAATTTTATTCATCCCCTCCCGGAGAAACCCTTAAAATTATTATTGAAAAAAGCGGATCGTACAAAAAAAGTAATTTTGATTGATACCCTTTAAGATGATATCATTTTTATTTCTTAACTGGGTGTAATACCTCGTAGCTTGCTGCGGTTGGGATTTTTATTTTTAAAATTTTAAAAAATTCGTTCTTCACCTATCGATCTTCTTTATCTTTATCCAATCACTTGCACGCTGCTTGTTGGAAGTACAGGCAGAACATCTTCAGTACGTACGGAATTACCGTCCGCCCACAGCTCGATGAGTTCATTCTGCTCTTCAAATTTGACATAATCCACAATGCGCTGTTCCACTTTTTCACTTTTCGGGATGAACTCTAAAACTTTTCCATTTCTTAGTCTTGTGATCCAATCAAAAGGAGTGGGATGAATGTACTTGGGGAAAGACATATCAACAAGTTTTCTCCAAATGGGCGCGCATTTGTCCTCATCAAATTCCTTATTCGCTTCACACCCTCCCTTAGCAACTCTATTTGCAGGATCAAGATAAACCGTATCCACATAAACAATTTCTTCTTTTTCTGTTTCCCCTGCCTGCACGAGGTTTTCCAATTCAATACTCATGTAAGGAGGTTTTACATAAACCTTATTGTCCTTTAATGTGTACGCCACGCTCCTTACTTTCTTTTCAAAATTGAGAACTACCCTATGCCATGGTTTTTCCCCAGCCGCTTCTGACGTAGTCCCATTTAGCTCCGTTGTCTTTGTTTCTTCAACTTTTTCTTCTACTTCTTTTACTTTCACCGTTGAAGGGGGCTCTTCTTTCACAGATTCATTCGGTTGCTCAACAGAAGTCTCCTCTTGGATCTGAGTTTCATCCCTGTCACATTTCTCATTATCATTTTCGTCGATGCAACATTGCCCTTCGACAAATTCAAAGAATGGTTTCTTACAGGTTTTCTGCCCAGAGCAAGCGCTAAGAGGGATCATGATCAGTACGATCAATACAATCCACCACAAGTGCCTCATAAGAGTTTCATTTTTACAATACTATAAAAACATTTCGCTACGGCTGGTTCTGTGGAGAGTCTTCTTTTTGTGGGTCATGGCGGAGACCTGCTGCTCCGTTGATCGCAGATAATGCGTCGAACAGCCTGCACTAATCGGCTGTTCTCCTGTTTTTACTCCAAGGCCATGACTCCTGTGATGAATTTTTTGCTAAGCTTTTTTTGAAACTAATTCAAACTCAAACTGTACTTCACCATATTCCATGCGAAATTCCAAGAAAACATGCTGTACATTCTAAACTCTTGGTCTTCTTTTGTCCCCAACCAAGGGGATTCATGCCAACTATACAACTTGTCTAATTTAGTGATAGCCTGCATTTTTTTCTTCGCGATCATTTTCTCTACTTGAGCGTTAGAAATGGTTTCTGTGCCGTAAATAGGCGATGCTGCCTCTCTGTTTTCACTTGCTTCGTAATAGCTATGACCGAATTTTGAATATGAGAACAGTTCGACATACGCGGGATCAAAAACGTATTTGAGAGCATAGCTTCCATGAATGAATTTGTCATGCAGAAAGAAGGGAACCTCCCAATCCGTTTCCCCATCCTTTTTCTTCGTCCTCTTCCTTTCTTTGTCGTCCTTCTTTTCAACTTTTTTGGGAGTTTTCCTTTCAATCTCCCTTATTCTGTCTTCAAGAACTAATATCTGATCAATCTGGTCACAAGAAGTTTCTTCACTTAACTCTTCCAATGTTTCACAGAACTCTTCCAGCGCTTCCGGCGTTTCCCCGCATTCCTGTCTCTTACCCTTCTTCCTTTTTGCTTTTTTACTTTGTTGTACCAGTGAGATTAGCATAAACCCTCAGAAAACATTGCACGCTTCAACCTTATAAAGTTTTGGATCAGCATACCACCTTGTGCCTAACTTTTATTATCGTCAATCGAAAATCGACCACCATCTGTGAATACACCAATGGCATGCTCGCCCTTTTGGCTCGGGTCGATTTTCCCAGACCCTAATTTTTCCACGTTCTATCCTGCTCTATAGAAGGTATTTCTTTTTGAAGGTCATGGCGAAGATCTGCTACTCAGTTTATCGTAGATTTTGCGTCTGCAACGCTGCACCCGCGAAGAAACCCTAGGTTTCTAGCGCGCTAGAAATGCTTCGCATTTCTACGCGAATCGCGTTGCCTTCTGATCTTACTCCAAGGCCATGACCCCTTATAATGACTTTTTTCTACGGTGCCGATTAAGGAGTAATGTTTTTAAGGTGTAAGCATATTTTCATTAGATCCGAGGCAAAGAATATGTTTTTAACCAAAAATAAAGAGTATCTCAAATTGTTGCATAAAATAAAAGTTAGAGTAAGGTCTGCCCAAATTAAAGCAACCATTTCTGTCAATAAAGAACTGATAGGATTATATTGGGATGTTGGTAAAATGATTACCGAGAGGCAAGCAAAAAGCAAGTGAGGGGATTCAGTGGTAGATATGCTCGCAGGTGATCTGAAGCGAGAGTTTTCTGATATGCAGGGATTCTCTCGAGCAAATATCTTTAACATTCGTCAATGGTATTTGTTCTATTCAATAATGGGTGAAAAAGTCCAACAACTTGTTAGACAATTACCGTGGGGCCATAATATGGTCATTGTTAACAAAATAAAAGAGCCTGTCGAGGTCATTTTTTATCTCACCGAGACGATCAAAAACAACTGGTCGAGAAATATCTTAATCCATCAAATTGAGAGCGGGCTATATTCGAGAAGAGGTAAAATTTTGCATAATTTTGAAGCTACATTACCAGCCCCACAGTCTGATTTAGCACGGCAGACGCTTAAAGACCCCTACATCTTTGATTTTCTTTCGTTAGGCGAAGAAGCACAGGAACGGGAAATCGAGAAGGAATTAACGAAACACATTACAAAATTTCTATTGGAATTGGGCGCTGGTTTTTCATTCGTAGGGAGCCAGTATCCTTTCGAAGTATCTGGAAAGGATTACTATATTGACCTGCTTTTTTATCATTTGAAGTTGCGATGTTATATTATTATTGAATTGAAAGCAGGAGAATTTAAGCCGGAGTATGCAGGAAAATTGAACTTTTATCTTTCTGCAGTTGATAAGATACTAAAACATGAAGATGATAAACCCTCTATTGGGATTATTTTGTGTAAAAGCAAGGACAGAATTATAGCTGAGTATGCACTTAAAGACATGAGCAAGCCGATTGGTGTTTCTGAATATAAAATTGTTCATTCTATTCCCGAGAAACTTAAAACGAGCCTGCCGACGATTGATGAATTAGAAAAAGAGTTGTCAAAGCCAGATGGAGACAAGAAACCGAAATCTATTAAGAAAAATAGGTGGGATTAGCAGCAGCATGAAGGAAGCCAATTTTATCAAATGGAATTAATAAAAAATGGAAGAAGAAAAATTTTGGTGCAGAAAGTGTAACCTTTCTATCGGTGGACATAATCAATACCTTCACGATGGCATGTGCGATGACTGCTTTTTTGAGATTTATTTCCCGGAGGAAGCACATGTAGTTGAGACCGGTATAGGACAGATAGAACAACATTGTAAAAGCAAGCCA
>JAGWAF010000005.1 GCA_018302085.1 Candidatus Woesearchaeota archaeon | reverse complement strand
GTTGGCGTTTTTTCCGAACAGATGGTTCGCATAATATGGGTACAACTAGATGGGGTTGATGAGCTTCAAAAACAAATCGACTTGGCTTTGGAGTCATTGTTTAAACCTGAAGAGCGTTTTATGGGTCATATCACAATTGCACGCGTGAAGCATGTAGATAATAAAACTGCGTTGTTGGATGCTGTTAAAAAAATAAAAGTCAACCAACTTCAGTTTACTGTTGAAAGATTCTGTTTAAAAAAATCAGTCCTGACTACGGAAAAGCCGGTGTATACAATTTTGGAAGAGTATCCTTTGAGGTGAACAATGCTGCTTTACTATACTCAAGCTTCGAAACATCTTGCAGACCAAATAAAAATTAGAAAAGGAAATTTTATCATTAAAAAATTTAGCGATGGAGAAGTGTATGTTCGGATTTTGGATCATGCCAAAAATAAAAAAGTGTGGGTATTAGCTAGCACGCAAGCTCCCGCAGAACACCTTCTAGAGCTGCTCTTTCTGCTCGATGCCTTACATCGCGAAAAAGCAGAGATCTCCTTGTTGATTCCATATTTTGGCTATGCACGTCAGGATCGCATCGTGGAACCTGGAGAGTGCTTATCAGCAGAAGTAGTTTCTTCTTTTATCAAGAAAAACAAAATAAAGAAAATTGTCGTTGTCCATGCTCACAGTGCCTTATTAAAAAAATTTTTGAATTTTGAGGATTGTATTCCTTACCCGTGCTATTTTTCCCTTGCAAAAAAATATGATGTGATTGTAGCTCCTGATTATGGGGCTTTCAAGGTTGCTCAAAAACTTGCCAAGTTTGTTGGAAAAAAAGTTGCATGGCTGGAAAAACATCGTCCAAAACAAGAACGCGTTGTCACAAGCAAGATTCATGGCAAGGTCCGGGGCAAAAAAGTTCTTATTTTTGATGATTTATCTGTAACTGGGGGAACTCTCCTAGCTGCAAATCATGTGCTGAAAAAACATGGCGCAGTACACGTTGATGTGCTTGTCACCCATGGTCTCTTTACACCAGAGGCATTGCAAAAACTAAAAAAAGAAAAAATAGAAGTGTATACTACGAATACTTTATACTCTTCTCTTGATAGTATGCACGTTATTAACATTGCAGAGCACCTTGAAAAAATTATGAAGGAAAAACATGTTTAAAGATCGTTTTGAAGCGGGGAAACTCTTAGCAGGGAAATTGAAAGAGTATGCGGGAAAGAAAAATGTTCTCGTGCTTGCCATTCCTAGAGGAGGTTTACAAATCGGATACGAAGTTGCGAAAAGACTCCATGTTCCCCTTGATGTTGTTATTACAAAAAAGATTGGTTACCCTGGAAATGAGGAGTATGCCATAGGAGCTGTCGGCCCAGACGGGGAAGCGTATTTAACTGAAGAAGTTGTTTCTCATGAGTACATAGAGGAACAGAAAAAAGAACTTCTGAAAAAAATCAGGGAAAGGTATCGTAAATATAGGGGAACAGAAAAATTACCAGATCTGAAAAATAAAATTCTGATTCTTGTGGATGATGGATTAGCAACAGGAAGCACAATGATGGCCGCAGTGCAGTATGCCCTCAGACAAAAACCGGCATTCATCGTTCTCGCAGTGCCAGTTACTCCACCTGCAGCGGTTGAAAAATTCAGAAATAAAGTTGATAAAATCATTTGTCTGGAAACTCCTGAAATATTTTTTGCAGTCGGAGAATTCTATGAGAATTTTCCACAAGTAGAAGACGAAGAAGCCATTCGGTTGCTGAAAGAGGCAAATGCATGAATGTTGAAATTAAATTTGATGATAAAGTTTTGAAAGGTGTTCTCTTTATACCAGAAAAGGCAAAATCTCTTGTCATTTTTTCCCATGGAAGCGGGAGTGGAAGGTTGAGCCCGAGAAATCAGTTTGTTGCAGGACAATTGAACAAAGAGGGCATTGCAACACTTCTCATGGACCTTCTTACAAAAGAGGAAGAAATTGTTGACGACGTGACTGCAGAACTGCGCTTTGACATCCTATTTTTAGCTGAAAGACTTATTGCTGTTATTAATTGGACAAAAAAACATTTGAAAACAAAATCACTCAAGATTGGGTTATNTCACTCAAGATTGGGTTATTTGGTGCAAGTACCGGGGTGGCGGCCGCGCTCATTGCTGCTGCGCGAATGTCCAAAGATATTTTTGCGGTGGTATCCAGGGGTGGAAGGCCAGATCTTGCCGAAACTGTTTTGTTACAGGTTAGGTCTCCGACGCTCCTTATTGTTGGCGGAGATGACGTCGACGTGCTTGAACTCAACAAAAAAGCGTTTGCAAAATTAACGTGCGAAAAGAAGCTTGAAATTGTTGAGGGGGCAACCCATCTTTTTGAAGAACCGGGGAAACTTGAAGAGGTCGCAAGGCTTGCAATGCGATGGTTTAAGATGCATAGCTAATAGAAATGTTTGATGCGGCATATTCGGAAGGTCAAAAGACAACTTGTCTACAGAAAAATTTATATAAATCGTAGTCTTACCAGTAATATCCTCGCAGGTGTGAAAAATCTGATAGAATCTCTCTCAACTGAGGTGAGATTTAAAAAAGAGCTCTGCTCTGTCTGGTTCGTAGGCATGTGAGGATGAAATTATTTTTCTCGGTATCTTCCAAGAACACCTGCTCTTTGTAAGTATCCCTCAATTATTGCATGCTCGATTTGGATACCAAATTGGGTGCCGAGATCTTGCGCTATATATGTGACGGTGTGGCCCTGTTTATGTTTTGAGAATAATCGTGCCATTTGACTTGGTGTAAGACCTTTAGGTGTTGCTTCAAGTGTTACTCCATTCACTCGTACTCCGTCTACAAGCATTGTGATATTATAATCTCTTTTTTCCAAAGTGGTTGTGCCTACTTGAGGCTCTATTCTCTGATCGTAAGAATCAATGGCTTTCTGCACTGCAATTAAAAGGCCGTTGTTTTCTTGTCCCAATCTTTCAACGAGACTTTGGAGTGAGGTGAAATTTTCCAGGTTCGATAAAGCACGCAATTGTCGTCGTGCATTTGGATCGCGGACTCGATTAATAACTTCGGTTAGAGCTAATACTGCAGTCATGCTCTCATAGTTTGTGCTGTTTTTTTAAAGGTTAGCAAAACTGAGAAGAATATAGTGAGGTTTGAATAATCTTAAAAATTTGTTCAAACCTCTGGCAGATTAC
Source organism: Candidatus Woesearchaeota archaeon (assembly GCA_018302085.1). Classification (GTDB taxonomy): domain Archaea; phylum Nanobdellota; class Nanobdellia; order Woesearchaeales; family JAGWAF01; genus JAGWAF01. Next base: position 17,175 of record JAGWAF010000005.1, on the reverse strand, counting down.
TTTGAATAAATAATGAATTAAATGGTTATTCAAAGTCCTCTATAAAAAAATAAAAAAACTAATAATTCAACAAGATTTCTACGTCTTTGCCAAAGATGCGTTTTAGGTCTTCAAAGATGGGTTGTTTGATGAAGACTTTTTGTGGAATCTCAACATTGGCGACGTATTTTTCCATCTCTTCCAGAGAAGATTTCTCAAGGGTTCCAATGCTGCCATCCTTGTTCAGGGGTGCTTTGCTGACTTCTTTTGTTTCCTGATCCCTTTCCTGGACGATGAAGGCAACAGTGTCAAACAAGAGCACTTCTCCATATTTGGAACCGTGCTTCACGCGAATGCGTGCGCGTTCTAGTTCCTTTCCTCGCTTGCGTTGCATGTACTCAACAACCTGCTTAATCATATCGTCAGCACTCTTGCGTACATTTTCCACATCACTCCTCGTGAGCTTTCCCGCATCATAATCTTTTTTGGCTTTGATGATATCTTGGAATACGCGCAAGTATTTTTCGGGAAGTTTTCCTGTGTGGATCATTTCCTGCTCAAAGATTTTCACAATTTCTGTGTCTTGGGCTTTCTCAACGCCTTCCAATCGTAAGCAGTCCCTGATCATCGTAACAATCGTCTCGTACACATGTAACATAGTTTCTTTTTCCTTAATTTCTTCAATTTGGCCGAAGAGTTTTTTTACTCTCTCCAGGTATTCAGTTGCATTGCTGATAAGATCATCGATTTCTTTTCCTGACAAGTCTTTTACTTTCCCGTGCTCAATATCTTTTCTAACCTGAATGTTTTTTCTGAGCATGTCGATCCATTTAGGTTCGAGCAAGTGGAGTTTATCGACAAAGATGTCCTTCATGACTTCTGGCGTTTCCCTAGGTGTTGGAGGTGCAATACCGTGCATCATAATCGCAGCTTGGGATGGCGTCAGAATTGCATAGTATGTATCTTCCATTCCAATTTCTGTGATTCTCTGTTTTACCCTCTGGATCATTTGCTCTCCAGAGTGCATGAACATATCAATAGCTTCTGCAGATGGCTTGATTTTTCCCATTCTGAGAAGTTGTTTCCAAGGCATGAAAATGCCCCTGTCATAGAAGGGTACTCCATCTCTTAAAAGAGTAAAGATAATAGGGTTTGCTTCTCTCAACGAATCCCAGAAATCTGTCAAGATGTACACTTGAATATTGAGTTTGTTTCTGATTCCTGTAAGGTCGCCAGCATCGAGACCCATGCCTATGATAATTGCTCTTAACTTATCTTTGAGTTCTGCTCTCGTCATTTTTTTGACGTCGGTGTCGTCAATAACAATCCAAACGTCGATGTCACTTGTGGGTGTGGCTCTTCCCTGTGTGAGACTTCCCGCGAGCACATATGAGACGATATACTTTTCAAACTTCTTGAGAACCATATTTTTGTGGATCTCAGCAATTTTGATGGCTTGTAGCATTCCCCGATCAAAGACCGGAGCGCCCATCGCAACGAGGCTGAGGAGATCATATTTTGCATCGTAGCAGCTTTGCCATAATTCAGAGAGAATGATAGTTTGCGTGTAGAGATTTTTGTCCATCCCCTTTGCAATATTCTCCATAATCGCGCTGAGCTTATCTTTCAGTTCAAACTTAGACATTTTTTGGCTGTCTGAATCATCAATGAGAATAAGCAAGTCTATTCTTTCCTTGTCTTCCTTTTCTCCTTCTTTAGGCTTTGGTGGTGGGAGAAGGGAAATGCCAACGATGTATTTGTCAAATTTTTTGAGAACCTCATCTTTAAACTGGTCAAGTTTTAATTTGAGTGCTTTGATTTTATCTTGAACATCTTTGGGAAGTTTTGCTAATTGCTCTTCCATCGGATCGACAGGTGCTTTTGTTTCTTCCTTTTTCTCTTCTGCTTTTTTCTTTGTCATGGTTAAACCTCACATTCTTGTTTGATTAAGGATTGGAACACTCCTTTTGCGGACATTCCCTGCTTTATTTTTCCGACGACAAAATCAAACGCCACATTGTGGATGTTGTTCATTGCCGGAGTCATGTTGATTGCGCTTTCTAAATGTGCTATGTTATGTTCTTTAATAGTTTCAATCCAAGCTATACTGAACGCGAATGCCTTTGCTTCTTCGCTTCTTAATGTTGCGAGGGGAATACTCATCACGTGACCGATTTCATGTCCTATCGTGAGCATCACTTTTCCTAAACTATTTGCTCTGACGAAGATTTCTGATAATCCAAAACCTCGTCTGTTAATTGCGAATCCCATAACATTTTTGGAAACGTTTCCTGTACATTGTGTGTGGGCTTCATCGAATTTACTGTGATCACAAACGGTAATGCTGATATCATTTGGAAATGTTTTTTTAGTTACTGCTTCAAACGCCCTTGTGATATAGTGCTTGATGTGTTCCGCATCGTCGATAAATATAGGGTGCGTTTCATTGAGGAACGGCGCAGGGTTAAAATGGTAATGCTGCAAAGTACTGTTTTGATGATTACCATATCCTGTTTCGTATTGTTTTATTGAATCCTTTGTATTTTTTTCGTATTCCATTTCCGAAAATGACGTTTGGAATGAAACAGGTTGCTGGCTGTAATCTTGTCGAGGTGTCGCTTCAGACGCGTAAACAATATCTGTCAAACTTGCTGATGCCATGTAGCTGGGGCCGTACACCGGTTGTTGACTTCCACCATACGATGCGCTATAGTTTGATCCTTGATACATTGCTAGATTTCTTCTTCTAATTTTTTCTTTGACTTTGCCGTGGTAGGCGTGGTTGATTGCACTTCTTTTGCCTGTGCTGCCAAGTCAACGCCGAGATCTTTCAATGCCTTAATGTGCATTCTCATGAGTTGTTCAACAATGCCCAGGATTTTTTGCATTTCCTCGCGTTCCTTTGCCAAGGTCGTTAACGCGCCTTTATGAAAACCAATTTGTTCGTCTTTAGATGACTCTTTTCCTTGTTCTTTTGCCATATTCATTCGCCCCTATGACTTCTTTGTCACAGTACCCTTCTAAAGGTCTTTCTTTTATATAGAGTTAGCGACTGGAGAAGAGGAATGTGTGACAAAAAGATCATAAACTGAGGGAACAGAAAGGTTTATATATCAATTGATATATAATATAGGTATGCAACAGATTATACAAAAAAAACAAGCAGAAAACCCTTTTGTAAGATCACCTACCCTGGGCACTGTGATGATGGTAGAAAGAACCATAGAAGAAAACAGTGGAGAATATAACAGAACTGAACTCTGGAAAAATCTGCCGAAACAAGTAATGTGGCAAACATTTCTAGTTATTTTAGATTATCTTGAAAGCATAAATAAAATCGCTTTTGATAGAGAGGGAAAAATAGCATATATTTGGAATCCTGAGTTAGCAAAAAAATTATCCGGGAGGAAAGAGATTAAAGTATGATCAAACCTTCAAAAGTAGTATTTATTTCTAATGAACTTGAGAAAGATTTTAATGAATTAAAGAGGAGGATCCAATCAAGAGGGGCTAATCAGGGCTATAAAGGACCTGAAAGAAAATGCGTTTTGCGGAATTCAGATACCGAAAAAATTATTCCCAAAAGAATACGTCCAGAAATATGGTATAAACAACTTATGGAAATACGACCTGCCAAATGGATGGAGATTATTATATACCATAACTCCAGAAAATAAAAATCCCAACCTGAGCAGAGCTCCGGGGTACAACAAAATTTCAGAAATTTTGTGTACCAGAAATGCACTGCATTTCTGTGTATTTTTAATCTTCATGGATTAAGATTTATCGATGCAGAGCATCGGGGTATCAAACCCATGAAGAAATGAAGTTGAACTCATATCTGCAATTTTAGAATGGTTTAGCCATAAAGAATACGAAAAAAGAATGAGATATTGAGGAAAACTGCCCCTATTTTGTTGGTGCCTCAAATTTGTGAAGAGAAGTTCTGGCTGGCGCGTACTGCCAAAATTAAAAGTTAAGAGAAGCTTGAATATTTCCTCGATTTGTTGAGAAGTTTGAAATATAGTAGCTGACATAATTTTTATATAAAACATATCAGTTACTATATGCAAAGGACATAACCATCTGTATAATAACTTGTGCCCTTTGCTATAATAAGAAATACTCAAACTGCCGGGACATGTTGATTTATAATCATCACTCCTAAGTAGTATCGTTGCAAAGATTTAAATACTACCAACTTTCAGCTTTTTCTTATGATACAGCTACCTCTTTGGGGTGGGGATGAAGATCAAACTGCTCTCCAGCAACTGCGCGATGCGGAATTGCAGATAGAGATTAACCCCTTTAATCCCCGTGCCTATTATGACCTCGCTGAAGCCTATTATGTTCTTGGAAATTTTCCGCACGCCGAGAAAGTGTTGAAAGGTCTTCTAACGTTGGAGCCTAATAATCAGAATGCTCGTTTCTTACTTTCAGATACGCTCGAAGCCCAAGGAAATATTGACGCCGCCATAGAAAGCCTCGATGAAATTGTACAAAAATCGGGTAATCTTCATACAAAACAAAAAGCATACAAAGAAAAGGGTTTGATTCTTGAAAAGCAGGGAAAATATTTGGATGCAATTGACTGTTTTACGAATGCCATCGAACTCTCTAAGCCTGACAAGAGCCTCGCAGGTCTTTATTCAGAAAGAGCACTTTGTCTATATAGACTCGGTGATGTGCGAACTGCATTGGACGATGTTGACCTCGCTTTGAAGCTGGATCCCAAACATGGCTTTATTCATAATGTGTTTGCCCTTTGCCTTGCCGCATACGGGTATAAGGAACAAGTTTTAGACGAATTTGATAAGGCAATACAATTAGGGGATCGTGAAACACGTGTTCACGCGTTTTTTAACCGTGGATGTTTTTATCACTCTGTTCTCAAAGATCCAGAAAGCGCGGCAGCAGACTTTTGCACAGCAACACGACTCAAAAAAGATCCTACAGTGTGTTATCATCTTGCCTTGTCTAGACATGCTTCAGGTAATCTCAATGGCGCAGTAGAGGCATACACAGAAGCAATCGATTTAGATCCCGAAAATGCTCGCCTGTACCTTCTTCGAGCAGACACCCTTTGCAAATTCGGGAACTGGAAGGAAGCAAGAAAAGATCTCGGGAAAATTATAAGGGATTTTGATGACATTGGTGATATTTCATCCGTTGTTGATGCGTTGACTCTGTATGGCAGTCATTATGCTGAACAGAAAAAATGGGAATGGGCACTTGCCTTTACTATGCACGGGCAAGGTGTGCACTTGAACTTCATGATCCCAGGCAGGCAATGGCATGCTTAGAATTCGCAACGCAGATTGATGAAAAAGACGATAAATCCCACCATATGCTAGGAGATGTTTATTTTAATGGATGGTATTATAATGATGCGCTCCGCGCTTATACACGTGCATCACAACTCGCCCCGAGAAATGCAGAATACCAAATAAGTTTAGGATTCGCTGCAGAATTTGTTGGCGATATCAGAACTGCGTATAAATCATATCAAAGGGCTTTACGTATAGATCGACGCCATGAACAAGCTAAAGAATTAATGCGCGGGCTTGTCGCGAAAGGAAGAAAATAGATTTGTTAAAAATTTCCTAAATTAAACCATTCCCGAACTTCTCAACTTTCGATGCAATGTTTCGTATCTTAATCCGATGGCCTTTGCCGTTTTGACTTGATTATTATCGTTTTCCTTTAATGCTTTTTCCAAGAAGAGTTTTTCAAACTCCTGCTCTGCCTCTCTGAAAGAAAGAATCTCATCGGGTAATTCTTTAATAATATCCTTGCTTATAGTTGGAACTTCCTTGTACATCAAACTGAGTTTTTCAGGAGCAAGAGAAGCTTTGTAATTATCGAGTGTTTTTTCAATAATGTTTTGCACAGCAATTTGTTTTAAGTAAGAGGATTTTAACATTTCCTCACGGAATTTCGGCACGTCAATACTAAAACTAGAAATTAAACGATGCACACTCCTCCTGTCTAATCCTGAGATTTCTGCAACTCTTGACACGTTGCCAAAATTACCTTCTAAAAGTTTTTTGAAATAGTTTTGTTTGAACTGCTCCTTAGCCTTTTTAAAGCCGGTTTTGGTGTTAATTTCGATATCCAAAAGCGGGCTTTTTTTGAGCCTGTCAGAAATATCTGCTTCAATCTCAGGGACTGTGATGCCTAGAGCTTTGTGCATAGCTTCGCCTATAATTGGCTTAACTTTCTGGGCTACTACTTTCTCAAGATCTTCGCGTGCCATATGATCTTTTTGTCACACCTTTGAGGTTTTAAAAGGTTTTCTATTTATAAATATTCGTGAGATACGATGACTTTTTTGTCGCTCTTTAATTATTTTCTATATTGTCAAAAACCACCAATCAATAGATTGGTGGCATGCATACCCATCGTGGTTTACGAAGTAAACCACCATTCAAAGAACACTCGAAAAGCAAAGCTTTTCGGTGTGCCAAAAATGCCAAACATTTTTGAGCATGGTGGAATTTTTAGCGTTTAAATTATTTGATTTAACGATGAATGTTAGGCATATGCCGAGATATTGTAACTACTCTTTGGTAATGAAAAAAACGAAACATTTATATAGTAGGGTCACCATAGAGGGTGATGCCTTGCTTAGGCAAGCTATTTATATTAACAACATAAACCAAAAAGGGGGAAACAACAATGAGCAAATCACACGGACATGGAGGACATGGAATTTCTGTCGCTGATCCCACTGAAGAACTGGGCGACCTTGTAGATAAAATGGCTAAAGGAGTCTCTCACGAAGCCGAGGAAAAACAAGGTGCGGCTTTCTTAGATACTTTGAAAGGAAAATACCGAGAGTGGGTATTCGAAAAATACCAACGCAAGATCAAAAAAGGAGAACATGACACTCAGGAAGTTTCACTTAAGGTAGGTGACGATGAATGTAAAAACATCAACGAGTGGACCTCCAAAGTCATTGCAGCGGTCAACAAGAAAGGTAATGAAAAATTATATAGGAAGGCAGACGCTAATCTTGACGAAGTTGATGAAGGAAAATCTGCTGATATTATAGAAGAAATAGTTTTAACTGCCATTAAGGGAGGGGCACTACTTGGTAACGATGTCGGTAAGGCAGTTGTTGAAGAGTATCAGAGAAAAAAGGAGAACAACCAACTTCCCAACGCCGACGCAAGAGTAGGCGAACTCATCAAACTTGCACAGGAATACCTCAGTATCTCAGATAAGGACCTTGGAAAACTTTATGCAACTTTAAAGATCAAGTCGCGAGGAGAGCAACAAGAAGTCGTGAACGCATTCGCACAGAATCTTACAGGCGGTCTTGTAAATGTGATACAAAGTGCAAGGCTGAAAGAGCTTATCGCAAAGACAGAAGATGGCGATCAAAGGAAAACAGCAGCTTGGCTCATGAAGCAAATCCGGAAGGATTATAACGTGATTCCGCGAAGTCAAGGCGAAACCTTTAGGCTCCTTCAAGAGGGTCCTGGCTCAGTCGGTCAAGACTACGCCCAAATGGCAGCCAATCCTGGTGCTGAAAATGCACTCAGAGAGCTCGGTTACAAAAAAGCAAATGAGCTCGTTTACGGCGCTCATGGCGGTCATGCGCACAATTAAATTTTTTCTTTTTTTTGTTAAGTTTTTTTCTAAACTTTTTATGAGGCAAATTCTTTAAAAATATTTAAATACTCACCTAAAGTATGCTGAGCATGGTTATAAAAACGATTATCAAGGTAGATAAGTTCATCGATTTAATTCTAGTATTGGGTCTTGTCTTTTACGCTTTCTACTCACAAACAGGAGGAGCTGAATGTAATGCTGGCAGACCAGATTGTGGGGGAGATGGGTATTGTGGCCTTGACTTAAAATGTCATAAATTTCCAATAAAAGAAGTGCTTGAGGAAAAAAGCATACAAGAATCAAAACAAGCTATTCTTTTTCCATTTACAATTAGCGTAGCCCTCGTGATCGGAGCATATTTTTACAGGAAACATGATAAAAAATAAGAAAGGGCGATGGTTTTATAGGATTTTCTACTTCGTCTTAATACTTTTGGGGCTTTTTGGACTCGCTTTCAATTATTACCATCTCATTTATCATGTAGAGTGTAGTCAATTTAAACCATCTTGTGAAACAGACCAATATTGCGGTATTGATAACAAATGCCACTCGTTTCCTGATTTATCCACCACACAGACAATAACAGAAGTCAATAGGATCTACAGTATTTTGCCAGGTTTATTCTTTATTCTGGTTTCAATTGCTATTGCATACTTCATAATACGACGGGGGCGTGAATAATGGGGGACGAAGTAGGCCTCAAACACATTTTTCAGTTTGGGTTAGTCGTACTAGGACTTCTTGTATTATTATTAACCAAAACAAACCCAGAATCCGCCATTACAACTCTTCTGAAATATTTACTTGTTATTTTAGGGGTAGTTTATGTTGTCTACAAATTTGCGGCTACGGAAAGTACACTTAAAAAAGTCTTTATAGTTGCGAGTATGGTTCTTGCTGGTATCGTTCTTCTCATTCTTTCGTTTCAAAACAATATTGGGGAATGCAATGCAAGCAAGCCCTGCGGAGAAAACCAGCTTTGCGGAGCAGATCAACTCTGTCATGATGTACCTGAATATACCTCAGTTATCACAAAAGTAACTGTTGAAAGGGAGGTGAGCCTGACTTTAGGGGGCATTATTATTGGACTTGGAATAATTATCTCAGCAATAATACTTAGAAATACTTCTTTCTATACTCGAATTGGAAGATTTTTTCGCAGATAAAACAGATAAGAGGTATTAAAAAATACCCAACTGACTTCTCTGTCACACTTCTCTATTCTGCATCTCCCTTTTCTTTATAAAAAATAAACGCTTTCTAGTACCACTATGATGCAACCGTCGCTAGAACAACGCTTGGAAGTCCCTTATCAACAAGTTAGAAGGCAAGTTCCTCAATATACTGAAAACTCTGCTCCTGCAAACTATTTACGAAGTGAATTCCTCAAATACATGAGAAGTGAAGATGGCAGATACTTTAAACAATTCCTAGATCGAGAGGGGGCAAATGCAATCAATATCCGAGCAATAGCCTCAGGAAATCTGGGAGATCATAACCTTGCAGCTCTTCTCAGCTATGGTGAAAACAAGCAATACACCGATGGAGTTCTTATTGCAGACAAGGACTTGAGAGAAAAAGTGAAAGGCTTTGAAAAACAATACCAGCTACAATCAGGATCTGGAATACTCTACGTTCTGTTACACGAACTCGGTCACGCTGCAGGGCTGCATACTGAAAAAGAAGCAGAACACTTCGTCGTCAAAGCTGCAGAATACATCGCAAGCAAAACTCAAGACCCACAAAAAAGAGAAATGTATCAGCGCATTATTGAAGCAGCAAAACAAAGAAAAGAACAAACCAGGGAAAATCTTGAACATCACCCGGAAATGTATAAAGAGGGCGATGCGCGGAATTACAATCCATACACTGAAAATTCTCCCAGAGTATTATCACCCAAGGGAAAAGCTAGGAAAGAATCCGTTGAAGAGGGCCCTAATAATCCTGCAGTGGCGGCATTACAACGATCGGGCTACATGTCAAGCTATGCTGGAACAAGAGAAATGCGAGGGCAACGAGATAGGGCTATCCCACGAAGCTACGTTCCAAAATGCTGCTACAGCAATGCTGCTTGAAATTTTCAGTTTTTTTGTAAACTTTTCATAAGAAAGGCATTATTTCGAAATATGCACAATTTAAACCGTTATTTTTTCGAAAAAAATGAAATATCTCCGTCTTATTCTTGGGAAAATACATAAAGCTGGTTGCGTAGTGCTATTTTATGATTAAAAGTCCGCAAATTAACAAATTTGATAATGTTTACCATCAGATTAAACTTATTCTTAACGAAGCTAGACATCATGCATACAGGGCAGTTAACTTTGCAATGGTACAGGCCTACTGGCAGATAGGGAAAATTATCGTAGAAGAAGAGCAGTGGGGAAAAGAACGGGCCGGATATGGCGAGTTTATTGTTAAAGAGTTATCCAAAAAGGTAACAATTGATTTCGGAAATGGTTTAGTCGAACCAATTTAAAATATATGAGACAGTTTTATTTTTCATTCAAAAAAGGCCACGCACTGCGTGACCAATTGAGCTGGACACATTATCGTTTATTAATCGGCATAGAAAAAGATGAAGCCAGACGGTTCTATGTACAAGAAACAATCAATAGTAACTGGAGCACGAGAGAACTCGAAAGACAAATTTCTTCATTGCTCTATGAAAGACTTGCTTTGAGCAGAGATAAAAAGAAAACAAAAGAACTCTCCAGAAAAGGTCATGTTGTTAAATCACCACAAGATCTTATCAAAGATCCGCATGTTCTCGAATTTTTAGGGTTAGAAAAACATGAAAACTTCACAGAAAGCGATCTTGAAAAACTTCTGATCGATAAACTAAAACAATTCTTGCTGGAACTCGGCAAAGGCTTTTCTTTTGTCTCACGGCAAATGAGGATTACAATTGATAACGAACATTATCACATCGACCTATAGGAAAAGACATTAATTTTCGTAGATTTCACGTCTTTTCCTAATAAGCAAATGACTTTGCCAAAGCTACGATTATCAAAGTCATTTGCTATAGTTTTTTATAATTTTATTCTGAAATGTTTTGTTCTTATCGATTTAAAAGTGGGAAAACTCGCACATCAAGACATTGACCAAATGGATTTCTACGTTCGCTATTTTGAAAAAGAGATAAGGAGAAATGATGACAATCCTACACTTGGCTTAATTCTTTGCTCGGACAAAAATGAGGCGATTGTGAAGTACACACTTTTAGAAGATAAAAAACAACTCTTCGCCTCAAAATACAAGCTTTATTTGCCAAGTGAAGAAGAGCTTAAACGCCAATTGAAAAAAGAGAGGGCATTCGTCGAACAAGAAAGGAGATTAAACTCGAACAAGGCGCATGATTAATTTTTTTAAAATTCATAAAGCATAAAAAGCAACCTCAGAATGCTATTGCATGGAAATTTATCAAAAAATTAAAAGTCTGCTTGAACAAAATAATATTTCATTTCAAGAAAAAGTTCATCCTCCGACGCACACCTCAGAAGATTCTGCCCGCCTGAGAGGAGAGCCACTGAAAATCGGGGCGAAAGCATTACTTCTTAACGGAGATAAAGGTTTTTTGTTAGTTATCTTGCCCGCGGATCGGCGTGTCGACTTAAAAAAGCTGCGACAGATTTTGGAAGTATAGATAACTGCGCAACTTATAGCCTATTTAGCGCAGTTATCTAATAAGTAAACTGCGTGTACAAGTAGGCTATATCCTACGCAGTTTACTATAAAACATCTTCGCTTCGCAAGCCCTGAAGAATTGCAGCAAACAACGGGGCTACCCAAAGGTGCCGTGCCTCCTTTCGGAAATTTCTTGAATATTCCTATGGTCGTCGACAAGGCTTTGTTTGACGAAGAGTACATGGCGTTCAATGCGGGGTCTCTGGAACTCTCTTTCAAAATGAAAACCAAAGATTACAAAACGCTTGTAAATCCAGAGGTTGCAGAGTTTTCGATCAGAATTTTATAAAATGAGAAGAATTATCAAAAATACGTGATTAATTAACGTCGTGAATGCTAATCTATAAATAGGGCCGTTTTTCTCTTGTTGGCATGAGAACAATTAACACAATTAATATTATGGCTCCGGCAGGCTCGTATGAAGCTCTGATGGCCGCAATAAAAGCTGGCGCGAACTCCGTGTATTTTGGAATAGAGCAATTGAACATGCGGGCAAGGAGTTCTAATAATTTCACCCTAGAAGATTTAAAGAAAATTGCGCGGATCTGTAAGGAGAACAAGATCACGGCATATTTAACTGTCAATACAATTCTTTATGATCATGATCTGACTTTAATGAAAAAAATCGTCGATGCTGCAAAGGAAGCAAAGATTGATGCGATTATCGCTTCTGACATAGCAGCAATTAGATATGCGAATTCTGCGGGGATGCCTGTGCATATTTCTACGCAGGCAAATGTGTGCAATATAGAAGCTGTGAAGTTTTTCGCAAAATTTGCCGACGTGATTGTTTTAGCTAGAGAGCTAACATTGAGCCAAGTGAAGGAAATCTGTAACGAAGTAAAAAAACAAGATATTCTTGGCTTTAGCGGAAAATCCCTACGGATTGAAATTTTTGCTCACGGCGCATTATGCGTTGCTGTTTCTGGCAAGTGTTATATGAGCCTCGGGGTGTACAACGCCTCTGCAAACAGGGGAGCTTGTTTACAAAATTGCAGAAGATCTTACAGGGTTATTGACGAGGAAACGGGTGACGAGCTTGTGTTAGATAACAAATATGTAATGTCCCCAAAAGATTTGTGCACCATCAAATTCTTAGACAAAATTTTAGGTGCGGGAGTTTCCGTGCTAAAAATTGAAGGTCGTGGTCGCGGTCCTGAATATGTTTATACAGTTACCAAAGCCTATCGTGAAGCGGCGGATAGCGTGTTAGAGGGAACTTATACAAAAGAAAGGATCGATTCCTGGATGAAACAATTGGGAACGGTGTACAATAGGGGCTTCTGGGAAGGAGGCTATTATCTTGGCAAAAAGCTAGGCGAGTGGAGCGGTTCCTACGGAAGCAAAGCGACGAAGGAAAAGGTGTATTTGGGAAAAGTTCTGAATTATTATCAAAAAAACAATGTTGGTCATTTTATTTTAGAAGCAGGAACTTTAAAAGTGGGGGATGAAATTATCATCACAGGCCCCACAACTGGAATTGTAGAGATGAAAGCAGGAAGTATTTTTGTCGACGATAAAAAAGTGGTATGTGGGAAAAAGGGAGAAGAAATTACCATTCCTATTGTAGAGCATATCCGTCCTAATGATAAGCTGTTTGTCATGGTGCAAAGAAATGCCTAAAATCATCCATTTCAGAAACAACTGTATTGGTTGCAATGTGTGTGTTGAACATTCTTCCCAACATTGGGAAATCAGCAGGGAAGACGGCAAATCAAACTTAAAAGGAGCAGAGCAGAAAAAAGGCATTTACATTCTTTCCATTTCTGCGTTGGAAGTAGAGAAGAGCAAGCAAGCGGCGAATGACTGTCCTGTAAAGATTATTCAAGTTGTGGAGGACTAATTGCACTCTGGCGAAAACTATTTATACCATTCCTCAACTCATCAATCTATGATCATAAAACAAACAAAAAGCGCAGGTGGCGTTGTTATAAACAAAAAAGGGCAAGTCGTGGTTGTTAGTCAGGGAGGAACTTCCTGGTCATTGCCTAAAGGACATACTGAAAATAATGAAACGCCAATGGATGCTGCAAAAAGGGAAATTCAAGAGGAATCAGGCATTACACAATTACAGTTTATCAAAGATCTAGGTAACTATCAAAGATACAAAATCTCGTTAGATGGCAGTGAAGATACTTCAGTAATAAAAACTATATCCATGTTTCTATTTTCAACAAACCAGAAAATTCTAAAACCGCGAGACTGCCAAGAAACTCCAGATGCTCGGTGGGTTGATAAAACCAAAGTTGCAGAGTTACTTACTCATAAGAAAGACAAAGAATTCTTTTTGAAAATTATGAGATGGATTGATTTGACAGAACGATGATTTTTTGAATTATGTGTCACTGCTCATCACTTGAGCCTGCTTCATTATCATGGTCCGTCTAGAAATTCTTATATACTTGCAATTTTCAAATAAAAACGTGGCGCCTCTTTTGTTCCAGATCTTTTTAATATCATTCCTGATTAATCTCTTATGGGAACTTATTCATAGCCAATTATATGAAACCTGCCTAAAATTATCAATTAAAAAATTTATTCCTTTAATTGTTGTAGCATCCCTCAAAGATGGGTTTTGGATATCACTCTTTTTTATGATCAGCGTTTATTTTTTTGGAAATGTTAATATCCTCGTGAACCAACTCCAGCTCATGACGTTTATATTCCTGAGTCTGTCATTTGCATGCATTGACGAAAAAATCTCTCTGCGCTACAAGAGGTGGGAGTACTCAAAACAAATGCCAAAAATATGGGGCGTTGGCATAACCCCTTTGTTGGAACTCGCAGCAACAGGAGTATTAACCTTTCTTTATATCTTTCTATAAGTAGTGACACTTACCTTTTTTACTTTTTATTCTTAGAACTTACTGGAGCTGTTTCTTTTCTTTCCTGCAACCTCAACACCGCTAACTTCATAGATACAATTATTCTGCGTAATGAATCTTCAAGGGTGGCAATTTCTTTAATGTTACTTGTTTTTTTAATGTCCACGTTAAAGTTTCCCCTGCTTATTTCATCAACTGTTTGAGATAATTCTTTCAATGGCTTGGAAACAGAACGTGAAAGGAACACTGAGAGTATTGACGAAATCAACAAAGATACTATAATCAAAATTAATGTTAACTTAATCGTAGTCTCCCCTCTCTCCTTTGCAAAGGTCAATGAATCTATCCCCTTCGTCATTTCTTCTTGCGAATGTTCCGCTAAGTCATCCAACTCTACGTCAAGAGCGCCGATTCTCTGCTGCAAAAGTCTGAGACCAAACTCAATTTTATTCTTGGATTCTGGATCCGTATCGATAATGTCAATTACCTTTTGTTGCGTTTCAAGTACACTCTCTTCTTTTGGAAGTATTTCTGACATCTGAACATTTAAACCATTTAGATTTTCAATGCTCTCTTCCATCATTCTTTTTCCATTTTTAATATACTGCTTGCCAAAGGAAGTATCGCCACTGGCATAAAGGAATGTGCCAATCCATAGGTAGTCAGCACCTCTGTCTAGTTCTATTGCATACTGATTGACAGGGTAGGAAATAAAACTTATGTGTTGTATATACTCGTTTGTGTCTTTAATATTCCAGATAGAATACTCTCCGACAAGAACTAAAATGAAAATAATGCTCATAAACGAAATGAAAAGCCTGGTGAACATTCTCATTATTCTCACCCAATTTCCACTACTGGAACAAATCCTTCACTTTTTACAATCATCTGCCCTTCAGCACTCAAGATAAACCTAATAAAGTCCCTGGTCAGACCTTCTGGCTCGTCATTGGTCATCATTAACATTCTTCTTGAAAGTGCGTATGAAGTATCAAGAACTGTTTCTTCGGTTGGCATAACACCCTCAATAGACAGTAACACAACTGAATCATCGACCCATTTTAATGGTGTGTAAGCAATCCCATCGGGATCTTTCGCAACAGTTGGAACAACAGTAGGGGTTGGATGTAACTGTGTATACCCCTCAATAAACATGTGTTTATAATCTTTGCCAGTTCTCTCAAATCCTTTTTCGCCTATTTTTGAAATAAACAATTCTGCCGTGCCGCTAATCTCTGGGTTGGTGCCGTACGTTTTTATCTTCCCCGTCTTTTTTCCACCTGTAATCAGAGACCAGTCACTTATCTCTCCGGTGAGGAAAATCTTTCTCAACTGTTCAATAGAAATATCTCTTAAGGGATTATCTTTGTGCACAACCAAAACCACAGCGTCATTGCCGATAACAGTCATCTGAATAGTCATTCCTTTTGATTCAGCCTCAATATACTCCTCATCATGAGGCGCTCTTGTACCGTCCACGATATCAATTTCTCCTTTTAGGAACTGAACTAATCCTTCTCCAGTTGAACTCTGAGTTACAGCTATATTAACACCATGGTGCTCATACATAAAAGCTTCCGCCGCTTTTTTGACAGCAGGATACACCGTTGTTGAACCACCAAGCCTTAATGTTCCAGACAATTCAACCGGCTTTTCTTTTTGAATTTAAGAAACACACCCAACGATGCTTATCAACAATGTCATCATCAAAAGTGTGCCGATCAATAATTTATTAAGCCGCATTTTTCAGTACCTTTCTGGGTTGAAAAATGATTATGGGTGTGGGACAGAATTAGGTTATTCTTGCCAGGATAGATTGTGCCATAGCATCGTGAGCAGGTCGGCGGTGTCTATTCTTTCGGGTTTTTTCTGTCCCACTTGCCAGCCAGTTCTTTTTTTGTCTTCGGAGAAACCGCCCTCTGAGTTATTTCTCTTGAAATAATCTTCGAGATATGCAATTGGGTCTGTCACAAAATCGTACATCATTCTTTTCCATTCCCATGATCCTCTGATTGTTGCATTGGTTTTTGGGATGAGTGTTATTTCAATATTTTCAAATTTTTCTCGGAGCATTTTGACATATTTTTGACAGCTATAATATCTGTCGAGTCGAAGGCTCAGAAGTTTAATACCGAGTGCTTCTATCATTTTTATCGCTTCAAGAAAAGCTTCTTTTTCACTCTTGATACTTGTCCCATATCCCACGTACATATGGGATTTCAAATCAATCAATTTGAACGAATATACAAATAATCTTTTTTTATGTTTTTTAATATTTTGAGTGTTTGCCGTTTTTGCTTTTTCTTTCAATTTTTGAGCAGCACTTGCATAATGAACTTTTACCGTCAAAGAAAGTCCAGTTCCATCTCCCGATCCGTCAATTTCTTTGACTCTCTTATTCTTCAAAAGAAGAATATGCAAGTTATGCAGTACCGCGATAACTTCAGGGTCTGAATAAAACCGTTCAACGGTTTTATAACTCACATCAATATCACTTAACAACGAAAATATCACAAACATCGATGCCATATTCCGATTACTCTTCCCAATAATATGCTTAATCAGCAACGCCAACGTGCGTTGCTCCACCGTAAGAACTGGTTTCTGACCGCGCGTTTCTCCCGACACAAACCGAATAGAAGACACAGCTTCATGAACTAACGGTTTGAGCTCTCTGAACGCAGTCCTCAATCGTTGCGCTAATCGCTGTTCATACGTACGCCAATCACGCTTCGTTGTTGGATGTTCTTCCTTATACTGGACGATAAGATCGTCCAATAACGCCACAACATTCCGCACTTCTTCCGTTTTTACCTTCATATAGAGACTCCAGAATAGAAAAGTATATAAACTTTGTGTTTACATGTAAACACTAAAATGTCAAGAACCGTCAAAGCAGTCTCAAACGGAAAAATTAGCATCACAGACAACGTCCTAGAAATCTACGAGAAAAAAATCACACCCTACGGCAACGGCGCAAAAATCGACGCCCAAAAAAAACACATAGGAAAAAGAGTATACATCGTTATCCTCAAGAACTAGCCAAAATTAATTCTGTCCCACACCC
>JAGWAF010000038.1 GCA_018302085.1 Candidatus Woesearchaeota archaeon | reverse complement strand
CCTGATTCCTTGAAAGCAGATTTGTTTTCAATCGAAGAAATTGGTCAGGACATTCTTAAAATTACAAAAAAATTATCCAATGATACCCCCGTGCGCTATGTGTATGTTCCTTCAAAGGAGGAAGTTACAGAAATTACTGGTGGCACGTTTAAGTTTGTGTACGGTAACAAAACTTACTATTTTGTAAATGGGGTCTATTATGAGTATGAAAAGTATCAAATCTTTAGGATTGATGACGAAGTAGACAGGCTTTTGGGAAGAAATCTTAATTATCGCCAGAGTAACGAGATAGAAAAAATTATTTATGTGTGTCAACTAACGCCAAAAAGTTTTATGGCATTAATCGGATCGGAATCAAGCTACGATAAGGCACAGATGTATTTCTTTGATACTGGTGTGGATAAAGTAAGATTTGTCAGTTTGGCGAAAGAAGAAGCGTTACAGTTTAAAGATGTAGAATGTATTAGTTAGGTCCTCTGACCATTTGCTCCATTGCTTTTGCAAACATTGGAGAATGGACGTGGATTGCACGGTCGTATTCTGGAGCTGTATCTTCATCTACAACATAAAAAAGTAATTCACTATCATCGATGACACAGAATCTGCTAGGGGAATTTTTCTGTACAACCTTTCCAATTTTTTGAAGTTCTGCTAACGTTTTTTTGTCAGGAACTTCTGTGATAAACTCGACATGAAGATCTTTTTTGTTTCTTAGCGCATTTCTCATGCCACCGAATTCTCTAGCAATGGCCTGAGTTGTGGAAACAACTTTCACGGATTTTTTCGCATTTCTGATTAGGCTGTTAATGTAAGACTGAATATTGGCTCTGCCTTTGATGGCGTTCGTTAAATCTGTAACGTCCGTTGGCTCGAGGCCCTGCTTGTGAAGTAACGTGAGGTCGTGTACAATCTCGGAAGTTTTCAAACCTTCAATTTCTTTAATGCGTTCAAGTTTTTCTTCTTCTGCCTTTTCTTTCACACGTTCAAGCACGTCTTCTGGTTTAACGGCAATGTACTTGATCGGTTTTCCTAATTTCATAACGATGAAACCTTTTCTTTCAAGACTTTCGAGAACATCGTAGGTTCTTGATCGAGGCACTTGAGAAATATCAGAAAGCTCACCTGCTGTTGCTATTCCCCTTGAGAGAAGTGCAACCCAGATCTTTGCTTCGTAAGCATTTAAACCGAGGTCTTTAAGTTGATCGATGAGTTTTTCGTTGACTAGCATAAGGATCACATAAAAAAGACTTATTTGCCCAAGACCTCGTTCTCGTTGGTGGGAGGAAGATTGGAAAATCTTGGGCAAACGAGTCGTGTTGTGTAACTTGGTAGTAGTAATAGCTTATTTATAAAGATTTCGATAATTTGCTACTTAAATGTGGTAACACTGGCTTTTTCTGCTATTTTTATTACTGTACCGGACAGCATAAGTATAAATAATCCAAAGAAAAGCTTCATTCAAGTGATAGATACAAAGGGCGGTGGGCATCACTGCCTGCTGTCTTTTGTTTTTCTAATACCCTATTTTTTGGCAATGCGTGTGTTGAAAAATCCAAAAGAGTTCGACAAAAGAAAATAAATAAATACATTGAAATCTGAAAAAGAAAAATGAAGCAATTAAAACTGGTTATCAAAGGCGATGTTCAAGGGGTTTCTTTCCGAGGTTTTGTAAGAAAATTTGCAGCCATGCTTAACCTCACAGGGTTTGTACAAAACATTGAAGAAGATAAGGTTTTAGTTGTCGCACAAGGCAAAGAAAAAGATCTTCGTACCTTGAAAACATTTTGTGAGAAGGGGCCTACATTTGCAAAAATTAAAAAGATTGAAGAAGAGTGGGGCGAAGCAACAGAGAAACTTGAAGGGTTTGAAGTACGGTACTGAACAATAACCTTTATAAAACGGTTCTGATCACTTTAACTCATGCGAGGGTAGCAAAGTTCGGCTAAATGCGCAGGAGGGTTTAATACCCGGCGAAACTTAAGACCGGACACCTATCATGAGATGGGGTGTAAGATATCCTGTCCCTTAGTGGGTTCGAGGGTTCGAATCCCTTCCCTCGCATTTTTATTTTGGTTAAATGCGCTTGCAAAATTTGTAAGGAGCGAATTCTTTGGAGAACATTATGGCAAGTGAAGATTATTGCGAATAAACATGACATCCTAGTTGGCCTTAGAAATCATCTGTTCACTAGGCCCTTTAAATAATTGTAACCTGTTTTTATAGCGTTAGGCACGTCCTCTTTCATCCATTTTAGGAAGGAGTTTTGTATTTCCCCAGGTACTGGTATAGAATACGCTGCTGAGGAAATATATACGAAAGGTTTTCTTTCTCTAAAAGCTTGAATAGCTATGTCAGAAAAGATTTTAGGTTCTTCCGCATTTTCTAAGTATCGCCTTAACAAGTTTGCTGTAACAAACCCATTATTGTGAATGACTTTTTGGTATTTACTAGCAATGTTGCAACCCCATTGGGTTAGTCTCGCCATGAGTGAAACTCCGCCTTCTTTATCAGTGTATTGCCAACGAGCAGCCCCCAGTTCAATGCCTTCTCCAACCCTCTTATTTATTTCAGCAACATAGTTTGGAGTATTTGTTACTCCTGCTTCTTGAAAGACAACAACAAAGTCAGAATCATTCTTTTCCAATATACTCTCAAGAGTTTGTTTTACAGAACCTTCTTGATGTACAGTGACCTGCCTTTCTTCTGTCCCTGCCGGAATAAGACTCTTTTTTGTCCTTTGAATGTTTTCTGCATTAGCAGGTTCCGTACCAGGATAAATAAGGTAGATTAGTTCCACAGATTATTTAGGGCAAAGCATGCTTATAAAGATTAGCCTAGAAAATTCAGTACGTTTCTATATCCACATTCTGACTATGAATTCTTTCCAGATCGTTAAGCATCGCCTCACCCTTCTTGCCAGAGAGCACTCCAAAAAAATCGCTCAATTTTTTTTACCTGTTTTTTGTTTTTGTTGTCATGTACGTACGTGTATCTACGTGTGGATAAAACTTTCTGTTTTTGACCCGCTCATTTCCTAACTTAACTTTAAATATTACTATTGACTAATCTGTGGTATGAACTCCTAAGTTAGCCAATTCTCTTTTCAATTGCTTGTTGCTCAAGAATAATACTGTATTAATCCCATGTTTTTTTGCAGGTTCGAGATATTTCTCTTTATTATCAATAAACACCAATTCATTTGGTTCAAACTCGATTTCGAGAATAACTTTGCCCCAAATTCCCTCTTGAGTTTTACTCATCTTTAATTTGTGTGATAAAAACAACTTATCAAAATATTTATTGAAATCAACTTGTTTCTCATAATTTGGAAAAACGGGGCCAAAATTATTAGACAATAAAAAAACGGAATAATTCTTTCTCAAATCTAAAATATAACCAAGCAATTCAAAATTTACAGTAGGTATTGTTTCAAATAAATAATAAAAATCATGAGGATTTTACTTTCATCTAAAGAACCGATAAACTTTTCCATTCTTTAACACCAAAATTCAAACTCTACCTCGCCCGCGAGCCACAGTGCTCGGGTGGGGTTTAAAGGCTAAGTATCTTTCTTAGTTTTTCGTCTATTTCTTTCAATGTTTTTTCTTCTAAAGAACCAATTTTTTTCATTAATCTTCTTTTGTCTATTGCTCGTACTTGAAAGAGTAGCGCGATAGAAATTGAGCTGAGAGCATTTGTCTTAGATGGCCTTACTTCGAGTGTATGGGGAAATCGAAGCGCTTGGATATTTGAAGTGAAAGGGAAACAATTGCTATATTAGCTTCTGTTTCAGCCAGGATAATGCAAGGCCTGGTCCCAATTTGTTCATGCCCATCGGCAGAAGGTAATTCTACAAGCCAGATTTCTCCCTTTTTCATAATGCTTTCTCAAAATTTGTTAACGCCTCATCACTCAGAACATCCCACGCATCTAACTCCTGTTTCAAATCAAGATATTTACTAAGGTTATCAATGTACACCAAGACAGCTCGGTCTATCAATTGATTCTTTTTGATACCTAAGAGCTTTGATGCCCTATCAACCTTCTGGAAGGTGGTCTTTTCAAGTTCTACATTCATGATATTATAAAAAACATTTCTATTTATATAATTATCTCTCCTGCTTCCTAAGGCCCTGTCCTAAATCTCGCATTCGCTCGGATTAGCAGCTTCTCGCTTGCTTATTTTCTTTACTTGTTACCTACATTGCCCGACGAGCCCAACCCCTTTGTCGGTGTCCATGTGTTTCTTCAAGAAGCTCGACCTGAGGCCGCTAACCCTTATTTAGGACAGAGCCGCTTCCTAACTTAACTTTAAATAATACAAGTGATTAGCTCAGGGTATGAAGCTCCTAAAGAGGCTGTTTGTTGCGGGGATTCTCGCAGTTTCTGGAAGCTTGGCCTCCGCTCAGGACCAATTCAATATTTGTGAGTTAATTGATGGAAAACAAAAACAATTTTATTTTCACCTTGAACAAAAGAAAGTCGACCCTAATTATGTTAAACAAGTAAAAGCGATTGTGGATCGCAAAGGAGATCCTTACTTTGGTGATGAATCCATTGAAGAGCTAAGACGCCATAAAATACCGCTTGACGAAATTTGTTCGGTAACAGATCTTGTTTCGAGATATTGGAATTATGATGAGTTTACACTAACACAGCTCCTTACAGCAGGAGTTACAAGTGATTGTATAAGAGACTTCGCAAAGTTAAATGGTGACAATAGTGACTCTTTCTTTAGCCTTTCACAAATCATTCAATATGTCCAAGGAGGGGGTGCTTACACATACGCTGAAAGACTCTGTACCGAAAGCGGCATCGCAAATCCACAAGCGATTATTTATTTTAATAAAAGAGGTCTTGACTGTTCAAATGTCGGATCTACTTTTACTGACACAGAAAAACCCAATGCCATTGTCATCGTTCCAACGAATGATTATAATTCCGCTTTTGATACCGACTCAATAACTAAAATTTTTAGTGCATTAAAAAAGGAGTATGATCTTTATGTTGCTATGACAGACAACGAAGATAATATGTATAGAGCAATAGAAAATATTCCAGAAGCAGAACTTCTTTTCATATGCGGCCATGGAACGCCAACAACGCTCTCTTTGGGCAACAGCCCATCGAATAAAAACCAAAATGAAAGTTACACCATAGACACTGGCGATGATGAGCTAGAAGAAATACTATGCTACTTGCACCCTTCAGCAATGATTGTTTTGGATTCTTGCTCCACCGCAGCGGGCGCTCCTAACGCAGATAATCTTGCGAAATTTATTTACGAATGTGCAGGAGGAAGATCAGTAACCGCATCAAAAGCAGATTTTTCATCAAGCAACATTGTTATCGGAGAAATAAACCCGTTTAGTATAAAATTTATTGTGAACGGCACTGATCAAACGCATACTTATTCTGCCACGAAATAGTTTCTTCGCTGCTCGTCTAGTTAATCTTTATTAATTACCTGCCAGTTAATAAGAGCATGGTGTTACAACCTCAACCAACCAGAGAACTTGAAAATGTCCTCGGACAATTCTCTGATGAACAATTAAAGTTAATTATGAGCAATGTTGGGGCGATACAACTCACGGACGGTTGCACTCTCGGCTGTTCTTTCTGTGGATTTGAGGCATTGAAAGGAGTTAGGAGTTATATTCCTCCTTCTCTTCTCGAAGATCTTGCATCACGATTTTCAAATGAGCTATGGGAGACTGGACCATTTCTCTATTATGCGTCTGATCCATTTGACTACGATTTTGAAGGATCAAACTATTGGGATATACATCAAATGTGGACTGAGAAAGTTGGTTATAGCCCTTTCATCTCCACTGCGGTGCCCCAGGGAAAAGAAAAACTCGTCTTAGATCTTCTTCAAAAACCTGATCCAGAAAGGAAGAGATATTTGAAGAAAATGCTCTCGACATTGCCTCTTAATGAGCATAACAAAAAGATAGGCAGATACAGAATAGGGAGGACTCTTATTGGTGAGTATGCGGATGATACCAGGTATATTGGACCAGTAGTTGTTGATGTAAAAAACATTGATTGGCAAGATCCTGGTGTTGGTTTGGGGCACGGCGAAGATAACTCCTGCATTGACATAGGTTCAATTTTTGCAACAACTATGCTCGAGTTTGATCGTATTCATTATTGGCAAAACAGCGTCATTGATAGGATAAGTGAAAGTGTAGTCAATCGAAAAAGGTTAAGCCAGTTCGTATCCGAAGCGTTTTATTTAGAGGGGCAAACCCGATTGTCGCCTTCACCTAGCGGGCGTTGGTTGGAAGGAAGAATTAATGTTGATACAAAAGATTATTTTGATTTTCTGCGAGTTTGGACTATTAACCAAGACGAAAAGAGTAAAGAAGCATACCTTCTTGATCTCAATGGGAAGTATATCTTTAAATTTGGTGGCCCAATCGATTACCTTGACATTATCAATGCCTTAAGAGGTAGGGAGTCGTATTTTCGTGTTGAAGAATGGCAAAAGAATTTGGGGGTAAAGCATATTAATAATCTTAGTGAAGAAGGTATCGGCTGTTTTCATGGTGTACTTATACGCACGGACGGTGTGTTTAACGTTCAAGAAACACGCCCCTCACCAGAACATCCGCAAGGGCATATAATTACTCCTATTGATCCACATGAACTTCAAGTAGCTCACTGTGTTCATCGAGATTCCGACCCGGACAAATTTCTCAGAAAATACAAACTATTAGCACTGCACTCCTAAAAAAAAATTCTTTGAAGCACGTTCTGAAATCCACAAAAAAGAAAAATTGTTCAGGTGCGAAAAAGATTTCTTTGCGCATTACAACTTAAGTTGACTGTACCTCTAGAAAGAAACCAGTCAGTATCAGACAATCGTAATTCCCCCATCGCAAGTTATAGTTTGCCCTGTGATGTATGAAGAAGCGTCTGAAGCCAAGAAGGCTGCGAGTTCTGCAATGTCAACTGGTTTTCCATTTCTCTTCAAGGGAACAGATTTGGCAAAAGCTTGCCTTTGTTGAGGGTCCATAAAGTCAGAAACGCCAGGGGTTTCAATTAAACCTGGGGCGATTGCATTCACGTTAATTCCGTGCTCTGCCAATTCAACAGCTGCTGCCTTTGTAAATCCGGCAACGCCTGCCTTTGAGGTGCAGTAGTGCACCATACCAGCGTAACCTTCTCTTGTGCCTGCAATGGATGAAATATTAATTATTTTTCCATATCTCTTCTGCGTCATAAAAGGAAGAACCGCTTTTGTACAATTAAAA
Source organism: Candidatus Woesearchaeota archaeon (assembly GCA_018302085.1). GTDB lineage: Archaea > Nanobdellota > Nanobdellia > Woesearchaeales > JAGWAF01 > JAGWAF01. The sequence goes on along the minus strand of JAGWAF010000038.1, from coordinate 2,648 downwards.
ATACCCTTTAGGTTTACATCCATCACTTTGTCCCATTGCTCTTCAGTCATTTCAGAAAAAGGATTGTTTGGAAAAATCCCTGCATTATTCACTAAAATATCTATTTTTTTATATTTTTTAATGGTATAATTAACAAGGTTTTGCACCTCTTCAGAGTTGGAAACATCTGCAGAGATATAAGTGTGTTTTGATCGTTGGGGATTCCTTGCGCAGACAACGACAGAAGCTCCGTGCTCTTTAAGCTTGTCCGCAATCGCTGCACCAATACCTTTTGTTCCGCCAGTAACAATCGCTACTTTTCCTTTCAATGGTTTGTTTGAAAATGCCATGCGAAATTTTCGTTTTTGAAGTTTATAAATATTCCGGACCTGCGGATTACTAGAAAGTTTTTTATACCTTTCTCAAAACCGATGATAGGGTGAAAAAATGGACATGGTATTCCTCAAAATAAAACCTTTAACTCAGCAAGATTTTCAAAAATTACAATCAAGCTGGAATGAGGAACTCAAAGAGGCCAACAAGAATCTTTCGTACCATCCGAAATTATTTTTAGGATACGGACTCGCTGCAGAAGATTTTATTCTTGGAGGAGAAGAAATGGTATATTGGGAAATTATACTTGACTTAGAAAATCAGGAAGTTTATGATTTACCATTTGATGAAGAAAATCCGCCATTGACTAGCCAAGAAAAGCTAGATCAATACGAAATTGTAGCCTATGATGATGTGGAAGAGGATACCATCAATTGGTACGGCGAGTAGTATTCGCTCCCCCCATCACAATGTTTATAAACAAAAGCAAGGTTTCTCACAGCATTGCCCTCTTGGCTCAGCGGTAGAGCGTGTCCTTGGTAAGAGATCTTCCGGAAAGGACAAGGTCCCGAGTTCGATTCTCGGAGAGGGCTTTCACGCAAAATGGGGCATGTCAACACTTTAAGCAAAGAAGACAATCAAGTGTTGTTAAAGTACCAGAAGGAAAAGAGGCAGGGCAAACTTATTTCTCATGAAAAGTTACTAGCCGAACAAAAAAATTTTTAACAAGACGCTGGAAAAAAGCACTTTGACGAAAAAAGATGCCGAGCAGATTGGACATGAGATAAAAGAAATCATCGCAAAACATTTTCTCAGAAGATAACTTGATAATTTTGGTAAGGGCAACTAAAAAGAATCCAATGCAGTTTCTATAGAATTCTCAGGCCAGCCTTTCGCAAGCAGTGTTTGTTTGATTTGATCTTTGCTCCAGCCCTGATGAAAGTATTGCTGTACAAATGGAAGCAATTGTTGCAATGCGGGATCGAACTGTATTTGTTTTCCAGCATGCGCTAAGATTTGGCTGAAAGCCGCGAATCGAGACTCGAGTTTTTGCATTGTCATTGGGTCAGGATTCTGATTTTTGATCGTTCGAAAGAAAAAAAGAATGCTGGCAACAGCAATGAGTTGGTCGAGGATGGAGAATTTTAGGAGTAAAAAAACGAAAATCGACAACAAAAGCGGGATTTCTTTCAAACGAGTGGGAACAACTAGGATATTTGTTATTTGAAGAAAATAAAAGAGAATAACAAAAGCAAGAAGAAAAGAATAGTTTATGATGAGCAACAATCTTATTTTTCTCTGCAATGAATCCTTATTCCTATATAACAGGATAACGCCATCGCGCAAACTGATCCAAGTATTATAATTCGGTTTTAAGAAGAGATGAGCAAAAACCATTGATTTGAAAAAAGGGATTGATAAAAAGTTAAAGGATTCTTTCAGGAAAGCATGGATGAGTAGTTTGAGATTAGCATCCTTAACCTTGCGATACTCTGAAAGCCCATAACTTAGTTGCGTTGGAGGTAAGGGCTGCATTTTGAATAAAGAAACGAGCACTGCAATGTGGGCAGTTTTCAAAGGAAACAAAAGATGTTCCATGAACTGAAACAAAAATAAAATGAGTGATAAAAAAATGATAAAAATGATTGTGTAAGAAAATGTGGTGAGAATATCGACACTAGAAAGCATCCAGAGAAGAAAGGGGATAGCAACAAGTCCTGTACACAACTGAACAAGAAAAACTATGAGAACATACTGAAATGTCTTTGTAACCTCTTTAAGCATGGAAAAATATCAGATTTGGTTTATTTAAATCTTATTGAGGATTGCCATGATTACTCCTGATAAATTCGAGAAGCAGACGCTTTGTATGTATCTAGGTCGGTATTAGTTAGGCACAATGGTACATTAGTTTATCTCTTTTTAAACCGTCTTTTATTAACTTAACCTCTTTTTTAATGTCTAAAATGAGAAGAAAACAAAACAAAATGAATAAAGAATAAAAATGAGATAGCAATAGTTAGGCACAAGGCTTGAAAAAATCGATATCTTTAAATGTGTGGAAAAAAACTTCCCTTTATGTTTTTCCGCAGAAAAAAAGACGAGCCCGAGTTTAGCCAGGAAGACCTTGATTATTTGGGAAGGTTTAACCGATTTCTCTCCGAAGCAGAAATGCGACAGATGGAAGAGTTAAAATTACAAAACAAAATTGATTTTGGAGAAGCAAAAATTGTGATGAAGCTCCACGGAACAAAAGTGATTCCTGCGGTAAGGGCTCTCTCCTCAGAAGCAGAGGATTTTGCAGAGAAATGTAATCTCAGGGTAAAAAAACAGGT
>JAGWAF010000037.1 GCA_018302085.1 Candidatus Woesearchaeota archaeon | reverse complement strand
GGAATTAGAGCACGTACTTGGAGAAGCCGCGAAAGATAAGGGACCATTCGTGTAAGGCATTTGCTGAATACAGACACATGTGCTACATTGAGAATTTGCAACAACAGCTCCTGTAATCATATTCAATTGCTGCATCGCCTCCCCCGCTGTTCTCTCCTGGGGCATTTGAAGATAAAGATCGACAAATAAAACGATGGCAACAATGACAACAATTGCCACAATTGCATTAATGTAAGGAGACCTGTCCATAATTACTTTTTACAAAATTAGGTATTTAAATGTTGCTGTTTTTAATTGGAAAAATAAAAAACAATTTATAGTCCTCCCATATTCTGCTTTTATGAGGAAAGAAGTGTTTGAAGAGATCTTCAGTCATATTAAAGGAAAAGTATACACACCGAGCACCAGGGTTTTCTTTGCGGTTAAGAACAAAAAGGGAGGAGAGCTAAAATCCTCATGTTTTCAACCTCTACAGGAAAGGGATTTTAAAAAACTGAACATTGCATTTGTGGACGCTGGCAATGCAGAACTTCTCGGAGCGCCTAGCTTTTCACTCCAAATCATCAGGGTTGCAGCTTGTAGTTATGAAGATCTGAAGGTTGTAAAGCAGGAACTCAAAGAATTTTATGTGTTGATTCATCTTGTAGAGAAAGAAAAAAATCTTGTATATCATGTACAAACCTTTGGAACGGAATGGCAGTTTCCTGAAATTGATTCTTTTGATTCTTCTCTTACCAAAGGTGAGCATCGTGTTATCCCAGCTGCAGTTGCAGATCGTGTAAGAACACTGAGTGAACTTTATCTTATGCAGTCTTTGAAGGACGCGGATATTATTTTAAGAGATGGAGATTTGGAATTGCAAAGTGAGGATGAAAAAAATATGTTAAAAAAATTATTGGAAAGGCAAATCTTAATTGGAGGATTATCAAAAACGAATACACTCGTAACGAACACTGGGGATAGCGCAATAGCAGCGTTGCAACGTATCGCACCTTATCCAACTTGGTACTACCCTTTGAGCATGGATGAGATTTCAACATATTTTGTAAAACTCCATGCCAAAAGCGAGTACGTTTTTCGTTGTGATGTTAACACTAATACCGAGAAGGCGAATGACCTTTTCTGCCAGTTGAGTAAGCATGCAAGGGATCCTGTATTTCTTGGCTACCCTTATGGATTTATTGCAGTCGATAGAATCGCAAGGGTAAGCAATCAAGAAAAGGAAATGCTCACACTGACATTTTTTACCCTGGCCGAGAAGGAAGCAGAACTTTTGAGGCCCTACCTTAAGTCCCAGGATGCGCATAGGGTACTTGACACGATTGGATAAGGGAACATAAAATTTATATAGGACAAACCCTCGAAGCAGTAAAAAGGAGGTGCATTTTTATGGACAAGAAAATAGGACATTACTCATTTATAGTGGGTGTAATCATTGCAATAGTGGCAGGATTATTTCCTGAAGCAATAGGACAAACAGCACTATTGTTGTTGGTGCTAGGATTGATCGTCGGATTCTTGAATGTTACAACGAAGGAAACAACATCTTTCCTCATCGCAGCAATCGCATTGCTCGTTTCAGGAGCAGCTTCTAACTTTGGCGTTATTGCCTGGATAGGCATGGGAACTATTGTTGACGCGATACTCATCAATATAACGAACTTTGTAGCGCCTGCAGCTGTGGTTGTGGCGCTCAAGGCAGTTTTTTCTCTAGCTGAAGGATAAACGTATTTTTTGTTTTATTTTTTTAGAATTTTTTGGTTAAAAATGAATGATCTAAAGAGAGGTTTGAATAATCTCTTAATTTGCCGAGACGGACAGTAATGCCATAAAAGTTATGTCCGTTTCTAAATAATTAGAAATACTCAAACTTCTCTAGAGAACTTTGCAAAGTTCTCTGTTCAAACTTCTGACAGATTCCTTTGAAAAGACTTTACGAATGGGTTTTTCAAAGTCCTCTAAAACAAAAGATTTCTAAGCGCTCGTAGCTCGCCTTAATTCTGCTTCCAGTTCATTACAACGCTTTTGCAGATTGTCGTATTGTGCCTTCTTCGCAGGGTTAATTTGACCATGCTCATGATCCCAGCGCAATGTCATGAGTTTGTCCCTGAGTTCTGTGAGCTCTTCTCTGATTTTTAGGGCTTCTTTAGAAGGTTCCTTTGTCTCAGGCTCTGTGGGCACGTCTTTGAGCAATTCTTTGAACAGTGATTTTCGTCTTTGCTTTCTTGTTGTTTTTACTTCCTCTTCAATTTCTTCTTCTAACGATTCCTTGGCTTGTTCGTGGGAAGCTTCTTCTGCCTTTTTTTCTCCTAATTCCTTGCTGACTTCTTTTTCTACTTCTTCTTTGAGTTCTTCAACTTTATTGTCGGTGTCTTCAGGTATAGGAATGGGCTGTGCAGGAACTTCTGCAGGCGCTTCTTGACCTTGTGGTAAATTTGATTGTTGTTCTTCGTCCATATTCTTACCCCTCAAAAATTGAAGAAGTATGTTGTATTTAAAGACTACGGTTGGAAACGGGTATATTTTTTATATAGCAAATAAGTTAAGTAGAAAGAAAATTGAGGAAAAGTGGGGGACGAGAACATTAAAAGATAGTAAAAATGTTGAAAAATTACCAAAAAATATAATAAAAAAATAAAAAATTATCTTCTTGCTATTCTCTTAATGCCTTTCCAAAGCAGGATGAGAACTCCGATAGGAATTACAAATCCTAAGACAACGATTAAAAACTCAATTGCGCCGTTGAAGCTCACTGCAAAGAGTTCAATCAAATCCTGGAAAGGAGTGAAGAATCTGCTAGCTTCTTCGATGTCTCTTTTCTCTCTCAAACTCACGCTGATTGTTGAGTAATCCGTTTGTCTTTCTATGTTAATAATCTGTTGTTGATACTGATCAATAGTTCTCTGCAGCTCATTGAGTTTCGATTCAATTTTCAAAATATCCTCAACAGTTATAGCTTTCTCCAAAAGTTTTTGTATACGCTCCTTTTCTATTTTATAACTTTCCAAATACGCTTTTGCATCTTGGTACTCATTCGTTACATCACTAGCGTAACTATTCAAAGATTTTACTTCACCTAAAGTTCTCAAAAATGCAAGAGTTTGATCAAAATTGGCAAATGGAACTTTAAATTGGATGTCAATAGTAATATACTCCTTATCCTGAATCACTTCCTTGTACTCATTTGAAGAAATAAGGTAGCCTTCATTTTGACTGACAAAACCCTGCAAGCTATCAAACTTTCCATAAATACTTCCTTTGGAAACTTCAATTTGAGCGCCAGCATTTTTGCTAATTCTTCTTTGCTCTAAAGGTGCGACTGGAGCCTCTTCAGTATAACTTTCGGCATAATCATACGATTCACCCATCATCGCACTCGAACCCATGGACGGAGCAGGCATGCCTACCTTTGACTCACGAACTGCACCGCCACCAAAACCCCAATTATTGCCGCCGTCATAGCTATCCTCTTGTGTTTCAAAATCCATCTCGGTATAGACACTCCACGACATCGACAAAACAATAAAAATGACTAATCCGACTAACAATTTTTTCCAGTGTTGCCTAAAGAAACCAGGCGAACTTGGACTAGCAATTTGTTTAGGATTTGTTTTCATAACTATCACCATTCCCTTTTTAGAAAAAGAAGTATAAAAGGTTATTGGTGAGTTCAATAGTAATCAAAGTCTTCTTTTATTGTCAAAACCACCAATCAAAGAACACTCGAAAAGCAAAGTTTTTCGGTGTGCCAAAAATGCCAAACATTTTTGAGCATGGTGGAATTTTTAGCGTTTAAAAAAACAAGTAAAGGGAAAAACAAGTAAAAACAAGAAAGCAAAGAAAACGCTCTGAAAAAACCGGAACAAACGCATTTTTTCTAATGTCACAAAACAAGAAAGACTTATATATATGAAAATGGAAAAATACGCTATGGTAAAATCCAAATCAAGAAAGTTCATTCTCTGGTTTAACCAGCTCGGCATTGAGGACGTCAAATACGTAGGAGGAAAAAACGCTTCACTGGGGGAAATGTACCGCAATTTAATAAGAAAAGGAATTGCAGTACCAAACGGATTTGCGGTAACAGCTTACGCGTACAAACACTTTTTGAAAAAAGCGAAACTTGAAAAATCAATGAGGACTGCGCTGCGAGGACTAGATACTCATAACATGAAAGATTTACAAGAACGAGGAAAAGCAGTTCGAAAAATTATTCTTGACGCAGAATTACCAAATGACTTAAAAAAAGAAATCTGCAAAGCATATCACAAACTCTGCAAAGAATACGGAGAAAATACTGACACGGCAGTAAGAAGCAGCGCAACAGCAGAAGACCTCCCCGATGCAAGCTTCGCAGGACAACAGGAAAGTTATCTCAATGTGCGAGGAGAAGAAGAATTAATTCTCGCATGCAAAAAATGCATCGCATCATTATTTACAGATCGAGCAATTTCGTATCGCGTTGACAAAAAGTTTGACCACTTCAGAGTTTATTTGTCCATCGGCGTACAAAAAATGGTCAGAAGCGACAAAGCCTGTTCAGGAGTCATGTTTACTCTCGATACCGAATCAGGATTTAGAAACGTTGTATTCATTAACGGGTCATGGGGACTAGGAGAAAATATAGTTCAAGGAGCAGTCAACCCCGATGAGTTTTACGTTTTCAAACCAACACTGGCTGAAAAATATAATGCAATCATTACGAAAAAGCTCGGCGACAAAAAAATGACCATGATTTATGGAAAAAGCCAGGCTAAAAAGACTATAAATAAAAAAACACCAGAGAACCTTCAAAATAAGTATGTTCTCACAGACAAAGAAGTCCTCCAACTTGCACAGTGGGGAGTACTCATCGAACAACATTACTCCAAAAAAGCAAAACACTGGAAACCGATGGACATCGAATGGGCGAAAGATGGCGTTTCTGGAAAATTATTCATTGTTCAAGCAAGACCTGAAACAATACATTCACAAAAAAACCTTAATGTCATAAAACATTACCAGCTCCAACAAAAAGGAAAAATCATTGCCACCGGAAGAAGTGTAGGAAGCAAAATAGGAAAAGGAACTGCGCACATTATCCGTCATCCTAAAGACATCAAACAGTTTAGAAAAGGAGAAGTGTTAATCACAGAAATGACAGACCCAGACTGGGAGCCAATCATGAAAATCGCGTCTGCCATTGTGACTGAAAAGGGCGGAAGAACTTCCCATGCGGCAATTGTTTCCAGAGAATTAGGAATACCATGCGTTGTAGGGTGCGAAAATGCGATGCGCAACATCAAACAGGGACAAAAAGTAACAGTCAGTGCAGCACAAGGAGAAGAAGGCTACGTCTATGATGGACTGTTAAAGTTTATCGTTAAAGAAATTGACGTTTCCAAAATGAGACAACCAAAAACTCACGTTATGATGAACGTGGGAGATCCTGAGCAGGCATTTGAGTTAAGCTTTTTACCAAATGATGGAGTTGGCCTTGCTCGCGAGGAATTTATTATTACCTCATTCATCAAGGTTCATCCACTCGCACTATTGCATTACGACCAAATAAAAGATAGAAAGATAAAGGCAAGAATAGAAAAATTAACGAAAGGATATAAAGATAAAAAACAATTCTTCGTCGATAGACTTGCATATGGCATAGGCACGATTGCCGCAGCGTTTTATCCAAAGCAGGTAATTCTCCGTACAAGTGATTTCAAATCCAATGAATATGCAAGCCTAATTGGAGGAAAACAGTTTGAACCTCTCGAAGCCAATCCAATGATCGGATGGAGAGGAGCTTCACGCTATTATCATCCTCGCTATCAAGAAGCATTTGGTTTAGAATGCGCTGCACTTAAGAAAGCACGAGAAGAAATGGGGTTGACCAACATTATTGTAATGATCCCATTTTGCAGAACTGTTGATGAAGGTAAAAAAGTTATTGAAACGATGAAAAAATATGGTTTAGTCAGAGGAAAAAATGGATTGAAAGTCTATGCGATGTGCGAGATTCCTTCCAATGTTCTTTTGGCAGAAGAATTCTTAGATGTCTTTGACGGATTTTCCATAGGAAGCAATGATTTAACGCAATTAACTTTGGGTTTGGATAGGGATTCAGAGTTAGTATCTTCACTTTACAATGAACGCAACCCCGCAGTTGAAAAATTAATTGAAAACGTCATTAAGGTTGCAAATAAAAAGAAAAAATACATAGGGCTCTGCGGGCAAGCACCTTCGGACTATCCAGACTTTGCAAAATTCCTTGTTCGCTCCGGAATCAAAAGCATGAGCATTAATCCTGACTCAATGGTCAAGGCACGCTTTGCAGTGAATGAGATTGAAAAGAGAATGAGACGATAAAAAAATGAATTATTTCTTTATCGCAACCATAAACTTTGCTGGATCTTCCATATAGAGATCAAGGCCCTTCTGAAGACCATTTAATCTTAACCACTCAATTGCTTTTCTAACATACTGATATCGAACGCAAAATGAACCCCGTGACAGCTGACGATAAGAAGCTTCGATACGCTCCGCACCGTTAGGAATATTTAACTCTTTAACCAACTTATGGCTAAGCAAATTGCTCATGCCCTCAGTGATCGCTTCTAAGGCCTGAGCCGCTTCCTCTGGATCAGTTTTGGCGTAATACTCACTTGTTCTTGGAACAATAAGAACTGGTAAAATTTCAGAAAAAGGACTTGAAATAGCAGTGTCACCGGCAGACAAAATAAGGTACCACCAAGAATTGTTAGAAACGGTTGATCGGTCAAAAAGAGCAGCGCCCCCTGAATTCATCAGCGCGTTTGCGAATGAAACCCTTTGTCCTGATCTTGTCGGATTCACAGCATCAAATACACCCAGCAAACAATGTTCCTTTACAAGAAATGTTTTATACTTAAATCCAAAGCTCCAATCATCTCCCGGCTTTACGACAACATAATTTTCTGGAAATGGATCAAGACCTTTAACCTCTGAATAAAGAAAAGATACGGCCTTTTTAACGTAACACAAAAAAGGTTGAGCAAGACTATCTTCAAGAGGAATACCAATAATATTTTGGGTAAGAGAAACTTCCCATTCAACACTATCATCATATCCCATTTCTTTAGCTTTGCCAAAAGCTTTAGAGCCGAGCCTATCAATTAACCTCTTTCCCTCAATTGTTTTTGGATCGATAATCTGCTCTATGCCGATGCGAATTCCATTGCTGGTCATATCAGTTAATTGAGCTTCGTTAAAATCTAGCAAACCCAATTTTTCTGGGTCTAGAAAATTCCACCCTCCATAATTGGGACGAAGAATATTTCTAACGAGAACTCCGCCCAATCCAAAAGCTGCGGCGCCAAGAAGTAGCCCAGCTTTCCAAAGAAATTCTCTTCTTGATTGCAAAGCTTTCAGCGCTGCCTCATCAATTCGCACTTTTTCTTCTTTTACTTGTGCCAACTTTAATTTTTTTGGAGTCCTTTGTTTTATACCCATTAAACAGTAAAAGGCTAAAGTTATATTTAAAGATGCATTCAAAGTTTTGATAAAATTGCCGGGATTCTTCCGGATTTTTTTGGATTAAACCTATAAAACTGTATTTCTCAAGCAGTAAAAATGAACATGGCAAAGTTTATAAATATAAACATACTTAAACATAGCATGGCAGTTAAAACTATCACCGTTACTGAGGATGCCTATAATTCGCTCAAGGCAAAGAAGGGCGAAACTGAAAGCTTTAGCGATACTATCCTCCGCATTACAAGATATAGATCGTTAAAAGAATTTGCCGGTGCTCTTTCGGAAAAAACAGCTGAAAAACTTGAGAAAGGAATCCGTGAAAGACGAAAACAGCATCGTATCGCTCACCATAAAAGAATAGAACGTATAGCTGATGCTCTGAGAGGAAAACATGGCAGTTCTTGACAGTTCATTTGTCATCGATGTTCTAAGAAATTATAAACCCGCCCTGGAGCTGCTCGAACAAATTGAACGGCATGAAACCATTTTTGTTACAGCAATAACCATAATGGAACTTTGGGAGGGAGCACTTAAAGACAAAATGCCCGAACATGAGAAAAAAGTTGTTGAAGATTTTTTAGGCGCAACAAATATCTTAAATTTTGATATGCGCGCAGCAAAACGAACTGCTGAAATCAATCATGAACTCTCTCGCACACCCATTGAACCTGAAGATGCGATGATTGCAGGTATTACTTTTGTCCAAGGAGAAACTTTAGTTACACGCGATCAGGATTTTGCCATGATTCCAGGATTGAAAGTTCTCAAATATTGATTATTCTATGATCATTCTATTACTACAACTCTTCTCGTCATTGATTTATGAACCGGGATTGCGAAAGAATGCAGAATTTTGAAATTATTTTTGGTAATGCTGTTTATGGTTTCTTCCTTATCTTCAAAGCACAGCACTGCCCGCTTTTTTAATATTGTTCTTAAATTTTTAAAAAAATCTTCATAAAGTTGTGACGTGATCGGCTTTGTCATTTTTCCGTAAGGAAGATCGGCTACAACGTAATCTAATTTTTCTTTTATTTTTGTAGCGTCATTAAGTTTTATGTTTGCATCTTGAATATGAAAAAAATCTAAGTTTGTCCTGCAACGCTGCAACATTTCAGGATCAATATCAAAACCCTGAGTTTTGAAACCCATATCAGCGGCTTCTATAAGGATTCCACCAGTACCGACAAAAGGATCAGTTATTGTTGTTCTTGTTTCTTCACCTGTTTTTATCCCTGTAAGATTAATCATTGCCCTTGCAAGTTTGGGGTGCATTGCACTTGGATGGAGCGCCGGCCTCTTATGAGCCTTTCTTTCTTCGAAATCATGATGAATTTCTTTCAAAACAAGTATTGCGTACACCTTCCCCATTATTTGAAGAAACTCAATTTTAGTTATAGGATCTTCCAAATCAACATGACCCTTTTGCAGGGAATCAAGAACTCTTGTCGCAAGCTCTTTTTCTTGATCTTTGAGCTCGGCACGTGCACGCACAGCAATGCTTTTCTGATATACCTTTTTCCAAGAAAAATGCTTCACATCTCTTATCAAGTTCTGTTTTTTTGAGATAAAAAGAATTTGACTGATTTTCTTTGTGCATGCTAACCTTTCTCCCAGTTCCCGTATTTTTTTATGATCCAGAGTATTTTTTAGAATCAGAAAAGAGTCTTGGCATTCATAGAAGGGATGGAGTGTCAGGGCTATTACTTCCTGTACTGCCAGATCAAGATTTTCTTGTGAAAGCTCGAATAGGTAGGTCATGCTTCAATAAAAAAGGGAGGAGGATAAAAAGGTTGCCTTCCTTACCTCTTTGCTTTATTTGCTTTCCTTACAGCACGATAAATTAAGTAAATAACGAGACAAAGCTCAAAGAACATGACAATAGGGCGTAAAAGCTTACCCATGTCGCTGAAATACTGAGCCGTACCGAAAAAAAGAGTGAACAAGCCCCCAATAATAAAACCTGGAGCAATGATTTCAGCAAACTCGCCACTAAAGAAAGGGGTAGTAATTCCAAAGGAGATGGCAATAACAGCTAATGCGCAAGCCATCATAAAAACCCAGAGGTTATACTCCGCAATTGCGTCGTTATAGGACTTTTGACAAGTTTCACAATAATATTCCGCAGGGCATCCTTTGACATCTGTTTTTCTCTGCATCTGACCATCTTTGGCGTTACATGCACGTATCTCTTCTTCAGAAGGGTAAGCATACTCATCAGAACATTTTGCAGGCACACCCTCCTTAGTAGGCTCGGTATATCTCGGGGCAGGTTGATCAAGGCAATAATCATTCCATTGCGGTTCATCAACGACTGCGTAAATAAGGGAAAATGCGAAAATTGAAAAAAGAATGCTGACAGCCAAAAACATAGAATACTTTTTGATATTGGGATTGAACATGGGACGGAATGAAAAAAACGGATTTATAAATGCTCCGATCTCTGTCCTTGGGAATTATTCTATTTTTAACTATACAAAAAGAAATCTTTAAATACTCATAATTCTGAAATAAAGCTATGCGTGGACGACCCGTAAAATCAGAAATCAGGCAAAACCTTATTGAGATTCTTCATTACATGAAGAAGGCGTACGGTTATGAAATTCACAAGAAATATTGTCAAATCTTTCCTAAATGTAGTCGTGAGGTAGTTTACTATCACCTTCGCAAAGGCGTCAAGTTAGGAGAGTTTGAAATCGAACAAGTGAAAGAAGAAAAAGGAAAATACTCATGGGGGCCAAGTGTTCTGAAAACGTATTATCGTCTTGGCCAAAAAGCAAAAGTGAGGGGCAGCCCGGCAGTGAAAGAATTCTTTGAGAAGAAGTAAACATTCTTATTTTTTAAAACCGACGTGAACTACCAAGAGTTTTCTAAATTTATTGGAGAGGGCATCATGTTTGCTGTTTCTTTCATTTCTTCAATTTGGATTGACGCCATTTCTTGAATTATACTCTTTCTAGTGTTTGTTCTTTTTTCTAGTTCCATTTTTAAGTACTTTTTCATGTTTTGTCTGAGGGTGTATGTGTTTGCTTGTTGCGCGTATCCGTTCCAACCATTGTATACGTTGAAAAGATCTTCTTGACTTATTATTGATTGTTCATAAAAGTTTAGCAGTTCATGGGGTTTTGTTGTGATTTTTTTTATGTTTCTTTTTATAAGTAGTTTGTGATGTTGGAAGATTTTGCATCCTATGAATGACACGCCTCTTTTGAGGGGTACTATCTTGCATTTGTTAGGGTGGAATTGAAGTTTTAATTCCCGAAGAAATTCTTTAATAAGCTGTTGATAGTTTTGTAGTGTTTTTTTGGATTTGTGAAGTATAACAAAGTCGTCAACGTAGCGAATGTAATATTTTGCTTTGAGTTTGTGTTTGATAAATTGGTCTAGTTCATTCAGGTAGATGTTTGCGAAGAATTGACTCGTCCAGTTACCCAGAGGCATTCCTTTACCTGGTATTTTGTTTTCGAAATTGTTAAGTATTTTTTGTACAAGTGAGAGAAGATCGTCATCTTTTATTTTTTGATTAATAATTGTCATAAGTACGTTATGATCTACCGTGTCGAAATATCTCTTAATATCTGCCTTGAAAACATAGCCGAGAGAATACTTACTGTTGATTTTGTTTTTGAAGTAATCAAATCTTTGCAGAGCTGTTGAAGTTCCTTTATTTTTACGGCTTGCGTAGCTGTCATGGATGAATCTTGATTCAAAAATAGGTTGTAGAATATTTATCAAGGCATGATGTACTATTCGATCTCTGAAATCGCTGACGCATATTTTTCTTGTTTTAGGATCACGCAAAATAAAACTCTTCAAAGGCTTTGGCTGGTACGTTTTGTCTTTTAGTTCACGATAAAGAATTGCTAAGTGTAGCCGGTAGTGTTTATCAAATTTTTGAATATAACTTTTACTTACTTTTCCTCGTCGTGCTTTCCAATAAGCTTCCTCCAAGTTTTCAATAGCGATTAATTTTTCATAGAGGTGTTTGTAGGTTTTCATAAGGAAAATCCCGAGAGCCAAACTTTGTGTTAGGGTTATTGCGCGAGCCAGCCTATTGTTATTGAGTTGGTCATTGGCATTGAGATTGTTGTTGTAGTTGTTGTCGTTGCCAAGACAGGAAGGACGGCTCAGTAGTCCTCACTCTGAAAAATAAACACTGTTGCTTCAAGACGTTCACCATTTTTTGGTTACCAGCTGTCGCAACTGAATTTCATAACAATGCTCTTGCGAGACTCTTGTCATAGTGACAGGACGTGTAGCCCCTTCAAAGCTTTATTCCATTGTTATGGCATAAGCTCTTGGGAAACTAAAAAATAAAAGAAGAAGATTATAAAAGTTTTGATTAAACCCTTATTTTTTCAGCGCCTCGGCTACCGCGCGAGCCAGCCTAATGATATAGAATAGGTTACCAGCAACAACAACATTGACGCTGAAGATGATGCCGTAGCCAAGACAGGAAGGACGGATGAGTACTTTTCCGTCTCCAGCCCTTAGACCAGCTTCTGTCAAGTCCTTTGCAATCAAACAATAAACTATCCCTTCAGTTCCTCTTTCACTTCTGAGATCGTCAGCAAGATAATGTGCTCCTTGTTGCATTAATGCTTGTGTGATATCACAAGTTTCAAAAGCAGAACTTTCCGCCGGAAG
>JAGWAF010000036.1 GCA_018302085.1 Candidatus Woesearchaeota archaeon | reverse complement strand
GTTTTGGATCCACGTCATGATCAGGTCCACAATAAGACCAATGAAGAGAATCAGCATAATTTGAAAAATGGTATCATTGTTAGCGAGGAAAAGTCCTGCGAGGAGCGCAACCAATGTAGTAGAGGTCATCATAAAACCTGTCCTGATAGCGCTGTAAACACCGTCCATGACCGTGCCTTCTGTTCTCCTGAGAACCCTTGTACTGAGAAGAACGTCCGTGTCAACAGAGTAACCAATGAGCATGAGGAACGCTGCAATGCCCGCGGAGCTGATCTTGATGCCCATCATGTTGACTACAGCCAGAGTAACCACAATGTCGCAGAATGCTGCAAGAATAACAGCCAAACTTGGAGCTGGAACTCTAAAGGTGATGAAAACCACAACCCCCATCAAAATAAAGGACAAGAAAAGCACAAAAATAGTTTCTCTGAAAAAACTTTCGCCTAAAGCGGAGCCGAGTTCGCCAACACTATAATCCCCTTTCTGCAGGTTAGGGAATTGTTCTTTTAAAACTTGCAAAACTTGTTCCTGAGTTAAATCAGAAGCTTCAATAAGCAAACCTGTTTGGGAGATACTTCTCACAGAAATATCAGCCTTAGGATAATTATTGTTGAAAATTTCTTGCAATTCAATAATGGGCATGGTATGCTCTGGAATGGCAACAGAAATACCACCCTTGAGGGAAACGCCCCTGTTCATGAACTCTCCTGTGGAAGCGAATTGGTACCCAACTTGCATAAGGGCCAGGAACAACATTAAGAATGGAATAATGAGAAGCTTTTTGTACTTCGCCTCATAAAAACGTTTGACTTTTTCTAACATTACTTTCCCCCGGGATAGGGAAGAGCCACCTTTTATAAAGCTTTAGATTGTCAATCGAAAATCGACCCCCATCTGTGAATACACCAATGGCATGCCCGCCCTTTTGGCTCTGGTCGATTTTCTCAGACCCTAATTTTCCCACCTCGCCACCATTGGATATGATGATGGAAAAATTAGATTTTATAGGCTACTCCTTTTTGCGCGTTTCTTCGCAGCTTCTATCAAGCCATAAAATAAGGGGTTGGGATGTAATGGCCTGCTGGTGAATTCAGGGTGTGCTTGCGTGCCAACAAAGTAAGGATGATTGGGAAGTTCGATGTACTCAACTAATTTACCATCGGGAGACATACCACTGAGGATCATGCCGTGTTGCTCGAGAAGTTGATGATAATCAGGGTTTACTTCATAACGATGCCTGTGTCTTTCACTTGCCTCATTTTTTTTGTAGAGCTGCGCAACTTTCGTATTTTTTTTCAAGATTGCATTGTAGGATCCTAAACGCATAGAGGCACCATATTGTTTTTGTTCCAATAATTTTTTTTGTTCAGGAAGAATTATCACTACAGGATTTTTCGTGTTGGGATTAATTTCAGTGGTATGCGCATCTTTCACATTACAGACGTTTCTTGCAAATTCAACAACAGATAATTGCAAACCGTAGCACAATCCTAGAAGAGGGATATTATTTTCCCGCGCGTACTTGATCGCGGTGATTTTTCCCTCAACACCCGAGCCACCGAAACCACCAGGAATGATTAAAGCATCATACTGACTGAGTTGCGTTATACTTTTTGGATTGGTTTCGAATTGTTTAGAATCAATCCACTGAATTTTAGGAATCACATTATTCGCCCACGATGCATGTTTTATCGCCTCAATCACAGAAACATACGAATCTTCTAAGGTAAAATCACCAATGTCAAAATATTTTCCGACAACACCAATTTTTACTTCATTTTTTAGTAAAGAAAGCTTGTGAATAAACGACTTCCAAACACGATTATTATTTGATTTATAACGCAAACCAAAATGAGAAAGAATTTTTTTGTCTAAGCCCTGCCGTTCAAAAAGGAGAGGAACTTCGTAAATATTTTTCACATCAGGAGCTGCGAACACCGCATCATCTTCAACGTTACACAAAAAAGAAAACTTTTCCCTTCGCACTTTATCAATTGTTCTAGATGCACGAGCAATAATATAATCAGGCTGAATACCCGTAGAGTTAAGGAAACGAATGGAATGCTGGGCAGGCTTTGTTTTCATCTCACCCAGATTGTTAGGAATAGGAAGATATACGACATGCACAAAAATCAAATCCTTGACTTCGCGCTTTAATTCCCTCAAAGCTTCAAGGAAGAGAATACTTTGATAATCCCCAACAGTACCGCCCACTTCAATTAAAACAAAATCAGCTTTGGTCGTATTTGCCACGTCGAGAATTCTTCGTTTTATCTCTAAAGGAATATGGGGAATCACCTCGACACACTTTCCATCATACTCCAAATTTCTTTCTTTCTGAATGACCGTTAAATATAATTGACCTGTCGTGATGCTATGTTTTTTACTTAATGTAATATCGATAAAACGTTCATAATTTCCCAGATCCTGATCTGTTTCTCCGCCGTCATCTGTAACCCATACTTCACCATGCTCTGTCGGCCTCATCGTGCCAGCATCCACATTAATGTACGGATCCATCTTCAATGCAGTAACATTATAACCCTGTGCCTTGAGCAAATTGCCTATAGAACTCGTTGTGACCCCCTTTCCCAGGCCGGACAGTACCCCCCCCGTGACAACTATAAATTTCGGTTTCACTATGGCTTATTATAGGATTGTTGAGAGTTTATAAAGATTTCTACCTAAGGCACTGAAATGAAATTAAATGAAATTTTAAAAAATTCAAAAGAGAAGTTTGAAATAATAGAGGACTTTGAATAACCCCCTGATTTATCGCTTATTCAAAGTAATCTGCCAGAAGTTTGAACAAATTGAGAGATCATTCAAACTTCTCTATTAGAGGTTTGAACAAATTGAGAGATCATTCAAACTTCTCTATTAGAGGTTTGAACAAATTTTTAAGGTTATTCAAACCTCTCAATAAGAAATACTCAAACTTCTCTCTAGAGAACTTTGCCAAAAACACTGCTTTTTTTGAATTCTGCAAAGTTCTCAAAACAAAGTTTGGTATAAACCACGCACGACATGACCTCCGTCAAAGAAGGGTACGGGAATCATGTTTAACACGAAAAGAAAACCGTTAATGCGTCTTGTTAACGCCCAGAAAAGATGTTGTTTGGGAGACAAATGATGACGTGTTTTCAAAACTATAAAGCCTGCCAAAAACAAGATGCCATTTAATGCAGGACCTGCAAACGCAATCAGGGAATTCTGCAATGGATTGGCGCCTGAAATTGAGACGTACCCCGGCACGAAAAAAACAAAACCAAAATTCATTAGCTTCATAAGGATGCCAATGCCAAGAAAAGTATACGCGGCATGAAAGGTTGCTTCTAATCCCAGAAGAATTGCAAAAAATTTGTGTGCCAGTTCATGAAAAATCACTGCAGGAGCTGTTACTAAAACCGCAAAACCTAATTGGCTCCACGCAAAACTTTTTTTATGATAAGCTAAAGGATCATGATATTGAGGAGCATGTTTGAATGCATCCATAAAAATAAAACCTACCCCCAGCGTCATGATAATCAGATCGATGAACTCTTGCAAAGAAAGTAAAGCCATGGCTGATTTTGAAGAAACAAGATATATAAAGATAACGCAAAGACTTAAATATGATCACGAATTTTTTCTTAGCATGACACAAACTGTAAAACAAGGAGATGCGGTCAAGGTTTTCTATAACGGCTATTTTGACGACAAAGTTGTTTTTGACAGTAATATCGGGAAAGAACCCCTTATCATAAAAGTTGGAGAAGGAAAACTTCTTAAAAAATTTGAAGATGCGCTCATCGGCATGAAGGAAAAAGACGAGAAAGACATTCGCATTGAAGCAGTACAGGGGTACGGCATGTCACGGGAGGAACTCTTTATTGAAATTCCGCAGGATAAACTCCCCAGAGAAGCGCCTTTGAAAAAAGGGATTGTGCTCACGCTCGTTTCACCCCGGGGACAGCGGATCTTTGCAAAAATTGAAGACATTAAGGAAAAAACTGTTGTTTTAGATTTGAATCATCCTTTAGCGGGCAAAACACTCAATTTTCACATTATAGTAGAAGCGTTTGCCTGATTAAAAATTCTTTACACTTCTTCACTTCTTTTTAAAAAGCGTAAAAAAAATTATGAAGATACGAAAAATAGTATTGAATAGAAAAAAAGATTAAAGATGGAATAAAAAAATATTGATTATTTATACAACCCATACCAATCAAAGATCATTCTCTCTGTTGCTTTGACAAGATCTTCGCCCTGCCCTGCAATGTGCAGGCAATTACCCTTCAAAGTAATTTTTTGTTCTGGAGTGCTATCAAGGAAAATCACCGCCTTGTTTGCGGCATTGCACGTTACCAGCATCTGTTCCGGACAGTCTTTATTCACCTGAGTACATGCAGGCACGGGGCTTCTATCAAAAGAGCTTGCAAGATGCATACTTAACTCATGCGCTGCAAGGGCAACATACTCCGTATCTAGAGTGTTCACAGGATCAAAGGTGATGAAAATATTCTTCAGATTAAATGTTGCATTTAATGCACCTAAAATGGGAATGCCTCTCACTTCCTCCGGATTATAACGAAAGGTCATGTTGAGAAGCAGGTTCTTCCAAGGAAGCTCTGTTCTCCACACTTTCCTTTCTTTTTCATACATGAACACATGCCCATTTATAATTTCACGCGCGTTTTTTGGCATCGGAGGGGCAACGATTGCATAGGACTTATTTTCGATTTGAATCAGAGAAGATTGTTCTTCCGTTTTTTCTTGTTCTTTTTGTTCTACTTCAGCTACTTCAGGAATAGTTTTTTGTTCCCCAATACTTTTTTCAGAAATTTCAGATCCTTCTTGGATGGAGATCTGGGATTCTTTTTTGGAACAGGCAAGTAAGAAAAATAAGATAATGAATAAAGTTATGATGTGAATAACGCGCATACATTAGGGTGTGATTAGTATGTATTTATGCTTTATGGTGTCACGATGATTTTACCACGCCAATTGAATATTAAATCACGGTAGTCATATTCCCCAGGAATGTCGAAGCGATAATTGAAGCTGTCGCCAAATGCCAATTTGCCGCTTTCAACAAAACTAGTATACCCCCCAGTCATATTCACGACGTGGATAATGTGAATTCGATAATATTCATTCACCCAATTAACTGTTGCCCCCCTTGGAATTTTTATGACGCCTGGAACAAAGGCAGTATCATTTATTTTAACGGTTACTTCCAGATGTTGAGGGAGTTGGTTTGCAGGTTCTGGAGAGGTAAAATAACGATGGATCACAGTTGCACCCATGGGTACTTCTTGCTGACCTTGTTTGTGCTCCACGCCATTTTCTTTTTCAAGCACGAAATATGGCTTCTGATTATTTTCATAAACCACGGCTCCGGCAGCGGAATTTTCTTCTGAAAAAAAAGGGGTGGCATAGGAAGTTAAAAATAAAAATAGAATTAAAACAACAGGAAGAAGAGGACTTATTCCTTTTTGTTTTAAAAAATGCAGAAAAGGAGGGACAAACGAGCACGCGAGAAGAAAAAAGAATATACCGAAAAAATAATTTTCGATAATAAAAAAATATCCTGAGGAAAGGAGCGAAAACACTGCAAAAACCCAGCCTAGAATAAGCACCACCTCTTTTTTAGCTCCTATCACCGCAGAAAGAGGAAATCAAAAAGAGTATTTAATTATATTTAATTATTTTAATTATATTTAGTTATTTTAGTTATATTTAGAACCTATCTCACTAGGTGAGAATCATTGCGTAGATTTACTGCTCCGTTGATCGCAGATAATACCAAAATCGAGCTGCACCAATCGCTCTATTTTGTGATCTTGCTACAAGGCAATGATTCTCACCCACCAACTGGGATAGGTTCTTAATTATTTAGTTTTCAATTCTTCCATCTTCTTCTCAAAGAACTCAGAATTTGATGGTTTTAACTTCAATGCTTGTTTGAGAATTTGGAGTGCGGCTTTTTTATCTTTTAATTGAGCGTGCGCAGAAGCAAGGTTGCCGTAGAGGTTCATCATTAAGCCAGAGTTATCTGTTTTATTGCCATCGACAATCGGGGAGAGGAGTTCTACGATTTTTTTGTTATCTTTTTTTATCGCGTAGAATGCTCCAAGATTTGTAACCGCGACGAGACTTTTAGGATTTTTTAATATCTCGCCCTTAAGAAGTTGCTCTACCTTTACAAAATCTTTTTCCTTGAGAGCGTCTTTAATCTTTTCATTTTTCTCAATTTTGGATTCTAAATCCTCTTTCATTTTTTTGAATTTGTCAAGCTTTGTTTTTTCGTACGCGATTTCTAGGATCTTCAACGCACCTTTGATGTTATTAGCCCTGACTAAGGTGGAAGCAAGATTTTGATATGCGACAGGATTTCTTAGGTTCAACTCCAATGCCTTCTGGAACATCCGCACGGCATCCTTGTAACGGCCACGCTGCCCATATAAGGAACCAAGCTGGAGTAAGGTACTCAAATCTTGGGGCTTTTGCTGCAGAGCAGCTTCGTACTCCTCCAAGGCATCCAAAATTTTTCCTTGTTGAAGGTGGATATCTGCCAATTCACGATGAGGATTGCGATATCTTTCTTGGAGCTGCAGAGATTTCTTAAAATGATGCATTGCATCATCAAATTTCTGCTGCATTTTGTATAACTTGGCAACCTCATAATGGTATTTGGGTTCTTTAGGATTTTTTTCTATTTCTTTCAAACATATTTTTAGATAGCGATTAATCCGTTCTGCGTTCTTCTTAGGATCGTTTGCTGTAACGTCGACAAAATGAGTCATGATGTTTGTAACTGCAATCCTCCCCTTGTTTTTAATGATTGCATGTTCGATGTCTTCAAAAATAACACCCTCGTAACGAATATCTTTATGGTTTCTAAAAAGAGAGAGTTGAGGAGTGGCAATAAAACCAGCATATCCTCGCTCTTCATCATAAGAACCGTCACAAGCTATAAGGTCAAGGATGTTTTTGTTATTGGTGTAATTCCTTCTGAAGAGGATATACGCACTCATCTCTTTGCCATCTTTGTTATCTTTGTTATTTATCTTTTCCTTGATTTTCTGTTTGTCCTTTACCGCGATCGTCTCCCCGGGCTTGAGAAAGAGAATCCAATCAGACGTTGCCTGCTCCAGAGCGAGGTTTTTTGCAGCGCTAAAATCATCTTTCCAGGAGAGGGAGAGCACTTTGGCGCCCGTTTGTTGTGCAATTTGTCTTGTTTTGTCTGTGCTACCCGTATCTACCACAATGATTTCGTCCGCAAGATCTTTGATAGAGTCAAAACTATGTTGAAGGCTCTGCTCCTTATTCCTTGCGAGAAAGCATATGCTGAGGCTCATGGCATGGACAAAAGAGGGGCTATTTTTATTTCTTTTGCTTTTTTAACGATTCCACTCTTTTTTCGAGAATGTCCTTTTTGGGGGAGTTGAGCCTGATGGCTTTTTCGTATGCTCTGATTGCCTTGTCGCGCGTTCCCTGGGATTCATGAATTGCAGCCGCCAGGACAAAGAAGGCTGCGTAAGGATTTTGAAGATTATACGTTTTTAATTTTTTAGGATTAAGCTTTAAGGCTTTTCTAATGATAGCCATGGATTGGGGGAGAGCATTTCTTTTGAAATATGCGTATGCCAGATGATAATGATGTTCAATGTTATCAGAACCAAGCTCGACTGCCTTTTCAAAATGGGCTGTCGCTGCACGATAATTCTTGATATGCAAAGCTTTGACACCTTCTCTGAAAAATTCTTTTGCAGTAGTGATCATAGCAATTCCTCCTTCAATTTTTGCAGAATCTTACCAGGGTCGCGAAGATCCTTCTTTACCGCTTGCTCAATAAGTTTTTTTGCTTTCTCCTGCTGGCCCGTATGAAGATACACCTGCGCAAGGTTTGCATAGATTTGCGGATCCTCATGCTCCCTAATTAATGGTTCGAGGATCTTTTGGGCTTCAGTAAACTGTCTATTCTGTAAATAGAGCATCGTGAGATTGGTTGCGATGGGCAATGCTTGTTTTCCCTGCGCAATTTGCAACCCATTTTTTAGGAGCTGCTCCGCCTTATCGAATTGGCCATGACGCATGAGCAGGAAAGAAGCATTGTTGATAGCCGCAAGGTTGTTCGGGTCATATTTCAAGCTTTCACCGAAGGCACGTAATGCAAATGCTTCTTTTTGGGATTTCAGATAAAACATTGCCAAGTTAAAAAAGCCTAATGCGGGGTTATCAGACATCAAAATTGCGTGTTTGTAACAATCAAATGCTTTTTCATCTTGCTTGCCATTATAGTAAGCGTGGCCAAGATAATCCCAAACCATGGATGTTGATAAACCCTTATCTATGGTGGCTTCAAAATGCTGTATTGCTTCTTGATACTTGCCTTGCTCAAGATAATGAGAGCCCATTTCAAACCATGGTTTTGGTTCGCTTGGCATTTCCTTCATCTCCATTTCAATAAGTCCGAGATAGTAGGCGTGTTTTTTTTCTAATTGTTCCTTGGTATTTTCTTTAAAACCATAATGATGGATAAGCACATTGAGGAAGGCTACTGGCAGATTCTGTTGATTGACTGATTTCTCAATGGACTCATGTGCACGGAAATGAAAGATTATGTTTTCATGATTCTTGAAAAGGCGGGGTGTTAAAATCGGCTGACCATTCTTGAGGGATTCTTCTTGAGAGTTGGGAGAGTTTGGGGGGTTTGTGGAGTTTGAAGAATTTGCATAATTTATTTGGGTGAGAACAAACACCTTTGCCTTCTTTGTTTCGCAGGCTTGCCTTAATCGCTCGAAATCCTCTTTCGCAATACGCTCATCGGGATCGAGAATGAGAATCCAATCTTTTGTGGCGTGCTCGATGCTTTCATTTCTTGCTGCGGAAAAATCATCATTCCAAACAAAATCAACAAGTTTCACCTTAGGAAATGAGGAGGCGATCTTTTTTGTATTGTCACTGCTGCCAGTGTCCACAATAATAAACTCGTCAGCAAGGGAAGCGTGATTAGTTAAAAATTCATTCAGGTGCTCAGCTTCATTTTTTACAATCATACAAACACTAAGGGATGCCATACACGCTAGTGATCAAGGTCTCTTTAAAAAAATACCTCTTTTTTCAGCAGTATGTTTATAAATACATTTATGTTTCCACAAACCATGGAGCTTTCTGTCGTCATACCATGCTACAATGAGGAACGACGCATTGAGACAACACTCCAACGCATACTCCCCTTCCTTCGTGAGCATACTAATGCATACGAAGTTATCGTAGTAAATGATGGTTCCACAGACAAAACCTCTGAAATCGTTGCTCGATTTCAACATGAGAGGGTGAGACTTCTTCAAAATTCTAAAAACCAGGGAAAGGGGTATAGTGTAAGACGAGGGGTGCTTGAAGCAAATTACCCATGGATCCTGTTTAGCGATGCTGATTTATCCACACCCATCGAGGAGCTTTTGAAGTTTAGACAATATCAGGGATATTCTATTCTCATTGGATCGCGTGCATTGAAAGGATCAGTTATTACGGAAAGACAACCCTTTTATCGTGTTGTTCTTGGAAAAACATTTAACAAAATCGTGCAATTAATAGGTGTTTATGGCATTAAGGATACGCAATGCGGGTTCAAACTTTTTCAAAGCAGTGCTGCAAAAGATATTTTTAGAAGACAGACCTTACACGGCTTCAGTTTTGATGTTGAAATTCTGTATTTGGCAAAACGGCTGGGGTATGGTGTTAAAGAAGTTCCTGTCGTGTGGAAGAACAGTCCTGAGAGCAAAGTAAACACCTTCAAAGAACCCTGGATGATGCTAAAAGATATTATGGTTATGCGGATGAGGCATAGAGAACTTTGCAAAATGTCAAAAAATGGAGTGTTTTAGGCAAGAAACGGACATAACTTTTAGGGCATTACTGTCCGTTTCTAAGTAGAAAACGACCATTTAGTCCTATTATTTGTGTCGTTTTCTAATTTCAAACTTCTCGGCAAATTAAGATATCATTCAAACCTCTCTATAGTACGATATCAAAATCTCACAATCATTATTATCTTCAAACGGTTCTCTTCTTTCCACATTTACAAGAACATTTGTTTGTTTCATTATTCCATCCACTCTCCAAAGAGGTAGAGCCTCCTTCTCCGCAGCGCTCTTCGCACTGTTCCTTACACGCTAGTAATTTTTTCGCTTCAGTACTAACTCCTGTGACATTATAGATGTACAGGGAGTACCCTGTTCTTGAGATGGGTTCGTATGTTTTAAGCCACGCATAACATTCCTCCAGATCTTCAGTAAGTCCTTGGAGTGCATTGACGCTAATCACCACAACACCTTCCACAGGATAGCAAGGCAACTCATTCGCTGTAATGCCGTAATGTTCAATGGCATCGAAGCCAAAATATTTGATATACACCTCTTCAATCTTGTTTTCATTCAAGTATGCTGCCGCTCTTTTCAAGTCCTGACCCCAGTCGATGTTTGAGTCGATAAGAATTTCCTTTCCATGGACAGGGCCTCCTGCGAAGATATTGAAATATGCAAGATAGTATGGAAAAATAAAGAAATTACTGACAGCATAAAAAATCAGTATCAATGTCACCGCAACAGTAAAAATCTTTTGTTTCATCGCTGATGTCAGTTGCACCTTGACGATTTTACTCACAAAAACAAAAATAAAAGGATAGACTGGCAGGATATGTCGCACACCAATATTGATATTATTAAACATGAACGTAATCAAATAAAACAGTGCAGGGATAATTAAAAATAACTCATTCTTCCACTTTTTTTCAGGAATCTTTTTCCAAAAAAAGAAACTTAAGATGATAAAAATCATTTCAGGGATAGGTGTTTTGAAAAAGTACGCAACCAAAAAGTAGTACACCCACCCTTGCAAGCTTCGCTCCCCAAATAAATATGCCATATGCCCGTACTGGGAGTGAAACATCACATAAGACAGTCCTTCAAAGAAATGAGGGAATCCTGTGATTTGATAGGTTAGTACAACAATAATCAACGCAATCAAAAATCCTCCAGCGAGGAGAACACTTGTTTGCCAAAAAGGTTTTGTTGATAGCGTATTTTTTATTTTTTCGAAAGAAAGGTAAGGTTTGGCATCCCTGATAAAAAACCATATCAACAATAAAATTCCAAACACGGGAATGATGAACAATGCAGTAAACTTGGAAGCAAATGCGCATCCGAGGACAACGCCAAGAAGGATAAGATTTTTCCACGTTTGTTTTTGTAAAAATCTCCAGAGAAAATAAACACTGAGAAAATAAAACAA
>JAGWAF010000035.1 GCA_018302085.1 Candidatus Woesearchaeota archaeon | reverse complement strand
CCTTGTACTCTATCTTGTAGCACTAAACATCAACTGGAATACTGATTTAGCATACGATGAAGGAAGACACACAATTCAAGGAATATTCTTTCATGATTATGTAAGAACAATTTTTCAAGAAGGTTATCGGCCACTTATAAGTTTTCTTGATGATTATTCAGGTCGTGTTTTTAGTATCGATTGGTTTGCAATGTATGACCCTCCAGCACATGCTTTATGGCAAGCGTTGATTTTTTTTGTGTTGGGAATAAGCACGTTTACTGCAAGGTTTGCAAATCAACTCTTGGTAATATGCTCGATCTTCTTTTTTTACTTTTTATCAAAAAAAATTTTCAATAACGGAAAACAGGCACTTTTCACAACTATCCTTTTCCTTCTTTCACCATTCACGTACTATTATGCTCGGCAAGCCATGATGGAAATACCCATTGCACTTTTTACGGCAGGCTGGTTTTACTTTTTCTTTTATGGCAAAGGATGGAAATCAATATTTTTGGGTGGGGGCTGTTTAATTTTTGCTTCCTTAATGAAATATCACACACTCTTATTTGTAGGAATCTTTCTGGCCTTATACGTTTTGTATCTTTTTTATGTGGAAAACAAAGTAAGAAAAGAAAAAATCACCTTCACATGGCTAAAACAACAGCAGAGTTTCATGTACGCAAGAAATTTTGCAATGCAAGTGCTTGCTTTTATTGTCATCGCGACACCGTGGCTGCTCTTTAGTTGGAGACAGGAGAGTCTTGCATTTGAAAAAATGTTTACGGCAGGTGTTATTGAAGGGAGTGAACAGGTTGTTACCTTATCCCACGGTATTTATTTTGTTTTGGCAACATTCAAGGAGAATTGGTTTATTACTTTGTTTGCTCTTGTTCCCTTTATCTTTTGGAGAGGGCATAAAGATTTTTTAAAAGAAAATGTTCACATGATTCTTTTTATAGTCACAACCCTCGTCATTGCAACTTTGCTCATTAATAATCGGCAATTCAGGTATGTCATACAAGTGTTGCCCTTGATCTACATTTTTACAGCGAAGGGCATCTTTGCCCTGAAAGAAAAAATAGGAAACGACATCCTTAAAAAAGTATTCTTTGCGGTTGTCCTGCTTCTCAGTGTAACGGCTTGTGTTTATACGAATATCACTGCTGCACTGGAGCTGGGAGAAGCAGACACGGATCTTTGGACGGTCCTGCAGAGCATCCCCGAACCAAGGTATTTCGTTTACAAGGATGCGGGAGGAAGCCAACAGTTGGCTGATGGAACACGGTATTTTTATTTTAACGATCTTTTCCTTTTTCAGATATTACAACACATGCCTGAACGAAATCCGTTGCAGCAGTACACTTTTTTGCGATATCAATTCTTTATTCCTTTCAAAGACTACAAGGAGCAGCTTGCTCTCTTTCGTGAAAGGACAAATATGGCTGTTATATTTGCGAAACCGTACGCGCAGAGTGAAGAAGGGAAAGAGGCTGGCTTATTTTTTGAAAAGAATAGTTTTGAGAAAAAAGAAGTGCGCTATTATGACATTTATTTCACAATCAATGATACGCTGCCCGTCGAAGATCCGCACGTCTTTAACAGGATAAGCATGTGGCTTAAAGCAGAGGAGCTGAACAAACAAGCAAATCAGTTAGGAGGTGAAAGACGTTATCGTGAAGCCATTCCTGTTTATGAGGAAGCAATCACCTTCAATCCTGAAGGGGTGAGAATTTTTGAAAATCTGATCAAAGTGAGAAACCTTTATGTAGAGCAATTGATGAAAGAAAAAAAATATGCAGATGCGCAAAAAGAACTGGAAAAAAATTTGGCGATGGATCCCAGAAATGAGAAAACAAATAAGTTACTAAGACTGCTGAGAAATGGAACGATATCGTAACGTGATCTTTTCTTGTTTTACTAAAACTCCACAACCAAGGCCAGACGAATTGAGCCGTAGCGAAGCCCATAGTAGTTCACATTAATCTCTATTTTTTATCACTGTATTACGACAAAACAAAATCTGTCTGAGAAAAGAAAGAATTAGAGAATAAACTCCGAGAGGCGTTAAAAGATGACTAACAAACTCCTTTCCACAACAAAAGACTCTCTGCTTAGACAATTATTCCAAAAGCGATATAAAATGACTAAAATAAATCAAATGTTAAACAAACACTCCATAAATTTGAGCAGACGTACTCAAAAAAAATTTATATAATACAAACAGAAGAAAAAGACTTAACAAAAGCGTTGGTCCAAGTGATAAGAAAAAAGCATGTCATCTTCAATGATCATGAGTATTTCGTCGAGGTTTTAAACAGGATGCACGATTTGGTTATTTTTTGATGATTTTTTCAAACAAATATCTTTAAAGAAATAATTCCGTTTTTTCCGAAAAGTTTTCACTTTTTATTTTATTTTCCGTAACATTTCCGAAGTGAACAGTATTCTTTTTAAGAAAATTAAAATATTTTCGGCTTTTCTATGCAGAACTATAAGAATTCTAAAAATAATAAAGATGTATGTTCCTTGAGATCCTCATTGCATTTTTTCTCGGATTTATCGCAGGAACGTTCAGTGGTTTAACTCCTGGAATTCACGTCAATCTTGTTTGCGTTATTTTGTTGTCGGCGGCACCGTGGCTCATCCCCATCACAGGAGTTTTCCCCCTCATTGTGTTTATTGTGAGCATGGCGATCACCCACACTTTTCTTGACACTCTCCCAAGCATTTTCCTTGGCGCGCCAGACGCTGATAATGTTGCAATTATTTTACCAGGGCACAAGCTGCTTTTGGAAGGGAAAGGTCACGAGGCAGTGAAGTTGACGATCGCAGGTAGTTTTCTTTCATTAATATTGAGTATTATGCTCGTTCCATTGCTTATTTTTATTGTGCCATGGATGTACGACAAAATTGAATTTGTTGTAGGCTGGTTAATTTTATTAGTCGTTATTTTTATGATTTTGAAAGAGAAAACGTTAACAAAAAAGCTCTGGGCGTTTCTTGTGTTTAGTATTTCTGGATTGTTAGGAATGATTGTTCTTGATTTTCCCAGCCTTGACCAGCCCCTACTGCCATTGCTTTCAGGATTGTTTGGAGTGAGTGGCTTGTTGATGTCGTTAAATGATGACGTT
Source organism: Candidatus Woesearchaeota archaeon (assembly GCA_018302085.1). Classification (GTDB taxonomy): domain Archaea; phylum Nanobdellota; class Nanobdellia; order Woesearchaeales; family JAGWAF01; genus JAGWAF01. The sequence continues at coordinate 7,129 of JAGWAF010000035.1, read as the reverse complement.
CTTCCACCCCCTCAAAGCTTCGACACAACAGTGGACGTAGAAACATCAACAATAGTGCAAGCGCTATTTGCAGCAGTAACCTCGGGGTGGCTCGCCTCGTTACTTCCTGGATTAGGATCTGCGCAGGCAGCTATTCTGAGCGGAACTGTGTTCAGAAACCTGGGTAATTACGGCTATCTTATTTTGGTGGGTGGAATCAACACCGTCAATTTTCTGCTTTCTTTGGTAACATTGTACACTCTAGATAAAGCAAGAAACGGGGCAGTCATCGTTGTGCAGCAGCTCGTTGAAAAAATTTCCCTGCCACAGATAATTGTGCTCATGATCGTTGCCCTCCTTGCAGGAGCGATGGGAACCTTGCTTTGTTTATGGATGAGCAGAGTGTTTATTTCATTGATGGACACTGTTTCCTATCCATTACTCTGCTGGATAGTGATTTGCATCATTGTTTTCTTTGTTTTTTTATTTTCCGGAATGTATGGCTTCCTTGTTCTGGCTATCAGCACTGCCGTAGGAATGATTCCTGTGCTAGCAGGCATAGGGAGAAATCATAGCATGGGTTGTTTATTGATTCCGGTGTTGTTGTATTTTTTAGTGTGAAAAAGCCATTGAAAACAATGGGAGGGGGTTTTTGAGTTTTATTTACCGGTAATTACGTTAATAGCTGTAATCAAAATAATTGCACAAGCAATATTAAGTTTCTTATCTATAAAGAATTCATGATCAAAGAAAGTCACGAACATAGAATACAATCAATGAATGAGATGGAAAAAAGATTTGCAGAGCTAACTAACAAATATGCTCCATGTCTCCTTGAGGCATTAAAACCAACGTTGTCACCTTTAGAATTAATGATATGCACGCGAGCCGAAAAGAGGTTAAATGCTGGAAGGTGGTACGATTGTTGGGGAATTCCTGAAAGCGCGATAGATTTCAAATGGATCTTACAAGAAGAAGGAGTGAGCACTGAACAGCAACTGCTTGCTCTTGCAATTCTATGGTATCATGATTCAGGATATCCCCCAAATTTGAAATCTGAAGAATACGCGGATGTAGATATGAGAGAATTCCACATGCGAGAAGGCACACTTCATTTTATACAAGATTTGTGCCATATCCGAAGAGAAGAAGGACCCTACCTTTTTACAAGAAGGGAGATTGCCAATGCGGCTGATACCCTTATTCAGCATGACGACAAATTTTTAGGAAATAAAAGCATTCACTCAGACCTTTTTGGGACGTTTTTAGACGGAGATACAATCTTTATCCCGTCCTTTGTAAGTATGTATAAAGATTTTCTATCAAGATACGGAAGACCGCAAAGTGAAACAAACCCCCACGATATGAAAGGGGAAGAATTTCTTGCAATGAGACAATGTTATTTTTTTAGACCAGGTGAAGAAGAGAGCTATCATCAGAAGATAAGGATTACACCAGCAACAGAAGAAAAATTTGAAAAAAAAAGATTACCGGTTAAATTTGAGACTACAAAAAAAGTTATTGCAGCGCATATGCTAGCAAGGACACAAGAATGTGAACAAGGTCTTTTTGAATACGCTACAAATGGCGATTGGAACCAATTTAGACCACACGCGGTAGAATATTTTGAAAAAAGCATAGAAGCAGTAGCGCAGGGAAGAAGTTACGACGCGTTAAAATTTGAATTGGAACATACGCCGAGGTAGAAAGCGAATGAAAACTCCAACATTGATACAAATGAAAAAGGACCCAATATTGTTAGACCCTACACAATTGGAAAATAGAATACTGGCGAGAAGATACGCTAAGCATCATGGACCTTACGCATTGACCGATGGATGGGAGAAGGATTTAGACAAAATATTCCCGGGGTGCATAAATCTTCCTTATGAGCAGAGCGAAGAAGTATATGGAAGTTTAACCCCATTTGATAAGGAAATACTACATCGTATTTGTACATGGCTCGAACCAAAGATTATTGTAGAGTTCGGAACTTATTTAGGACATTCAACAAAACTTCTCGCGGAAAGTTCCCCGCCCGAAACACAAGTAATCACAGTAGACCTCCCGGAAGGGTACAACTTGGAAAAACTCCCTTGTTCTACAGATATACCTTTTGCAGAAGTTGCACAAGATAAATGTGGAATTGCGTACCAAAATTCTTTGGCTAAAGATAAGATTATACAAGTCAGGATGGACGCCACTACGCCAGAGTTTGAAAGGCATTTAGAAGAAATATTAAATGGAGAAGAAATTGACCTAGCTCTTGTTGACGCAGCGCATGATTATGAAACTACTAAATACATTTTTGAATTGGCACATCGATATACAAGAGAAGGAGGTGTAATTTTTTCAGACGACTATAACAAATTAGTTACACACCAAGGAGTTACTCTGCACTTTTTAGAAAAAGCAATAAAAGAGGGTTATTGTTTTTACTTTTTTAGTTTTAGAAATGAACCAGAAAAGACCCGTAGCATTTTGTTTTTAAATGTACCAGGAGCGATAAAAGGAAAACAAGAAAAAGAAGCCGCATGAAAATGATAGAAAGCCATGATGAGCAGAATCTTAAAAAATGACTTCGCACACATGACCTGGATTAGGTGCGATCGGTATATTAAAAGGAGTTATAGGACTGGAATCTTGTCAAGATCAGAATTTTTTATACTCAAATCGTGATTATTCGTATTCTACCGATGAACTCGCTATGAGAGATATCCCGAATCCTTATCTGGAAGAGTAAAGATTTTGAATCGGATAAATTCTTTTTCTGCAGCCGGAAAGGTGACCTAGCCCTTACCAAAACATACCATTAACCAACAAGATTCACCTTATGAACTATTTTTATCAAAATATGTTAATAACATAATTCAGTTTGAAATAGTGAAAAGGTTTTTGTAGGTATAACAGTCATTTTTGGTGCCATCCGAACTGGCAATTTAAAACCTAGCGATATGTATTTATTACAGATAAATATATAAATACGTATATTTTTTAAATATTAGATAAATACTTTTTATAACATGAAACGCAAAATTAACAAAGTTGGCCAAAATACACTTACGATAAGCCTGCCAAATACGTGGGTCAAAAAAAATCAAATTAAGCCAGGCGAAGAACTTGAAGTTTTAGAAGATGGACCCAATCTCCACGTCACAAGAAATAAAAAGTGGTTTGATTCCAACAGGGCAATCGTAAATGTTGAACATATGTCAAAATTTATGTTGAACAGAACATTAAGCGCGCTTTATACATATGGTTTTCAAGAAATTGAAGTTCGTTATAAAGAGCAGGAATTATTCGATTATAAAACACAAAGAAAGGTAAGTGTAGAGGATTATATTAAAGAGTTATTAACCAAATTGCTTGGTCTGGAAGTCATCTCTCATAGTAAAGACAAAATTTTACTTCATGCATTTATAAAAGATTTCGAACCTAAAGAGTTAGAGATGACAATACGCCGCATCTATTATTTAACAAAAGAATTTTTGGACTCGTTCATTGTTGCAATGCAAACAGATTTTGAACCTTTCTTTCAAAGATATTATTTGTTTCATGATAATATCTCAAAATTTAATTTTTATTCCCAGAGAATGCTTTATCTTAGCGACTATGATGAGAGGGTGAAAGGCAAAATATTCGCATTGCTGACACTAATAGACAAGACAATGGACACAATACGCCACCTTGCCGAACGTGTGAACGAATTGAAACATATAACAAAAACAGTACAGGAAGAACTGAAGAATCTTTTTATATGGTTCTTAAGATTATTCGAGTTTTATCTCTCAGAGACAAGCAAAATGGAGGAATTTGAAGATATCGTGAAAGAAAGATACCTGCTCATGCAACACATTAACAAAACAAAATTCCCCCATGAAACAGAACGTGTTATTAGTGAGGCAAAATGGATCTTGGATTGCATGAATGAATTTATAGAAGCTAGTATCTATTTACATATTGATAACTTCAAATCAAACATTTAGGCAGATGTGAAGAGTCTGGATACTCTACGAAAATGATATGGCCTAGCATTTAGACATTTTATAATTATTACTCGCACACTGGAATATTGTACATTTGAGTTTACCTTTTGCATATACTGAGCTAGTCTGTTCGAAGGATCCTGATACACCCATTCTCTCTCATCCCTAATATCTACCTTTCCTCCAGTGGAAAGCACCATAGAAGTTGACTGTGAGAAAAGATGTTCTTTTGTAGACATAAAGTAAAGAATTTGAGCAAGGGCAACAAGATCGTGAGTACCAAAAGCCCTATTGTATTCAGAAACCGCATTTGGCCAGTGATTAGTCGTTGCGACACCAAAATCTACCAGCAAGGGGTGAGAGGTATCTCTAGCTATCATTATATTTCTCGGCTTTAGATCACGATGGTGAACAACACCTGCTGTACGCATTTCTATAAGACCTTCCAGAATTCCTTTCCCGATTGAAAGAACATTTTCCTCGGTCAGTTGATTTTGTATGACATAATCTTCCAGAGAAACACCGTCAATATAATCAAATACGAGAGCAGAGTGTTGTTCTCCATGAAATCGTACAATATGGCGCGGGCGCTGATTGCGAGCTTTATAATAATCCCCTATTTTAGTCAGTATCTTCGCTTCTTCCTTCTGATCCTGCTGCTCGTCACTAATCTTTAAAGCAAAGTTACGACCTTTCAAACGCAATAGAACCCCATGACCGCCATGATCGAGATAGCAAACAGCTTCCGGATTAAAACCTTTAATTTTATCCAAAACTCTCGTCATATTTTTCTGTTTATCTTTTGGAATTGTCTCTCCGGATATTCCTAACTTAAACAACGCAACAAGGCTGCGCAAAGGAATCGCATCATAGTAACCATTAGCCAGATGAGCTGTAACCCCCGCTTTATGCAACAATACAATCTCCTTGACACTAAATCTTGGAGCATATTCTTTTGCTTTAACTGCAGGTATGTTATTTATAGCAAGATCACAAATATCGACAAATCTAAAATGAGGTAAGTACGATTCTGCTTTAATCGCTCCCACCCCTTTCTTGCAAAAATTGTAGACTGCCTCCTGGCTAAAAAACCAATGGTATGCAGAAGCCTGTTGTCCACTATAACCTTCTGACAGAATAGACCCTGTCCAATTACGATTAAGAAATCCAAGCCACGAGAATCGCTGATCAAAACCTTTTGTTTGACCACCCATTATGCCTTGTTTGTGAAGGCTTATAAGCCTCTTACAAGGGATTCGATAATCATATTCGTTAGCAACTGAAGGGTTTATATTTGCTGCAATGAACTTGACTATATCAGAGCCGGTAAACCGGCGATTGAAACCAATTGTTTGTTTAGGGTCAACCCCTTTGATAAATAAATCTGCTCCTTGCTCTGCAGATAATCTTGGGTCAAAACCTGTGAGTTGCGTCTCCGACAGGCCCCGCTGTATCATCACATAAATTGCGTTTGCAGAAACACGTTCTGAAAACTGTTCAGTTTGCGCCGGAGATATATCATTTGTAACAAATAGTTCCACAGCCTCCTTGCCAAATCGCGGATTGTATGTTGGAACTTTGTCTGGTTCAAACCCTTTTTCGATAAAATGTTTTATAGTTTTTGGTGAAAATCTAGAGCCATATCTATTTGCTAGCTCTGGCGTGATATTTTGTATAATAAACTTTAGTTTTTCTGAAGAAGTATAACCTGAATTATAATCGTCAAATCGTTCAGGTGAGATTTTATCTTCTAGGCAACAATAAAAGTCACTCCAATCTAGGTCAGATGGATATGGCTTATTAATTTTAGACAAAGTGGTGCGGTCTTGCTCGGTGCGTAAGAAATCGAGAAGAGCAAGATAAAATTTAGGTGGAAATTTTAACACTTGTTCCTGTGTGATATCCCCACTTCGAACACGTAGAATGAGCCGACCAGGCAACGTGGGATCGTAAGTAGCTGCTTCAGTAGGCGTAACACCTTCCCCATAAAGTGTTGCAATATCAGAACCACTCAAGTGAGCAGGGTATTCGAGTGCTTTATCCGCAGGTATATTTGCTTTGACCAATGCTGTTAGAGAATCTCCCCTAAATCGGCCAGTATATTCTCTGGCTTTCTCTGGCAAAACATTAGCGCGAATCAAAGAGACCACCTCTTCTCCAGAAAACCCCACATAATTATTTGCAGCAGAATGGTCAATTTTTTCGTTTATTAGCGTAACAAGATCTTTTCCAGAGAAGCCCTCAGCATAACCTTCAAGATCTGATGGTAAGATGCAATGCTCCCGAAATTCAACTAGATCTACACGGCTATACCTTGTAGGAAACGCCTCAGTGAATTGTGGTGTAATCCAATTGCGAAACAATTCAACAATATCTTCACCGTTAAATCTGCGATTATAACCTGAAAGATGTTCCGCTGGTATGCCATCAAGAAGAGACGATGCGACAGCCCCTCCTGGAAGCCTCTCATCATAACTTTCAGTGTCAGATACGGTAAATCCATTATCCAAAACATACAGAATTGTTAGAGCATCAAACTTTTGGGGGAACTGGTTTACTTGATCTGCCGTATATCCCACCTCAGAAAAAAGTGCTCGATCTTCCAAACTAAATCTGGGATCAAACATCGTATCGACCATGCTCTCGATTAAGGAAATATGACAGTATTTAAAAAGAACGCGGTTCTAAGCCAATTGCATGAGTATGGATCGAATCCTTATGAAAAAACAGCACTTTGGCATTATTTTGGGATTGACACTTTTCTTTTGTTTAACAATATCAAGCTCTCTTCAAAAATCAGTTACTTATGACGAGCCCGTGCACATCGGAGCTGGATTGTCGTATTGGAAAACTGCGGATTTCAAAATGAATCCCGAACATCCGCCACTTGCGAAGCTTCTTGCAGGATTTCCTTTATGGATCAGTGGAGCAGAGATCGATGTTGAAGATGACACCTGGAAAAATAATCAGCAATGGGAGTTTGGAAAAAAAGTTTTATTTTCATGGAATGAGTATAGGAAAACATTATTTTTAGCAAGATTGCCAATTATTTTTTTAGGGGTTCTCCTCTGCTTTGTTGTTTATCTTTTTGCAAAGGAAATCTATGGACAAAAAGCAGCCTGGATTGCGCTCACACTTGCCGTTTTTAGCCCTGAACTGATTGA
>JAGWAF010000024.1 GCA_018302085.1 Candidatus Woesearchaeota archaeon | reverse complement strand
CAAAAAACAGAAAATGTTTCATCAGGAATGCAGAGCTAACATAGGAATCATTGCTGGTGCAGGGCGACTGGAAAAACCATTCTACAAGGCGGGAAATAAATTTTATGCAAAGCTCAAGAAGAACAAGCTCTATCCTATAGTGGCAGGAAGTAGCATGAACGCCACTGATCATCCATTCGGAAACTCACGTTCATCCAGAAAATCAAAAGCAAGGCCCGCACCCCACAACGCTCCACCAGGAAGAAATGTGGGTATGATCAGGCCGCGCAGAACAGGACGTAAGAAATAAACAGACAAAAACAACAAAAACACCATGGCAAAGAAAGAATTTATGTACCGGGGAAAAACCCTTGACGAACTCAAGACACTGAGTCATAAGGAGTTTGCACAGTATGCAACTTCTAGCACCCGAAGAAAAATTCTTCGCGGTTTTAACGATCGGGAGAAGAAACTCCTTGAAGATGTTAAGGTTAAGAAAAAGAATATTGAAACCCATGCTAGGGAAATGATTATCCTTCCAGAGATGGTAGGAGCAACGATTAAAATCTACAGTGGCAAAACATTTGATCCGGTCCTCTTGGAACCAGACATGCTCGGTCATTGCCTGGGAGAATTTGTGTTAACACGAAGAACTGTGAAACACAACGCCCCGGGAATCGGAGCGACACGAAGCAGTGCTGCACAACAGAAAGGATAAACAGAATAAACACGAACAATGGCATATCGTTATTCAACATCCACGACAGCAGAACAAGCCAAGGCAGTCGGCACTTACTTAGATGTCTCTCCAAAGCAGAGTATTGAAATTTGCAATGTGGTGAGAGGAAAATCTGTGAAAGCTGCAAAACGAATTTTGGATGACGCCATTGCGGAAGTAAGGGCTATCCCTTTCAAAAGATTCACCAATGGTCTCGGCCATAAGAGAGGCCCTCTTGCCTCAGGACGTTTCGCGCCAAAAGCATGCGAAACAATTAAGGGGATTATAGCGTCTGCAGAAGCCAATGCAACAAACAAGGGTCTCAGCGTTAACGATCTCATGGTTAAGCATATCTGCGCCCAGCGAGGGCCTAAGCAACTCCACTACGGAAGACAGGGGGGCAGACGCCACAAGCGCACCCACGTCGAAGTTGTGCTCGAAGCAAACAAAGAACGCAAGGAACAACCTGCGCCTACAAAAAGAAGAAAGAAAGAGGATTAACATGATCGAAAGAAAATTTGTTGCGTCCAACATCCGAGAATTCCAGGTTAGTGAATACATTTCAGAAACGCTGAAGAATGTTGGGCACAGTCACACCAAAATTCAGAAAACACCCCTAGGAGAAAAAATCACGATTTTCGCATCCAAACCCGGTCTCATTGTTGGAAGGAAAGGAGAAAACATCAAAAAATTAACCAAAAGTCTCAAAATAAAATTCAAGCTCGAAAATCCTCAAATTGAAATTAAGGAAGTGGAAAATATTTTCCTAGACGCTCAGATTGTGGCAGAAAGAATTTCCTCCACCCTCGAACGCTTCGGCTCTTCCAAATTTAAGGGGATCGGTCACAAAATGATGGCAGATGTCCTCAATGCTGGAGGAAAGGGGATTGAAATCCTCATTTCAGGAAAAGTGCCCAGCTCACGTGCAAAATCCTGGCGTTTTTACATGGGGTATTTAAAAAAATGTGGAGACATCGCAATCACAGGGGTACGAAGTGCATACGGAACTGCAAAGTTGAAAACAGGAGTCATTGGCATCCAAGTCAAGATTATGCCACCCGACGTGAAACTTCCTGATCGTGTAGAATTCAGGGAAACCCCTGAAACGATTATCGAAGAGGTTCCTTCCGTCAAAGGAGAGAAAAAAGAAGCTGCAAAAGGGGAAGGAAAGGAAACCCAAGAGGAAAAAACAAAGAAAAAAGCACCTGCAAAGAAGAGGGCGCCTAGAAAAAAAGCAGCGAAAAAACAGGAAGAATCCCCTGCGGAAACTCCACAAGCGGCACCCCAGGAAAAAGCTGAGCGAACAATATGAAATTCAAAGAACTCAAAGCCTTGAACGAACAAGATATGCAAAATAAACTCCAAGAGTTGTACACAACCTTGATGAAAGACAACGCTCAGGTAGCGTCAGGAACAACCCCGAAAAATCCGGGGCAACTAAAACAAACTAAGAAAACAATTGCACGTATCAATACCTTACTCAAACAACGCGAGCAAGGGGGGGCAAAACAAGCATGAACCAAATCTGCGTCACTTGCGGATTACCAAAAGAACTGTGTGTTTGCGAGACCATTGCCAAAGAAAGTCAGAAAGTTGAAATCAGCATTGAAAAGAAAAAATTTGGAAAGAAATACACAGTCATCACCGGTGTGGACAGCAAAGAAATCGACATGAAAGATTTGCTCAGAAAGCTCAAGGCAAAATTTGCCTGTGGAGGCACCATCAAAGACAATGTAATTGAATTGCAAGGGGATCACAAAATCAAAGTGCGCGAAACCCTGGAAGGCTTGGGATTTCCGCCAGAAACAATTGTGATTAAAGCATGAAAATCCCCCTCATTGGTAAAATCATTGAGGTCATCGACTCCTCCAACCCTGCACTCAAGGGAATGAAGGGAGAAATCGTAGACGAAACTCAACACCAGCTGATCATCAAAACCGACAATCACCTCAAAAAGATTGACAAGAAGGCAGTCACAATGAAAATAATGACACATCAACAGGAAATAATCATTGAAGGAAAGCAGATTGCAAAATCACCTGAAGAACGCATCAAAACAAAAGGAGCATCACGATGAGCAAAGAAATAAAAAACAACATTCGGGCCCATGGCAGGATCTTTGAAGGAACGGTCATCGCCACCAGAATGCAAAAAACAGCAACTGTAGAATGGACCATGTTGAAGAAACTTCCCAAGTATGAGCGTTACGCACGACAACGCACAAAGGTACATGCTCATAACCCTATAAGCATCGCTGCAGAAAAAGGCGACCGTGTAAGAATCCAAGAATGCAGACCATTAAGCAAGACAAAAAATTTCATTATCATAGAAAAATTAGGCAAAAACGTTGCCTATATCGAGCGAGAACAACACATGGAAGAATCCAAGTTCAAACAAAAGAAGAAGGAAGAGAAAACAGAGGAGGGTGAAGAAAGTGAAAGCAGCTAAGGCAAGAATCACAAGAGGCCTTCCCGTCGAAACCCGTGTCGAAGCTTGTGACAATTCGGGTGCTAAAATCTTGAAGATCTTCAGCGTAAAAAAATTAAAAACGGTGAAAGGAAGACCCCAAGCCGCAGGCATTGGAGATTTAGTGATGGCATCCGTTGTCAAGGGAAAGCCTGACATGAGAAAGCAGGTCGTCATGGCAGTGATTGTCCGACAAAAAAAATCTTATCGTCGCCCAGATGGAATGCGCATCAAGTTTGAAGATAATGCAGCAGTGGTCATCAAAGATGATATGGGAAACCCCAAGGGAACTTTACTCAAGGGTCCTATTGCAAAAGAAGCGTGTGATCGCTGGCCTGGAATTGCAAAAATTGCGAGTGTGATTGTATAACATGAAAAAGAAATTTTCACTACATTGGAAAGGCAGTACGCAAGCAAGAAAGCAACGCAAATATGCTGTACACGCTCCACTCCACATTAAAGGAGCACAATTGTCCGCTCACCTTTCGAAGGAACTCAGAAAAAAATATGGAGAGCGTAGTGCACGTGTATGCGTGGGAGACAAAGTCAAGGTGATGCGCGGCCAGTTCAAAAAGAAATCAGGAAAAGTGGAACGTGTAAACATGAAAAGAAGTGTCATTTTTATCACGGGGATCGAACATACCCGAAAGGATGGCAGCAGAGTTTTGTATCCTGTTGCTGCATCCAAGGTCCTCATTGAAGAAAGCAAAACAGACAGACGAAGATTTACAGAACAGAAGGTAGGAAAGTAACATGGTAAAAAATCATCTGAAAAGAATTGCGGCACCAAAGTCTTGGCTCATTCGACGTAAAGGCACTCCATTTATTACACGACCGAGAAGCTCTGGTCACAGCATGCGAATGATGCTTCCCATTGCAGTCGTGCTGAGGGACATCCTTGGGTTATCTGAGCGCAGAAAAGAAGTGAGCAGGGTTTTGCAACATGAGCAGGTCTTGATTAACGGAAGAAGAACCCTTGACAAGCGCGCTGGAATAGGTTTTATGGACACGCTTGAAATTTCCAAGGCAAACGTGCGTCGTCGTGTCAGTCTTGACAGAAAGGGAAGGCTTTCATTGATAGAGATCGATGAAAAGGAAACCAAGATACGACCAGCAAAAATTATCGGAAAAACCATGTTGCAGAAGGGAAAAATCCAAGCACACCTCATGGGAGGTTATAACATCCTTGTTGAAAAAGATTCATTAAAGGTGGGGGACACCGTCCTTTTGGAAGTGCCTTCCTTGCAGGTGAAGGATCATTTCAGCCTTGCGAAGGGTGCGGCCTTGATCTTGACTGCTGGAAAACACGCCGGCGACCAGGGAATCATTGAAGATATTGCTGCGCAACACCTTATCTATAAAAATAAAGCAAATCAGTCCATTCAAACTCTTAAAAAATACGCTTTTGTCATCGGAAAAAATAAGCCGATGGTTAAACTATGAACACCATGCAGCACATACGAATAGAGAAACTCACCCTCAACATCGGAGCGGGGAAAGATCAAGCTAAATTAGAGAAGGGAGTCCAACTTATCAAGAGTATCACCGGTATTAATCCAGTCAAAACTGTAACTCAAAAAAGGATTCCCGGATGGGGCCTTCGCCCTGGCCTCCCAATTGGTTGTATGCTAACTCTGCGCAAGAAGCAGGCTCAAGGACTGTTGCCGCGCCTCTTGTATGCGCGCGATAACAAACTCAAAGAGAGCCAATTTGACGACGCTGGAAACATCTCATTTGGGATTCCAGAATACATCGACATCAAAGATGCGCAGTACGATCCCAAAATTGGTGTGATGGGTCTGCAAGTGTGCGTAACCCTTGAAAAGCCCGGATTCAGGGTGAAAAAACGCAAGCAAAAACAGGCATCTGTGGGCAAAAGACAGCTCATCACAAAAGAAGAAGCAAAACAATTCATGCAAAAAAACTTCCAAGTGCAAATTGGAGAACAACCATGACGACAAGCGATTATCGAAAAGAGTTCAAACAGTTGAAGAGTAAACCTCTCAAACTTGCAAAGTACAAAAAACACAACGCCCCAAAAAAAAGGACTACTGGCATTGCGTTACGAAAATGCCGACGTTGCGGACGCACCGGAGCCCATAATCGCAAGTATGGCCTTCACTTGTGCAGACAGTGCTTTCGTGAAATCGCTCTGAAAATCGGATTCAAAAAATATAGTTAGGTGTAACCATGTTAAATGACCCCTTAGCAAATGCATTATCCAACATCCTAAATCATGAAAAAATTGGGAGGGATGCAGTACTGATTAATCCTCTATCAGGGGTGGTCGCAAAAGTGTTGGACATCCTCAACCAAGAAGGGTACGTTGGAAAATATGAAATCGTAAGTGAGGGAAAGGGAAAACTAATCAAACTGCATCTCCTTGGGCACATTAACAAGTGCGGCGTTATTAAGCCACGTTTTGGTGTGAAGAAAGGGGAATTTGAACGTTTCGAAAAAAGATTTTTGCCAGCGCGCAACATCGGAATCATGCTCATTTCCACTCCCAAAGGGATTATGACACATTCAGAAGCAAAGAAGAAAGGACAAGGAGGAAAACTGATCTGTTACTGTTACTAAAACCATGGCAAAAAAAGATTACAAGGAAGTGGTCATCCTCCCCGAAAAGGTGAGCATGATTCAAGAAGGCAATTTCTTTATAGTGAAAGGTCCAAAAGGGGAAGTAAAAAAGGCGCTTGTTAATCCAAAAATCAAAACCAGCTTGCAAAATAACACTTTTACACTAGAGGTAAAAAAGGGGAGCAAGCGGGAAAAAACCTCGCTGTACACGATCAATGCGCATGTGCGCAACATGATTAAGGGGGTAACGCAAGGGCACGTTTACAAACTCAAAATCTGTTCGGGACACTTCCCCATGACTGTTACTGCAACAGCAAAAGAAGTAAGTGTAAAGAATTTCCTCGGGGAAAAAATTCCAAGGGTCATGGCCATTCCTGAGGGGGTCAAAGTCAAAGTGGATAATATAACAATCACTGTTGAAAGTGTAAACCTCGACTTAGCAGGACAAACTGCGGCAAGTATCGAAAAACTCACGAGGATTACAAGCAGAGATTTGCGCATTTTTCAAGATGGAGTTTATATTACTGAAAAAGATGGAAAGCCTGTGATATAAAATGAAGAACATCCTCGAAGTCAGAAAGGCCCTGAAGGCTAGAAAACCCACGTTTAGACAGCAGACAAGTCATAAACGTGCAAGAGTCAACCCAGGCTGGAGAAGATCAAAAGGCAGTGACTCAAAAATGAGGCTTGGGTTAAAGGGATACAGTCGTTCAGCATGCATTGGATGGCGCTCCCCTGCAGCAGTAAGAGGACTTCACCCGACAGGTTTAGAAATTGTAACTGTTCACAATCCTAAGGATGTTGAAAAAATCAATCCGAAAACGCAAGGGGCACTCCTATCCGGAGCAATGGGAATAAAAAAACAGTGGGTGTGCATCGCTGCGCTACAGAAAAAAAATATTCGCATCCTCAATGTCAAAGATGCTTCCGCGTGGGTTTTGGCAACCAAGAAGAAAAGAGAAGAGGAGAAAGCAAAAATGCGGGCGCAATCTAAAGTAAAAGAAGTTAAGAAGCCTGCCCCTGCAAAAAAGACGGAAACAAGCACGGAAGCCAATCAAGAAGAAAAAAAAGAGCAGGAAAGGATAGAACAAGAAAAAATAATCACCAAGGGTAAATAACCATGCAACTCAACGTACAACGACGATTGGCAGCAAGGATTTTGAAGTGTTCTCCCTTAAGGGTACGCTTTGACGAAAACAGACTTGATGAAATTAAAGAATCGATCACCAAGGTAGATCTTCGCCGCCTAGTTAACGATAACGCGATCCAGAAAATACAAAAAAAAGGTATCTCGCATGCACGTGCAAATTATATAAAGAAGCAAAGACAAAAAGGAAGAAGAAAAGGTTTGGGAAGCAGAAAGGGACTCAAAACAGCACGCACCCCTTCCAAGAGAGAATGGATGAATCGCATTCGCTTACAACGTGAATTTTTGTATCTCTTAAGAGAAAAAGGACACGTAACTGGCCCTTTATTCAGAGAATTATATCTGAAGGCAAAGGGTGGTTATTTCAGAAGTAAGAGACACATCAAGCTTTACCTCGAGGAGCACAACCTCGTTGCAAAACCATGAACAAGAGAACATACGTCGCATACCGGAGAAAAAGGGAAGGAAAAACTGATTACAAAAAAAGAATGGCCTTCCTCTCCTCAGAAAAACCGCGGATAGTTGTACGTCTCTCCCTAAAGCACGTGACCGCGCAAATCGTTGCGTATACTCCTCAAGGAGATAAAATTTTAGCATCCGCCCATTCCTGTGAACTCAAAAAACTCGGTTGGAATTACCACGCTGGAAATTTGCCGAGTGCTTATCTCACCGGACTGCTTCTGGGCAAAAAGGCAAAACAAAAAAAAGTTGCAGATGCAATCCTGGACAGCGGGAGGGTAACAAGCACCAAGGGTAATCGTGTCTACGCGGTTGCAAAAGGAACCCTCGATGCAGGCATCAATATTCCGATCGGTAAAGAAATCATCGGCGATGAGAAAAGATTGAGAGGAGAGCACATCGCAGCTTATGCAACGCAAGTGAAAGATAAAAATATGTTTACTAAAAATATAAGTAACGGAGCAGATCCAAAACAAATGCCTGCTCAGTTTGATAAAATAAAACAAAAAATTATGGGATAACATGGCAGAAGAAACAAAAGAAGAAATTCCTGAAGAGGAAGAAAAATTAGACGTTGAAAAGGATGTCATCGAAGAGATTCCTGAAGAAGAGAAAGCACCAGCGGTAGTGTTGGAAACGGTCGAAACATGGAAGCCGAAGACTCAGCTGGGTAGGGCCGTAAAAAATGGAGAAATTAAAGATGTTCGCGTCATTCTCAGAAGAGGAGAGAAGATTATGGAAACCCAAATGGTTGACCTTCTTCTGCCCAACTTGGAAACGGATCTGGTTATGGTAGGGCAGAGCCGTGGTAAATTTGGAGGGGGGCAACGTAGGGTGTTTAGGCAAACTCAGAGAAAAACTATGGAGGGTAATGATCCTAGTTTTGCTGCATACGCTATCGTAGGAGACCGCAATGGTTTGATTGGTCTGGGGTATGGTAAAGCAAAAGAAACCGTGCCAGCGAGGGAAAAAGCGATACGTAATGCGAAACTCCACATCTTTGAAATTCGCAGGGGTGGGGGAAGCTGGGAATCCACGAGTGATGAGCCACATTCCATTCCTTTCAAAGTCACAGGAAAATGCGGCAGTGTCGAAGTAACCTTAATTCCGGCACCTAAAGGAAAAGGACTTGTGTGTGAAAAAGAAATCGCGCGTATCTTGGGCTTAGCAGGCATTAAAGATATTTGGAGTCACACTAAAGGACAAACAAGGCACAAAGTCAACCTAGTAAAAGCGACTGAGCACGCTCTTAAACAACTTATGACATTCAAGCTTTCCTCCCAAAGGGAAGCGGAATTAGAAATTATCAATAAACGGGAATAACACCATGGAAGCACTGCGACAAAAAAAAGAATCTCCATCAAAGATTGTGTCCGTAGCAACTCCGAAAAAAGCAAAACAATTTGCTGTTATCAGGATGTGCGGTTGCGTCAAGCTGAGAAGTGATTTTGAAGACACCTTAAGAATGCTTAATATGAGTAGAAAATTCATGTGCGTAGTTCTTGACGCAACACCTTCCGTGTTGGGAATGGTAAGAAAAGTTAAGGATTACGTCACTTGGGGTGAAGTGACCCCAGAAGTGGTGATTACATTACAACAGAAGAGAGGAGAAAAAATCAAGGACAGAGAGGGAAAAGAAGTCCTCAAACCCTTTTTCAGGTTACATCCTCCTCGCGGGGGATTTGAGCGTAAGGGAATGAAGGTACATTTTAGACAACACGGAGCCCTTGGTTATAGGGGAACTCAAATAAATGATCTCATTAAAAGGATGATCTAAATGGTTGTACATCGAAGACGAAAACATCCACGAATGCGGGGAAAAACCCATCATGGTTGGGGTGCAAAGAAGAAGCACCGGGGAGCAGGGCATCGTGGAGGCAGGGGAAATGCTGGTTCCGGAAAAAGGTGCGCTTCGAAGAAACCAAGCTACTGGAAAGATCCTCATTATTTGGGAAAGTATGGCTTCATAAAGCATAATGTTAAATATGAAGTTGAGCCCATAACCATCAGGGCACTTGAAGAAAAGCTTCCCCATTTTGTAAAGGAAGGAAAAGTTACCCAGGAAAATAGCGTGCACCTCATCGACCTTGCAACATTGGGCTATAATAAACTCCTCGGCACAGGTAGTGCCACTAAGAAAATGAAAATCACTAGCAAGTTCGCCTCCGCAAAAGCTGTAGAGAAAATCAAAGCGGCAGGAGGAGATGTTATCCTCTCTTCAAAAGCAGAGTAGAAAAATATTTATAGAGAACTTTGAAAAACCTATTCGTAAAGATTTTTTCAAAGGGATCCATTAGAGGTTTGAACAAAGGTAATAATTATTCAAACCTATTATATAGCGCAAACGGGAAGCAAAGAGCATGTCACTACTACTAAAGATTCTACAGTTTTTGCCAGAAGTGACACCTCCTCTGCAGAAAAAGCGTTCTTTCAAAGAAAAATTGAAATGGACGGGCATTACCCTCATTCTATTTTTTATAATGGGACTCGTTCCTCTCTTTGGCTTAGGACAAAATGCTTTAGCCCAATTTGAATATTTATCCATCATTCTGGGAGCAAGTTTTGGCTCGATTATTTCCTTAGGTATCGGTCCGATTGTTACAGGCTCGATTGTTTTACAGCTTTTGAATGGCGCAGGAATGCTCAAATTTGACCTGACGAACCCTGATGGAAGAAAAAAATTCCAGGGCGTGCAGAAAATTCTTTCCATTTTTTTCGTTATTTTTGAAGCCAGCATTTATGTTTTCATGGGTGGCCTCGCTCCCCCTGCAGAGCTTGTAGGCACTGCTTTATTTTTTCAACTTGAATTGTTGCTGGCCTTCCAACTTTTCCTCGGAGGCATAATCATTATGCTCATGGATGAAGTTATTTCCAAATATGGCTTTGGTTCAGGAATCAGTTTGTTTATCGCTGCGGGGGTTTCCCAGGGATAAAGGAATTTCTACTTTCATTGCCTGAGCGTACACTGCAATACAAAATACGGCAATCGTAAAGAATACAGCGAAAAACATGATTGCGGCTGTTGTTGGGTCGCTCAGGCAATGAAAGTAGAAATTCCTTTATCCTTTGGTAGAATTCGAGGCCATGGTATTCGTTGGCCATTAAATTTTATGTATACCAGTAACATTCCAGTCATTTTGGTCGCTGCATTATTAGCAAATATTCAATTATGGGCTCGCCTTTTACAAAATTGGGGTTATCCCATTTTGGGAACGTATATTGGAAACACTCCTGCAACGGGACTTGTGGCATGGATTAATTCCCCTGACATTGTGAGAAAAGTTATTACTGGGAGTCTTTCCCTTCCAGATGTTGGGCAAACGATAATTTATGTCCTCATCATGATGATAGGCGCTCTTGTTTTTTCCTGGTTCTGGGTGCAAACCAGTGGCATGGACGCGCAGAGCCAAGCAAAGCAAATTATGGCCGCGGGATTGCAAATTCCTGGTTTTAGAAAAGATCCGCGAGTTTTAGAAAGAGTGCTCGACCGTTATATAAAACCTTTAACTGTTATGGGAGCGCTAGTCGTTGGGTTTCTAGCCGCATTTGCAGACGTTTCTGGAGCGCTCTCTCGTGGAACTGGTATTTTACTTGCTGTAATGATTATTTACAAATTATATGAAGAAGTTGCAAAACAACACATGATGGATATGAATCCACTGATGAGAAAGTTCATGGAGTAATTGGAGTAAACAATGGGATTTTTGAGTTTTCTGGACCCTGTGATGGATGTCCTGCTGGGCTGGACTTTGTACTTGCCCCCGTTCTGGGGTATCATTCTGATTTCATTCCTAATTGCACTGCTCATTACTTTATGTTATAAATGGTTTACTGATCAAGATTTGATGAAGCGCTTGAAGGAGGAGCTTAAGGCATTCCAAAAGGAAATGAAGGAATTGAAAGATCATCCTGATAAGGCGATGGAAGTGCAGAAGAAAGCGATGGAAACAAATATGAAATACATGGGTCAGAGTTTGAAGCCTACCCTTGTTACGTTTATTCCGATCATTCTTATTTTTGGCTGGTTGAATGCGCATTATGCATTCGAGGCACTTCATTCGAATGAAGAATTTACAACCGCATTACACCTCAAGGAAGGGGTTGTTGATGGCATTGTGAAATTGCAAGTTCCTGATGGACTAACTTTGTTAAACGATGTAGAGCAGAAATTTGCCGCGGGCAAGGCAGAGTGGGCTTTGAAGGGAATACTAGGAGAGTACGTATTGCAATATAGTTTTGATAATAAGAGTTTTTCTAAAAAAATAATCATTACGGAAGATAAAAAATATGAAGAACCTGTTCTTGCAGTAGATGATGAAAAAGTGAAAAGCATCGAAGTAGGAAATAAAAAATTAATTGTTCTTAACCTCTTTGGCTGGAAATTAGGCTGGCTGGGTAGTTACATCATTCTTTCTATTATCTTCTCGATGTCATTGCGGAAATTGATGAAACTGTACTAAACTTTTTATACCAGCTTTGTTTTCCCTGTTTTATGGGAGGAAAAGGTTCTGAAGGAATTGTTGGAGCTGCAGAGAACGCGGTGCCCACTCGTTTGGCCGGAGGTATTCCACAAGAGGGGGCTCAAGTAGAACTTAACGTGGATTATGTTCTAGGTTCGCTACGTCGAATCGGCGGAGATTATGTGTTCGTTGGAAGAAAGGGCAATAAATGCTCGACAGTCACAATACGTGCAACATCAATACCCCCGGGATTAGAAAATGCGCAAGGAAGCCTCGCACTCCGCGTTGAAGGCGAATGGAAAAGTTGTAAATTGAGAGATCCTGAATTTGTTTGGAGGCGCAGCCCCATTTTCGATGAAGATGGTAATCCAAACAATTTTCCGGACGCTATAGCATCGTACTCAGACCCAAAAAATTTTTATATTGAGGCAGCGCGACTTGTTATTAAATCATGAAATTAGGTGAGTGTGGTATAACTTCCTGTCTGCTTCTGTAACGTCCTTCCTGTTATACGATTGTAGAGTCTTGCTACAAATCCATCACGAGAACTATACACTGGAACAGTTTTTTTATGGCAATCCAAGTCAAGCTGTCGCAGTACATCCCGATAAGCTAAGAAATTTCTAAAAAGATGCACAAGATCGTACCCTCCACTAGAAGATTGGACAGGAATTGCTTCACAAAGATTGAAATCAGTCGTAGAAACAAGGAAGTTATGTTCGGCATGTAAAGGCCCGACTTTATCTCCATGATATTCCATAACTAGTGATGGAAGCCTATTACCTTGCCATAGTAGAGAAACATGAGGCTCTTCTGATGGTGATACATATGAGGGGGTGTATGAAGCCTGCAAAGCTGAGAGTTTGGCTCCGTGCACCTGATTAAAATCAGATTCTTGGCGATTTTTGAAACCTTCAACGCATGCTTGTTTCCACCATGACGCAAAGTAAGTACCCTCCTTGGAGGTGATAATCCGCGTACCATCAGTGTAAGGTGCGATCTTTGCTATTCTTGCCTTGAAGACGATAGGTGGTAAAGCACGAATTGTATCCTCGATAATTCCATCAATTTTTTGATGCGCCTCATGTCGGGAACTCTCATTAAGTAAGGGCCCAACCTCCCCACCCAGAATCTCACGATACGCCAAAATGTCGTCACATAAAGACTTGGCTTTTTCTATAAAGGTTGCAATTTTTGCGTCCCCTGAGCTATGGACAATTTGATGGGACTGGCGAATATTAGTAAGACGATTCTGAACAAAGTGGTCGATGCGCATTGCAAGCTGCTCTGCAAGGCCCTGGTGAGGATAATCCTCGTATGGTTTGTAATTACCGACATTTTGTAGCGCGCCATTACTGACCCACTCGCCAATACGGTACTGGAGGAGTGCATCGAGGTCAAAAGCATCCAGACCTTTTTTAACAGATTCTGCTCGATCATGAACCTGTTGAAAAACCCTTTCGAATTCTTTTCTAGCATCCTGGTCAAGACGAATAAGAATATTATGAAATGAATCTGCAGCACCAGGGACGTTACCTTCAAAATCTTGTACGCTCTGACGAAACACGCTATACAAGGAAAAGAGGTGATCAGTTCTGAAGATGGGTTTTTCTAGCACGTTCTCCAATGAAACAGGTTCAAGCTCTACATTTAGCATCGTTTTCACTCACCCAAGTTATCCTATCCTTATTTGTCACTACTAATAGGTGGTAGTTATATTTAAACCTTTTGTAGAAATGATTCCACATATTAATATTTTATATATAGAAAATAATTACTCAACCTTCCACAGGAAACAAAGGAGGGTCAAAACACCAACAACATAAACCCCCCGCGAGAGGGCCCGAAAACCTCAGAATCTGCACTTCTCCACTGGAAATAGTGCAGGCATCCCTTTTCTAATATTACTATTAAGGCTGTGTGTATCTATAAATAGAAGAATTCCCCAGTCTAATGCATAGGAAACGCATAGGAAACCCGAAGGGTAGCAGAAGAGGCAGCAACAGATTTATAAAGAGCAAAGCATTATTTCTTTATAAATCATTTAAAAATGATGTTGGGGGATCACGATGGCAAAACAAAAACAAGCAAAGGCCGCGCAGCCAAGTGGCCACGAACGCAAGCTAGAAATCGTCAACATTGTTGTTTCTACAAGTCTGGAGCACGATATTCCTCTGGAAAAAATGGCGGCGACCCTTTCCAATACGGAGTACAATCCAGAACAATTCCCAGGCTTAGTCTTGAGGATTAAAGACCCTAAAACAAGCGCTCTCATCTTCAGCTCAGGAAAGGTAGTGTGCACTGGAGCCAGAAGCATGGAAAAAGTCCATGAAAGTATCAAAAAAATTATCAAAAGCTTGGAAAAAATCAATATTAAAATAAAAATTGATCCTGTAATCAACATCCAAAATATGGTGGGCAGTGGCAGTGTGGGCATGGATCTGAATTTAAACGTGCTTGCTATGAAGTTGGACAACACAGAATACGAACCTGAACAATTCCCTGGCTTAGTGTACAAACTTCCTGCGGCAAAAGCAACCTTCCTCCTGTTTTCCAATGGTAAGGTTGTCTGTACAGGAACGAAGAGTGAGGAAGCAGCCCACAAAGCTTTAGACATGCTCATCGATAACCTCAAAAAGGTTTTGAAATAAGCAATGTTTTTCCGAAAAAAATGCAAGATAGCGTAAGCTCTCCGAAACGAACAAAAAACTTTCGAAAAATCCACTGGACACTGGACAAAATCAAACAAAAGACATTTTAAGGCAAGATGGAAGAAAAACAACCCATGGACGCAAGTCAACAAATTAGCACCTTTAAAGAGTTATTAGAATCCCAGTATCACGCAGAACTTCTCGAGAGAATTAGAAAAGGTCAAAGTTGGATTGAAATTGACTTTGCGGAACTTTCCAAATTCAGCCCCGAGCTGGCAGACGCGTTCCTGGATATGCCTGAGGAGGTGCTAAAAGCAGGAGAACTAGCAGTACGACAGATAGAAAGTACCTCTGCCGAATTCTCCCTTCGTATTTTTAATCTTCCTGAATCACAACGTTTGCAAATTCGTGACATCAGAAGTAAGCACCTCAATAAATGTTATATCTTTCTAGGTATTGTAAGACAAAAATCAGACGTGCGCCCGCAGGCAACTGCTGCAAAGTTTGAATGCCCGAGTTGTGGAAACCTTATCAACGTGCTACAACTTGATACGAAATTTAAAGAGCCCTCGACCTGTGGCTGTGGTAGAAAGGGAAAATTTAGATTGCTTACCAAAGAACTCATAGACGTGCAAGGGCTTGTACTAGAAGAAGCTGGGGAAAATTTGGAAGGGGGCGCGCAAGCAAAACGGGTCAATGTGTTCTTGAAGAAAGATCTCGTGAGCCCCATCTCTGAAAAAAAGACAAATCCTGGTGCAAAAATTGAAGTGGTCGGTCAAATTAAGGAAATCCCGATTATTATGAAGAGTGGGAGCCAATCGATAAGGTTTGATCTCCTCATTGAGGCAAATCACGTTAAGGCCATTGAGGAAGAGTTTAGCGACCTTACGATTGATCCTGAAGAGCTAAAACAAATTAAAGCTTTAGCAAAAGATCCTAAGTACATGGAAAAGTTAATTGCTGCCATTGCCCCTTCAACGTATGGGTACGAAAAAGTCAAGGAGGCATTGCTCCTCCAACTTGTGGGTGGAGTGCG
>JAGWAF010000023.1 GCA_018302085.1 Candidatus Woesearchaeota archaeon | reverse complement strand
ATGGAGTCTTCCACAGATCAGATCTTTAGGAGTCTGACTGGTGTAATGAAAGTATTTAATTGGTAATCCGTGCATTTTGCAGTATTTGATGCAAGGGCCAATTTCTATCTTATCCCGAGAAGTCACGATAGCAAAGCAGAAGCCATGTCGTGTAAGATCATGGAGTACTTCCTTGACATAAGGATCGAGAGGAAATTCAAAGCTGTGTTGTTCTCCTACTTTGTCTGAAAGTTCCCTATACTTTTTGGGTCCTAAAGGATAAAATTCTTTGTTGACCTGCTCTGGTCGCACATCAATACCATGCCAGAGTTTGGCATATTTTATTTTAACTTCAATGAAATTGTTGACACATCCATCAAAATCTAAGGTGACGACGATATTTCTTGCGATGTGGGAAGGTTTATTAAAAAACATGATCCATTAATTTTTTTGGATTTTATATATTTTGTTATTGAAAGAACCAAAAAATTGGTGCATCCAAAGTGTTACAAGAATTTAGGGAATTAAATTTATTCTCGATAAAATCCAACCGAGCAAAAGTTCAGTGTATTTATCTACGGCAAGTGATGAAAAAAAGTATATTAACAATATTGTTATTAAATTGTACGGTTTTCCGGAAACTTTTCGGATTTTTAATGTTCAAATTTATAAAGATTAACTGCCTACCCTGCTTTTCGGGAGGAAGCATGTCTGAGCAAACCAATACCATAGAAGCTAGTGGGAGTACCGACGAATATTCTCATGAAATTGTTCGAGGATACGCCTTTTATCCAAACTTAGGTTATGATGGATCAAACAAATTATGTGCGTTGATTGAACGTGTTAAAAGAGAAGTTATTACAGGAATTGAAGTCCTTGTTGGATTAGAAGATCATAGGTCCGAAAATCAGCACTCCAGATTGCCTGTAACATACGATTTAATGTTTTGTTATACGGTTACAACAAATCGAAATGTCCACGTCATTAATGAGCATATCGCAATATTATATAGGGACAGAGCATTTGAGGAGCCTAGAATAATGCATCAAGAAAGAGCGGACGAAGAAATTAGACATCAGCTTGCTGAACGCTTAAGATTGTTTGTTCCGTTAAATATTCCAATGAGTGTTCAATACAAACTGCCGCATAATACTACTCAGCGAAATATCTCTCATGAAGAAGTTAATAATATGTTAGGAACTGGCTACTTTTCACCTGCAGTTTTCTCTTCTGTTTGTTAAACTAGACCGGTTGCAAAGCCGTATGAACTTTTCTTTCAACTTGAGGCTGTAATTCTCTTAGATAATTCCACGCGTCATTCAGAACTCTGCGAATCATTGCACATTCATCTTTGAGTTTCTTAGTCTCTGATTCATCAAATTGAAATTCTCTCAGCACGTTTTGATCAGACCATTGACTTGTTGTCAAAGGAATATTTCTTTGACTTTCTAGTTTGATAATTTGGGTACGCAAGTCGTTCGGGCTCATCACTTTTGAGACGTCAATATTGTCCATTATTTCTTTATACATTTCGACCGATTGTGAAAGTGCTTCTAAAAGTTGTCCCATACGTTGCAACTCTGGGAGAATACTCTTATTGAGTCTGTCGATAGCGGTAGCGAGATATGTTCTTACCAGGTGCATTTTCTCCTTGACTTTCTGATCTGACAAATTTTTAATTTTTAAATCTTGCTCTGCCTGATCAATTTCTTCTTTGTCGATTCTCACTAACCCCGCGATCTTTTCGATATGATTGATAATTTCTTGTTCAACTTCAACATGCTCCCTGATAGCCCGCTTGTTCTCTAAAAGAAAATTTCTTAAGTTATTAATCACCCTTTTACAGTCTATCACGGTAAGTGTTAATATTTCCTTGGAAAGTGTGCCCCGTTTAATATATTCATAACGTTCTTGAAAAGCAGCTGCAACTTGTATGCCTTGAATAACATTTGGAAAAAATGCAAGATGCTGCATTAAGCTGTCAAGGTGGTTAAAATTTCTTGTAAGTTCTTCAAGGATTCTGCTGAAGTGTAATTCGTGTTTTTTTTAATCTTCGTAGAAGTTTTCTTTGAAGTATGACCATGATTAGTACTTATTATTTTTTCTTTTAAAAATGTTTTTAAAACACTCCCGGTAATTCTTCCGGTTTTTCCTGGCATTCCAATTTTCAGTTACTGACGCGTATCGTTCCCTTGAGACTCTTTAACGTTGACCATGCTCTTTTAATGTTCTATTTGTATTCGAAAAT
Source organism: Candidatus Woesearchaeota archaeon (assembly GCA_018302085.1). Classification (GTDB taxonomy): domain Archaea; phylum Nanobdellota; class Nanobdellia; order Woesearchaeales; family JAGWAF01; genus JAGWAF01. The sequence continues at coordinate 8,259 of JAGWAF010000023.1, read as the reverse complement.
CTTTCGGGGATGAAAAAAATGTATATTAACAATATAGAATATAAATTGATGAAGTTACTACCAAAACATTCGATTGTAATCGAAAGATTTATATACTTTATTCGATTATGATCGAGTGATGAAGGAATTGCTCTATGAATGGAACCCATGGTGGAACAAAGAATGCTCATTCAACGAAGTAAAGAGGGATCTCCTCAACAGGCTTACTGCATGGGTGGAACGCAAGGAAATCGTCGCAGTTATCGGCGGCAGACGATGTGGCAAAACAACGCTATTGTACGAGCTAATTGACTGGCTCATTAATAATCGAAAGGTTCCCCCTGAAAATATCGTGTTTATAAAAGCTGACGATGAGCGTGCGAATAAAGAAAATCTAATCAATAACGCTTTGAGCGAGTATGAAAAGTGGAAAAAGCCGAAAGGAAGAATGTTCATATTTATTGATGAAATCCAGGAGCTTAACGACTGGCAGAAAACGCTCAAAAGAATATACGATCTTGAAGGAAAAAACAAGAAGATATTTATCTCTGGCTCCAACGCGTCGCTTTTAAGAGAAGAGCTAGGACACCTTCTCGCGGGAAGAAATGCTTATTTTGAATTGTTTCCTTTCAGTTTCAGGGAATGCCTGCGCGCCAACAACATAACAGTAAGTAATGAAGATGACGTTATCAAGAACAAGGCCGCAATTCGCAACACTTTCGCCGATTACGTAAGCTTTGGCGGCTACCCTGAAGTAGTTCTCGAACGCGATGAAAAACGACGGGAGGAACTTGTCCATTACCATTTTGACTCCATCATTTTTCGGGATGTTGTAAAGCGTAAAAAAGTAAGAAACACGGAAAAGCTCGTCAGAATAGTTGACCTCTACCTACAACAAATATCATCACTCGTGAATTTCAGTAATATAGCAAAACTTGTCAATCTTACAACAGATAGCGTAACAGAGTACACGAAATACTTGGAAGAAGCATATCTCATTTTTGCAAACAACGTCTTTGCAGAGTCACTCAAAAAACAATTTATCAATCCAAAAAAAATATACTGTATTGACACCGGTATGAGACGCATTGTTGGCTTTACATTCTCACAAGATGCGGGAAGAATGGAAGAAAACATAACATTCATAGAACTAAAACGCAGAGGTTACAAAACATTCTACTGGGCAGAAAAAAACGAATGCGACATTCTTGTAAGCAAAGGAAAAGATATCATTCAGGCAATACAAGTATGTTACGAGCTCACTCCAGAAAACCGTGAGCGGGAAATCAAAGGACTTATTGAAGCAATGGAAAAATTCCACCTTAAGGAAGGAACAATACTAACGGACAATCAAACAGAGAAGATAACCATAAAAGAAAAAACAATTAATTGTACGCCACTATGGCGGTGGTTGATTTCCTGAAGAGAACTTTGCAAAATGTCAAAAAATGGAGTGTTTTAGGCAAAGTTCTCTAGAGAAGTTTGAGCATTTCTTATCACTTCAAACTTCTCTGAACAACGGTTGCATGCATAACAAATTTTTCTAGATGAAAAAAGTATATATTTGCAATATTGCTATAAATTATGAGGTTCCCGTAAACTTTTCGGAAAATTCGAGAACGATTTTATAAAGATTAACTGCTTACCCTGCGGCATGGTGGGAGAATTAGAAGAAACAATCCAGTGTGGCTGCTGTCTTATTGAAACACGGAACATTGATTTTTACCCTGGCACAGCAGAAAAATTTTTCGAAAGATTAAGGCCTCAACTTGAAGACATTGCAGATCAAATTCTTTCTGTTGACATTGAGGTTCCACAAAGCATTGCAGAATTATTGCAAGAAGAAGATCCTTTACGATCTACCCCCACCAGAGTTAATCTTATTTATCACATTTCAGTTAGGGATGAAAACGGAAATATTAAAAGACGACGCATAGCCAAAGAAGAATTTGCTCATTTACTCCCCTCAAATGATTTTGATGGTTATCGACGCCCTGACGCGACAAGAAAAGAAATTTATGCGCAAATTGCCCTTCGCATTACTAGAATGTATGGAATTGTAAAACCAAATATACCTTTTAATCTTATCTGGAGCACGGGTTTTCTTCATGAGAAGGGACCGGTATATGGCAGCCTTCCAATGCCTCCAAAATTAGTTTTCAAAGCTTCGGAATGTGGTAAAATAAAAGAACCCGCATTACTATACCAGCAACCCTAAAGTTTGGGAAGCCCAGTTATTTTTCTTTCAATAATCGTAGAAGCTTCTTGCAGTGCCCTTAGTACACTGGGCAAACCCCGGTAGCTTTGACCTGCTGGACCATGAAAACCTTCTTGAATTTCTCGAAAAATCTGCAAAATCTTTCGTGTTTCCGCTTCTTCAAAGCCAAGAGCTGATACTCCCCATCGTTCAATTTCGAAATGGATTTCTTTTGCGTATACTCCTTCAAAATGATTCAACAACTTTTGTACGTTTGCACCTGTAACATCGCAATTTGAAAGTCCTGCATCCTTTCCTATTTTTTCACAATACGATTTGTCACTCATCGCTTTTTTTATTTTCTCAATGGTAGTAACATAAACTTGAACTGAACTTATGAGCTTACCAAGAATGTCTCCCATTTTTTGAAGATATTCAACAATAGACGTTAATTTCTCTTTAATAATCCCTACTAAAACCCCACGTGCAAACATTAATTTTGCCCTTATATCCTGAACCTCTTTTTCTGAAAAGGCAGTACCAAGCTCTTTTACTAATGCGTTTATCTCATTTTCCTCGATTTCTTCTAGACGTAAAACATTTTTCAATTCAACTTTCATGTGTTCTTCTAACGACCCGAAGGCAGCAAGAAGTCTTCTCTTTTTTTGCAAGTCATCTTTCAATAAAAGAATCCTTCTTTGATTTTCAATAAGCGCTGGTACTATATCTGCAAACATTGCGCCAGTTTTCATACGCAGATATTCCGCTCGCCAGGCATCGACAGCTTTTTCATCTGTAATAAAATGCGGAAAAAACTTCAAGTTTTCTAGAAGCTCATACACCTTTTGATAGTTTCGGTATATTTTATTAAAAATTTCAATGACTTTTAGTTCTTCATTTATTAGTTTTCTTCCTTCCCGCGCAGTCATTGGCATTGAGGCAGCTAAACGGTACGCGGCAGCAGTTACTCTTCGCCTCTCATTCGCCGCAACTATTTCTTTTCCCAATCTTTTCTTCATGAAATCTGCAGCGTTTGGCATAGACCACACATTTTCTCTCAGACTTAAAAATGTTTCTGTTTAGAAAAAAGTTAATCGAAACAAGACATAATTTTAAAAAGAAAGCCCACATTTTGAGCTTGTGCAACAAAAAGTAGCCGTATCCGGATTTATTTTCAGGGATGGCAAAGCCCTCATTCTCAGACGAGGAAAAGAAGAACATTTTTTACCAGGATATTGGGAACTACCCGGGGGAAAACTTGAATTTGGAGAAGACCCTCACGACGGAGTTTTACGAGAAGTGAAAGAAGAAGCCTGCATTGATTGTGAAGTTGTAACAATATATGACTGTTGGCATTATATGATGCTCTACCATGATAAAGAAACACAATTCATCGAACTTACATTTATTTTAAACATGAAAAAAGACAAACCCGTTATTCCAGGAGATGGAATGGACGACTACCGATGGGTTACTCTTGAGGAGCTGGATCGATATCAAATAGGAAAAGAAATGAAAGAACAAATTCAAAAAGGATTTCAGTGGATGAATTCTAAGACAAAAATAATGAAGTAAGAGAGATGCTATCCAATAGACCAGCTGCCATTGGGTTGATATACCCTGACCTGAGGAGTTAGTTGAGAAATACTTTGATCAGAAATATTATTCGGGTCGTATGGATATATTTCCACCCCTAACTTTTTCATATCCGCTTCATAATCCCAAATACGACTTAGTGCCTGGCCAAGGTCTATTGACCCAACCAACCATAATCCATCTTCAAAGAGTATTTCGCCAAAACGTCGACGAAGAAGTCTCAGTTCACCACGCGTAACCATCGAACTCACTGCCCCAGGTGTATAGCAGTCAAGATGTTGATGTGGAGGGGGATTCTGATCCAAAACCTGTTGAAGGGAAGGAGAAATGTCCTGACAATTCAAACGAAGAAGAATATCCAAAGTAGACCCACCATTTTTAATAGGACCACATCGCTGTAACACGACACTTGCGAAAATCCTAGCGTATGAAACCGAATGATCAGTCATACAAAGAGGGAACAGACAATCTTTATAAAGATTTACTTGAAAAAACCGAAAATTATACGGCCCATTCCAAAGCAGCCCTAATCTCTTGTGATTTTTTTAAATCTCGTGCAAGAGATTGCATAATCCCCTGTCTTAACTCTGTATAAATAACCTGAAAAGCACCCATCGCAGAAGGCCAACTCACCACGCCAGTTGTTATGATATTATATGTTTTTACAAAGTCATTCAAACGAGAGGTAATGTCAACCCCAACCAGCTTCATTTTTTTGCAGTCAGGAATCTGATCAGGCAAGTCGTTTAATCCTTTGAGATTAAGTTTCAAGCCAGTCAATGCGGAATTTAATATTGCAGCGTCCCTTTTTTTAAACCCCTCAATGGATTTATTAAGGCTCTCCTGAATTAATCGAAAAATTGCTACAAGATCGTCATGAATTTCTTCGGCCAAACGCGTTTCCGTGCCAACACTACTCTTAATTCTCCTTGCATATTTTGCAACGTTTACCATTCACATTCACCTCAAGTGTTAAGAATAGAAAGTAGAGAGTTCTTCTTTATAGACCTTTCGAAATGAAATTTGAAAAATAAAAAACGTCGCGGCTGGGATTCAGATCTTTAAAAAAGATCTGGTAGAAACAAGTGGGTCTCACTTCATTCGAGCCCACACACACAAAAAAAACGTCGCGGCTGGGATTTGAACCCAGATATCCCGAAGGAAACAGAATGATTGCACTGATATTAGCAGGAACATGCCATCATTCTAGTTTTTCAACATTCTCAGGCATGTGCACCTTAGCAATCCTGCGCAGTACCAGGTTGTGCCACCGCGACATATAGGTAAGAATCCCTCACGCTTTTTTAAAGGTTTCGTACAAAAAGTGAAAGACGAAAGGATTAAATAGGGATTTCATTTTAAAAAAAGCTTTCGATCTAGAACAAAAAATTTGGGGAATGGGAGCACTGACAGAATTTCCACGCGAAAGAAGACCTGAGGACCATGGGCAATATTACGACGATCAACGCTGGTATTTCAACCTTGGAAACATCGTTCTAAGATAGAACGTATTATTTCTGCATCGCCACGCTCCATCTGCAAGTGTTTTGCATTTCATTTTACAAGTTGACATTGTATCTTACTTTTTTCGTTTATACTCCGCCAGGTGCCAATGTCGTCTGCTTTTCCCACTTTTTCTCTCTCAAACAATAACAAAGTATAAAAAACCCAGAAGAAATCTGCTGATATGAAAAGATGGGCGATAGTGTTTAGTGTTTTTCTTCTCCTTGCATTTTTCCTTTCCCTCTCTTCTCCGGGGCATGCCCAAGGGGACCTCACAGGAAAAAGCTACCTTGTTGTGGAGTCTGATATCAACTCAAATATTGAGGCAAAGCCAACGTCAGGAAATGCGCAACTTGAACATCTGATTGCCGATCTTTACTTTTTTCCCAAAGAAAGCAACACCATGCGCATTATCGACAGGAAAGCAACGCCTTCTGCGCAGTTGAACGGCAACAACATTGAATGGGTGTGGATAGAAAACCAGGAACAATTTGATTTTGGGGTTAAAAGTGTAGTCAAAACATTTCCAACATTTGCAGGAATTAAAGAAAAAATAGATTTTCCATTGCCAATCCTCGAACCAAGTTTAAGCAAGTATATCGTCGCAACGGAAAACATTGACGTGAATCATCCCGAAATTATTGCTGCTGCCTCTTCCTTGGCGGAGGGGGAAACGGATCTTTTCAGAGTTGTCACAAAAATAGCATACTGGACACGACATCATGTTGAGTATGATTTGAACACACTCACTGCCGAAGTCACCCAAAAAGCGAGCTGGGTTTTAGAAAACAAAAAAGGGGTTTGTGACGAAGTAACGAATTTGTTCATTGCACTGAACAGGGCGTTAGGAATTCCTGCACGCTTCGTATCTGGAGTAAGTTATACGAACTCTGAGAGAAATCAGTGGGCTCCGCACGGCTGGGCAGAAGTCTACTTCCCAGGATATGGCTGGGTGCCATTTGATCCAACGTATGGGCAGTACGCCTGGGTGGATGCCGCACACATTAAAATGAAGGAAAGTCTTGATCCTAGTGAACCCTCTACAGAATACGAATGGAGGGGAAGAGATATCCACATAAAAACACAACAGCTTATTTTTGATACGCAGATCAAGGAGGTAGGACAAAATTTGCCGTCCCTGCTCAAGGTTGATGTGGTCGCGTTAAAAAATAATATTGGATTTGGGTCTGCCAATCTCTTCACTGCAACGATTACGAACTTGCAACCCTTTTATTTAGCTGAAGAAATAAGCATTTCAAAAAATGAAGAACTTCACGTCCTTGATGATGAGCAACAATTAGTTATTCTTCCACCGCAAGGGTATGCAACAGTGCACTGGCGTGTGCAAACAAAAAAAGATCTTGATGAAGAGTACAAGTATACGATCCCCATGCTTGTGTATAGCTCACGAAATGAAAGTGGGAGTGTTTCTTTTATTGTGGAAAAAAATAATGCGCAATATAGTTTACAAGAAATTACGAAAAGTTACCAACAATTATCTGAAGAGGATAAAAAAGTATACTCAAAACAAGTTGACCTCTCCTGCGGGGTTGGGGAATCAAAATTTTACGAGAATGAACAAAATAATGTTACTTGTACAATCCGCAACCGTGGAAATGTATATTTAGAGCGTTTACAAGTGTGTCTTGGGAAGCGATGCAAAGAGGACGTGAGCATAGGCATTGGACAAAGCAGAAAAATTATTTTCCCAATATCCTGGAGTGAGGAAGGAAATAAAGCATTGGAGGTCACTCTCAAAAATCACGAAATTACAAAAACCGTTTCTGTCGATTTGGAGAGATCGGACTTACCGAACTTAGAAATTGCCAGCGTTGAGGCTCCGAATGTTGTGGAGTATGACGATGTATTTACAGTTAATTTTACAGTGCGCAGAACATCCGAGGATCCACCGCAAGATGTGGTTGTAACTTTCACGAGAGGAAAGTCAGAAAAGAAATGGCTGATTCCTGAACTCCACGAACAAGTATATTCTATCACTCTTTATGCGGAAGACTTTGATGCGATGCAGAACAGCTTTGGAATTTCAGCAAAGTTTACAGGACCTGAGGGGGATGAAATAAAAGAAGAAAGAAAAGTCGTTGTACAGCTTGACCCGGAAACTGTTTCTGTTTATAGAGGAATTAAAATGTGGTTCAATAAGCTTGTCAACTGGGTTGAGGGATGGTTTTGAGGCTTTGTGAAAATCTTCTTTTTGGTCATGGCGGAGACCTACTGCTCCGTTGATCGCAGATAATGCGTCGAACGAGCTGCAATAATCGCTCGTTCTCCTGATTTTGCTCCAAGGCCATGACCATGATGACTTTTCTACTGTGCTATCTACGTTTTTTATGCGCTTCCCTTGCCTCGGTGAGTTCCTTGCCGAGCTCTTCGAAATTAAGATCTTCTACTTCGTCTTCAGGATCATCTTTGGAATGTTTTGATTTTGCTTCTTTTTTTTCTGATTTTTTTTCGTGAACTTTCTTTTCTTCACCGTGATGCGCGGGATGTTGTTTATGTTTTTCTTCCTCATCCTTTTCTTTTGCCTTTTCTGATTTCTTTTCTTCCTCGTCTTCTTTTTCTTCCTCAGACTCCTTGTTGTCTTCTTCAGATTCTTCCTCTGGCTCTTCTTCGACGTGCTTCGGAAGATTTTTAAATTTCAAACCTGCAACTTCATGATGAGGATGTTTCTTGTGCTCATCACTTTTTTCCTGTTTTGCGTGCCTGTAATTCATGAAGCCTATAAGGAGGATAACACCTACAAAGATGAGCAACCCTATAACTAGCATGACATTTTGATTGGCTTCAACAACGAAAGGTTCTTCTGGCCTTGAGAAGCCAAGCTCTTCGAGCGTTCCCTGCTCTTCTGGCTGCTCTGCAGGAGCGACAGTTGTTACGTTGACTTCTTCAGTGATATTTTTACCCTCTGTAACGTTAAGTTTTGATGACTCTTCCTTCTTAATCATGTCAAGATCTACCCTGTCCTG
>JAGWAF010000022.1 GCA_018302085.1 Candidatus Woesearchaeota archaeon | reverse complement strand
AAGCAGGAAACAGAATTTCTTTTCTGCTTCATTTTTACTGATTCCTAAAAGCATAAACATTTTTTCCTGCAATTCCCTGTGATGGATTCTAATGCTGCCTCCGCCAATCTCAACACCATTAAGAACTAAGTCATGCGCTTGCGCACGCACTTTCAAAGGATGCTTATCCATCAATCCAATGTCATCATGCTTTGGACTTGTAAAGGGGTGATGTACCGCGATGTGCCTTTTTTCATCCTCATCATATTCTACTAAAGGAAAGTCAACAACCCAGAAGAAATCCCATTTTTCTTTATCAATCAGATTCAGTTTATTGCCCAGATGAAGCCTCAAAGCTCCCAAAGCAGTTTGGCAAACGTAATGCTTATGATCCGCAACAAAGAAAACAATGTCATCTTTTTTTACTTCTAATTTTTTGATGAGCGCATCTTTTTCTTCTTTAGATAAAAATTTTGCAAGAGGACCGTCGAGCTCTTTGTCCATTTTTAGCCAAGCCAAACCTTTTGCTTTATACACTTTAACAACTTCAGTACACTCATCAATATCCTTTCTTGACAAATTTGCAGCGCCTTTTGCATTCAAAGCATACACACTTCCGCCCGCGTCTATAGCGGTTTTGAAAATTCCGCACTGCGTATTTCTGAGAAGATCGTTGAGGCTGGATAATTTTAAACCAAATCGCCTATCTGGCTTATCGGAGCCGTAGCTTTCCATCGCATCGCTGTATGTCATACGTTCGAAAGGAACCTTTAATTCCACATTAAACAACTCTTTCCATAATTTTTTCATCAATATTTCGTGCAAATGAAGAATATCTTTTTGCTCAACAAAACTCATCTCTACATCGATCTGCGTAAATTCTGGTTGACGCTGACCTCTCAAATCTTCGTCCCTAAAACAACGCACAATTTGAAAATAACGATCAAACCCAGCAACCATGCACAACTGTTTAAAAATTTGAGGGGATTGAGGAAGTGCATAAAAATTTCCAGGGTTAACCCTGCTCGGAACAAGATAATCCCTCGCACCTTCTGGCGTTGATTTGGCAAGGATAGGTGTTTCAATTTCAATAAAACCATGTTCTTTATAAAATTCTCTTACCGAGCTTAAAACTTTGAATCTTGTAATCAGATTATTTTGCATCTTTTCTCTTCTCAAATCAAGGAAGCGCCACTTTAACCTTGTTTCTTCAGTCAGATTTGAGGCCTCCAAATCCAATGGAAGGGGCTCTGCTTCGTTAAGAATTTCAAAACTTTTCACTCTTACTTCAACATCTCCTGTTGTAAGTTTTTTATTAGGCTCTGGCTTTGCGTACACCTGACCTTTGATTTGGATGACGTACTCTTTTTTGAGAATGGAACCATCTTTTTTTAATTCTTCAGAAAGCACACATTGAGTAATCCCATACCTGTCTCTGAGATCAATAAATGTGACATTACCATGAAGCCGTATTGCGTGCACCCAGCCTGCGAGAGTCACTTCTTTATTGGAATCTCCCTTCCTTAGCTCTCCACACGTATGAGTTCTCAGCATAGCCCTGAGAGGATTTGATTTGTATATAAAAGTTATGGAAATAAAAAGGAAAAACAGCTTTGCCAGTCAATCACGAAAACAAAGAACCGACCATGTAGAAAGCCAATTCCAATCCTGAAAATACATATTCGAAATATACTTCTTTCAGAATAACAATTAAAATGAGGACTAACAAATAACTTGCAGCGTTTGCGATTAAAGAAAGATAAAATAGACGAGCAACACTGACTTTTTTCTTTCTGAAGAAGAGATAGTATGTGCCCCATTCGAGAAGGACTGTAAGTATAAGAAGCATGAAAAGAAAGCAAAGTGCAAATAATCCTGTGTTCAACCAAGCAGGAATAAAAAGTGGAAAGCCGAAAATAAACATGGGCTCGCCAAACATGATAAACGTGCCGACCAAGGATGTTACGACGTTTGCCGAAAAGGTTATGAGAACGGATTTCCAAAAACCTGTTTTTGATTTCAATAATTTTTTTGAGAGCCACCAAAAGATTAATGCTTCAAGCAAGACAATAACTGGAAAAATGGGCAAGGTGAAAAAAGAAAAGGGAAGTAGGACGTTCGCAGATACGAGGGGGATAAGGAGCAAGGATAGGATGATTGTTGTTAACCAGAGCTTCTTGTTCATTTCTGCTTTCTTGCATTTCCACTTTATAAAGTTTATTGGGCATGGGGCTCTGTAGAAAGTCTTTCTTTTTGTGGGTCATGGCGGAGACTTACTACTCCGTTGATCGTAGGTTTTACGTCGAACGACGCTCCAAGGCACAACAAAATCAGGGATTTTGTGCACAAGAAAACAAAGTTTTCTGTGTGCCAGAAACGCCTTGCGTTTCAGAGCATGCAAGAAAAGCAAGGCTTTTCTATGCCATGACCCTCACTGTAACTTTTTCTACTGTGCCTGGGCATGGGCGTTCAAAAAGAATATACTTTTTATAGCCTGACATATTTCTTCTTTTTATGGAAGATTATTCGCTGTTGATTGTGAGGCCGGAGGCTGTGCACCTGCATGAAGAAATACTTACTGCGCTGGAAAAAAGAGGATACCTGATTCTTTTCAAGAAGCATATCGATGACTGGGCTGCTGTTGCCACTGAACTATACCACGAGATGTCTTTAAGGCATATGGAAGCGTTCCTTGATTATTATGAAAAAAATCAGTGGGGAAATGTTTTTATTGCGATGGTTGTACGGCATAAAGAGGGGAATACTCTCGAGCAATTGAAAAAAGATGTGGGAAGTGAAAAGGAATATCAGCATCAAAAAGAAGAATCTCTGAGAGGAATGTTTGGATTAAGTTCCTCATTTAACCTTTCGGTGGAGCACCTAACTTTTGTGTACAATGGATTTCACTGCCCGACGACTGAAAAAGAATTGCAGGAATCTTTAATGACGTTAGGGATTCACTCTACTCAATTTTCTTCAAACCCTGCCACCAAGAATTAGAAGGCTCTTTTTCAATCAGGTCAAGTATTTTCTTTGCAGTTTTTGTTTTTATTACTTTTCTCACATTATTTATCCAATCTTGACAATCTAAGTAACCCAAATCTTTGTACTCCTTTGCTTGCAAGGCGCACTCGAGATAATCACAATCCTTTGCGATGATAGCCTCTTTTGAAGCTTTATGATGCATCTCTTCCCATAAGTTTAGCATTTCTTTTGCAATCTTTGGAGGAAGATTTTGCACTTGCTCCTTAAGAGCAGCTAGTTCTGCTTCATGAGTTTTAATATATCTTGCGCCAACTTTATGCAGATCATTAGTTCTGAGTTCTGGAATATCATGAAATAACAACATCGTTATCACTTTATTTTGATCAGCGCCTTCAAGCTCTGCTATAATTCTGCCAAGAATGGAAGCACGCCACATGTGCTCAGCAATGGTTTCAGGATCTTTAACACCTGCAAGCCACCACTTCCCCTGACCAAGTTCGAATAAGAATTTTACAAGATTGTTCATGTCTTTATCTGCCATGTTTTTCATGATTTTTATATTTTATTTTTCTAGCTTTAGTTTAATATCGTATGCAACATCCTCCAATTTTCTTAAATTCCACTTAATTGCATCAGATTTTTTTCTTAATTCAGAATTGGGAAGATCAAACTTCATGAATTGATCATAAATTTCTTCTACAAGATCACGGCAATGCATTGCCTCTTTGTAGTTCTTATTAATGACTGAGTTTACTCCCCTGCGCATAACTTCCCCAGTCAAATCGCAAAGGCCTAACAAGTAATCTGTCGCATCTACACCCAGCTCTTTTCTTGTTGGAATCCTTTTATCAGCTACAAAATGAAAGAAACCGAGAGCTTCAACATACTCCTGGCGCGCCACTGAAGACATATTTGTTGAAGCATGATCTGGAAGATTCTTCACATTTTTTGTGATTTCAACAACGGCTTTTTTTGCGGATGCTATGTCGTGACGATGTAACGCATAAATAATCTCCTTAGAAAGCTTAATAATAATTCTTGACTCTGAAATAACCTCTTCCCTTTTCTTATCTTGCAGTTCAAGATGCTTTTCGATGTCTAAAAATTCTTTTTCGTTCAGGAACATATGCTTACTTGAAAAGTCTTATTATATAAAGGTTGCTCACGATGAGCTGCGAAACATTTAAATAGGTTGATGGTTGATGAAGTGCCATGCCAGAACAAAGTGCACTGCTTGACATAGTCCAGTTTTTTAACAGGCTGGGAGTATACGACGTTATCCTTCCATTCTTACTCGTATTTACACTGATGTTTGCCATTTTAGAAAAAACCAAAGTACTTGGAACAGAAAATGGCATTACGAAGAAGAATTTGAACGCGATGGTTGCGTTTGTTGTAGGATTTTTTGTTATCGCGTCCGCACGACTTGTTGAAATTATCTCTACTGTCTCAAGTCAAGTTGTAGTACTATTATTACTTGCAGTTTTGTTTTTAATGTTGGTTGGATCCTTCATGAAAGAAGGGGAAGGAAGTGCGCTCGATACGCCCTGGAACGTTATTTTTATGGTCATCATGTTTGTAGGTATAATATTTATTTTCTTAAATGCAATTAAAAACGACAGTGGAAAAACGTGGCTGCAAATCTTCTGGGACTGGCTTGGTTTATACTGGAGAAGCTCTGCAGTTGCTTCCTTAATTTTTGTCGTGTTTGTTGTGATCTTTATCTATTGGATCACGAAGTCTCCTGGTGGAGGCCATAAAGAACACAGCACAGAGAAACAGGAGAAGCATTAATTATTTTCAATGAGTTTACATTCCTTACTGATTTTTTTATAGCACCTTCTCAATCGGCTTTGGTGAAAGTCTTCCTTTTGTGGGTCATGGCGGAGATTCGCTACTCAGTTTATCGTAGGTTTTACGTCGAACAGCCTGCAATCGCGAAGAAACGGAGTTTCTAGCGCGCCAAAAATGGGCGCATTTTTGTGCGAATCGGCTGTTCTCCTGACTTTACTCCAAGGCCATGACCCTTACTATGACTTTTTCCACGGAGCATTTTCAATCAAAAGCTTTATATAGGGCAAGGTCGTAAAGGGGACGATAAAAAGAGGTCGTTGCTATGCCTAATGGTTATACTGGCACTTTGGGAAATGTTTTTCAAAGTTTTCAAAACATTGGATTACAAGACTTGTGGCTTCCCTTCGCACTTATATTTGTTCTTTCCTATGTAGCGTTACAGAAATCAGGAGTTCTAGGAGACAGCAAAGATGCAAAAAAATATAATCTGGCCATTGCAATTGTAATTTCGTTACTCGTTGTTATCCCTCACGTTACACGGACATACCCTGCAGGAGCGGATCCGATTGATATTATTAACAATGCAATTCCAAACGTTGCGGTTATTCTCGTCGTTATCGTCATGTTTTTGATTCTTATAGGACTCTTTGGAGGAAAAGCTGGATGGACTGGATCTTTGGCAGGATTTATTGTGCTTGCATCTGCAGTTGCTATAGGATGGATTTTCTTACGAGCAGCTGGCTACTTACAATACGGAGGAGCAGTATTAAATTTCCTCGACAATCCTGAAACACAAGCCCTTATCATCATTATTCTCGTCTTTGGACTCATCGTCTACTTTATCACAAAAGAACCCAGAGAGGGGGAGCACGGCGGTGCTCTTAGCGGCTTCTTCAATGCGCTCAGAGAAGGATTTGGCGGCGGTGGCGGGGGCCACCATTAGAATATGGCTACCATTTTAGACATCGGCCTTCTTCAGCAGTTCAGAGTTATCTTTCCTTTTCTGCTCGTGCTAGTTTTAGTGTACGCGATTCTTTCATTAAGTATCCTAAAAGAGCGTAGAGCAATTTCTGCATTTGTTGCATTTTTACTTGCGGCCATGACATTATTTTCTGATATTGTTGTAGAGACTATTAATCGCATGACTCCTGCTCTCGTTATTTTATTCGTTGCGATGATTTTTGCACTCATTGCATTTGGCTTATTGGGAGTAGACCCTCACAATGTCCTAGGAATGGAGTATGGAAAGCACGTGGGATGGTGGCTCTTCGCCATTATGCTTGTTATCTTTATTGGATCCCTCACGAGTGTACTTTCAGAACATGGAGGGGTCCCTGGACCCGAGGCAACCGGGCCGATAACTGGGGGTAATGTTACCTTGACAGGACCTGAGGGAGCAGGACAGCAAGGCGTATTTTTCAAAACGGTTTTTAATCCTAAAGTTTTGGGCATGATTTTAGTTCTTATCATTGCAATGATAGCTATACAGAGACTTACGATTGCGGAAGGATCTGGGGGCGGAGGCGGTGGGGGGCACCATTAATTTTTCATTCCTTCTTTGTTTTTATGAATTTTAATAAAAAAAAATGAGAAACGAAAAAATAAAAAATTATTTACTCTTTCTGAGATCCCTTGTGACCTGGGTTAACTCATTAATATTCTCTGTAAACGTGGGCAGAACTTTCTGGAAAACTTTCTCCATTGCCTTAATTTCCGTGCCTATATTGAGAAGATTTTTATCGTACTCTCCAAGTTTTCCCACAATCGCAGTATGCAAATTATCCACATCTGATTTCAAATCCATAAAGCCTTGTTCAAGTTTGGTAAGCCTTGTTTCAGTTTTATCTTTCCAATCATTGAGTTTTTGCATCTGCCCAGAAAACGTTTGCCACTTCTGTTCAATGATGGATTCTGCCATCTCTTCAAAATCTTCCTGAGAAGAAGGAACTTGGCCTGCTTGCATCATTTGCATCGGTTGAGCTTGAGGAATTTGCGCGCCCGGAGAAGCTTGGGAAAGCATCTCTGCTTGATTCATCGCATCGTAGATTTGCGCAGGCTCGTATCCAGAGCGTTGCAACATCTGCACAATTTGATTATCGGAAAGGCCTTGCTTCCTAAAGTTGAGAACTTGTTCTGTAGGAGTTCCTGAGGGACGTTCCATCCTTTCTAGATAAGGTTCCTGTCCATAGGAAAGAGGTGCTTCCATTCCTGGCTCCTGCTTTTTTTTCAGAAAATCGAACACTGGCATTACTCCACCTCATGGCTTTTCAGCGAGATGGTGTATATAAAGGTTTCGCGCTGCGTGGCTGTGGTGAAATTCTTTCTTTTTGTGGGTCATGGCGGAGATTCGCTACTCCGTTGATCGCAGACATTGCGTCGAACAGCCTGCATAATCGGTCGTTCTCCTGATTCTGCTCCAAGGCCAAGACCCTGATGACCTTTTCTACTGTGCGGCACTGCATGGCTTCGTTCACTGCGTATAGTTATGGAGCATTTCCTGGATTATTTTTTCCACTTGCTCTCTCGTGACAAATGTTTGGGGCTGCCAGAATTCTAGGTACTTGGACATAATGTCAACATCTTCCTTATTTGCACACATGCGGAGTTCTTTGATGAGCATGACAATTTTGTTTTCAACTTCCTGAATTTGATGTTTCATTTCTGCAATATCATCAGCATTTGTTTTAATTTCAGTTAACAATTTCCTTTGGTTGTCAAGCATATTTTGATCAGTCAACTGTACTTTTTGACGAAGATTTTGCGTACGATCTTCAAGAAGGCGAAGTCTTCTACTGACATTATTTACTTCTTGGCCCATGGACTGAAACTCTGCTGCTGGAGTTCCTGCTTCCGGCTTTTTACCCCCTAATTCCAGCTTGAGACCTCCTCCAAATAAGCCACCTCGTTTTGGTGGAGCAGGAGGGGGTCCCATTGCCATTTCGATATCCGCTGCTTGATCTGCCATCTTTTTTCCTGGGAAAACGAGGTATTTGAAGCTTTCGGTTCGAAATGCGGTCATGCCGAGCATGGGGGGCCACAGGCAATATATTATTTAATATTTTTTATAATATAAAATATAGAAAATAAATAAAATAAGATAAACAGATGGATTTAAATATGAGAAAGGCACAGGAAAAACTATGAAAAGAGCCATTTCCGCTACAATCGATGATCAGCTTCTGAAATGGATTGAAAAACAGCTCAAAGATAAGCGAAGGTACCGCAATAAAAGCCATCTGATTGAGATTGCCCTCGAACATTTGAAGGAAAAAGAGGAAAAAAACCATGGCTGAACCTGCCGCGTACGAAATCATTCGAGAAGGGGAAGACGTCATTCTCAGAATTGACTATGAGGGTTATGTGATCGTTCCCAGTATTGAGGATAATGCAATTGTCATGGCAAGAACCCTTGATGTCCTCACTGAAGTAGGTCACGTTACCAGAATTGTTTTTGTCCAGAAAAGGGATTATGAATATGAGGGAATGCAAGTAGAACTTCTTCTTGAAATTGCCGAAGTGTACAAGAGAATTATCAAGATGGATTGGAGTTATGCGATGCTCGCAACCAAAACAAGCCCCGCATTGGCAAATATGGTATACGCTACACTGCAGAACATTGTTTACAATTTGTTGAAGAGCGATCCGATTGGGGCGTATGTAGAACTTGTACGACTTGAACGAAGGCTCGAATTGCACATGGAAAAAGAAAAAAGACCCGTACAAAAACAAATTGAGGATTTACTCGATGTTCTCGATCAGATTTTGAAAATGCTCGAAGGAGTGCAACTCATCCAACTTGTTAAAGAAGACATTCCAGGATATCACCTTGGTAATAGAGAAATCTACAGAAAAGTGTTCAATGCAACGATTAAGCCGGATTTTACGTACACAAAACTTCTTGCAAGTCCTCCTAGCGAAGGAACAGAACTGGCAAGCTACCAAGTAGAGGACACGGACGTTACGATTTATGCCTTACCTGAAACGATTCAATATCTCTATCACATGATCCCTCCTGAGTTTAGATTAAGTGAAGAAAAATACCAAATCCTCGATGCCGCACGACGTATCATGGCAGAACACAAACCCAAAAAAAGTGAGTTTGTCGACCCCCAGAGAATGAGGAGTGTGTTCGAAAAAATCGGCATTGACCTTATTGAAGAATTAGCAAAATACTACAATGTGCGCTTAAGTGAAAAGGAGATACTCCAATTGACACAAATCTTGATTCGCTACACAGTTGGCTTTGGACTGCTTGAAAATCTCCTCGCGGATCAAAAAATTCAGGACATCACAATCAACAGTCCGATGGGGCACATTCCGATGTTTATTGTACACTCAGACTTTGTTGACTGCAGAACCAATATCACCCCCACGCCTTCTGAAGCTGAAAGCTGGGCTTCCAAATTAAGAATGATTTCAGGAAGACCACTCGACGAGGCAAATCCGATTCTCGACACTGAATTGGAACTTCCTGGAGCACGGGCAAGGGTAGCAGTAATTGGACCCCCTCTCAACCCAACAGGATTGGGGTATGCATTCAGAAGACACAGAGACAAACCCTGGACGTTACCCTTATTTATGAAATCGGGCATGATTAGCCCCCTCGCGGCAGGCGTACTGAGCTTTCTCGTCGATGGAGCGCGCACCATGCTCATTGCAGGAACAAGGAGCGCGGGAAAAACATCATTGCTTGCAGCATTAATGGTAGAAATCATGCGCAAATTTCGCCTGATCAGCATTGAGGATACTTTAGAGTTACCTACCACTCCTCTGCGCAAGCTCGGCTACAATATTCAAAGCATGAAAGTAGCCAGCGCCCTTACAACGGGAACAACGGAAGTTTCTGCAAGTGAAGGCATTAGATCAACATTGCGTTTAGGAGACTCATCCCTCATTGTGGGGGAAGTAAGGAGCGAGGAAGCAAGGGCACTGTACGAAGCAATGAGGGTGGGAGCGCTTGCAAATGTTGTTGCGGGAACTATTCACGGCGACAGTCCCTATGGTGTTTTTGACAGGGTTTGTAACGATCTCCAAGTTCCGCGAACAAGCTTCAAAGCTACCGATATCATTGTTGTAGCAAATCCCGTGAGAAGTGCGGATGGCTTACATCGCTGGAGACGAGTAACAGAAATAACAGAAGTGCGCAAATTATGGGATGAAGATCCAGTGCGCGAACATGGCTTCTTAGACTTGATGAAGTATGACAGCAAAACAGATAGCCTTCAACCCACACCGGAACTCCTCAATGGAGATTCTGAAATTTTGAAAAGTATTGCGGGTAATGTCAAGGACTGGGCAGGAAACTGGGACGCCGTTTGGGATAATATTGTATTACGAGCAGACTGTAAAAAGCTTATCGTTGATATCGCGCAGAAAACCAACAATCCTGACTTGCTCGAAGCAGAGTTTGTACTGCAATGCAATGACCAATTCCATCGTTATAGCGACGAAGTAAAAGAAGAAACAGGAACCTTAGATACCAAACGCATTTACGCAAAATATGAAGAATGGGTCAAGAGAAGCGTGAAGAAAGGAATCATTAGCCAACAATTAGGAATGTAACATGCCAGAAATTAGCAGAGAAGAAATAGAAAAAGTCATGCAGAATTATGGAAAGAAAATTTCTGCTGAGATTGACCTAGAGGCAAAACCAAAAAGCATGAGGGCAGCAACCGCGAGCAGGGAATACCAAGAATTCAAAAAAGAAATTCTCCCCAAACAACAAGCATACTTTGAACAGTTGTGCAATATTTGTGCAAAACTCTTCAAAGTTCCTCCGAGTCCCAAGAAAAAAGAATCGTTGGAAGAGTCGATACGCATTGCACACCTCTCATGTACTCCAGAAGGGGTGATGAGCTTCTCATACCTCGCTCCTTTTTTCATCATCTTTATCGGGGTTATTTTTTCACTCCTCATTATTGAGTCCACGTTCTTTACGTTACTTGTGTTGGTTTTTGGACTAGTACTTATTCCCATTATTCAGAAATACCCCCATTTTTTGGCCAATGCTTGGAGACTCCAATCCAGCAACCAAATGGTTGTGTGCGTATTCTACATCGTTACGTACATGAGGCATACGTCGAATTTAGAAAATGCACTGCAGTTTGCGGCAGACCACCTTGCCCCTCCCCTCTCCCTTGACATGAAGAAAGTTTTGTGGGATGTTGAAACGGAAACGTACGAATCGGTAAAAGAAAGCCTTGACATGTACCTTGAATCATGGAGAAAATGGAATATGGAATTCATCGAGGCGATGCACTTGATTGAGAGTTCCTTGTATGAGCCTGCCGAGGAGAGAAGATTAGAATTGCTTGATAAAAGTCTTGAAGTCATCCTGGAAGAAACGTACGAGAAAATGTTGCACTATGCTCATAATTTGAAATCACCCATTGAAATGCTGCACATGTTAGGAATTATCCTTCCTGTGTTAGGGCTTGTCATCCTGCCCCTTGTTGTTAGCTTTATGGAAGAAGTTGCGTGGTACCATCTTGCAGTGCTGTACAATATTATTATTCCACTCACCGTTTATTATTTAGGAAAAAATATTTTATCAACGAGGCCCACAGGATATGGGGATACTGACATTTCAGAAGAAAATCCCGAATTAAAAAAATACCGTAATATCGTTTTCAATATTGCAGGGTCTGAAATTGTTCTATCCCCAAAAATCGTCGCATGCCTTATTATTTTAGTAGGGTTATTCATCGCATTTATTCCAGTCTTGCTGCATCTTGCGGATCCGGGATTTGATTTTAGTTTGTTCGGGGATCCCGAAACAGGAGAACCTTTTTTGGGGTACAGATCAAGCAGTAAAAATGCTGATGTGATCGTGGGACCTTACGGATTAGGAGCAACATTACTGAGCCTTTTCTTTCCCCTCTCGATAGGCCTTGGCCTTGGGATATTCTACAAATTACGCAGCAAAAACATTATTAAAATTAGAGAAAATGCTAAACGATTAGAATCAGAATTTGCTTCAGCATTATTTCAATTGGGTAATCGGTTAGGGGATGGGTTGCCTGCCGAAATCGCGTTTTCAAAAGTTGCAGATGTTATGGAAGAAACTGTTTCTGGAAAATTCTTTAGACTTGTAAGCGACAACATTAGCAAACTAGGCATGGGAGTTGAGGAGGCCATCTTCAACACGCGCGTTGGTGCATTACAATCATTTCCCTCCAATACGATTGAGAGTTCGATGAAAGTGTTGATTCAGAGCGTCAAGAAAGGGCCGCGCATCGCAGCACAATCCCTGATGAGCATTGGACGATATATTAAGGAAATTCATACAGTCAATGAACGGCTGAAGGACTTACTTGCAGATGTTATTTCCTCAATGAAATCCCAGATCAAATTTATGGCGCCTGTCATTTCAGGCATTGTCATTGGAATTACCTCCATGATTACGAACATTTTAGGAAAACTGAGCGGACAACTAGCAAGCTTTGCAGGAACAGAAGCTGAGGCAGCCCAAATCGGAGGAGTTGCACAAATCTTTGGCGATGGAATTCCCGCATATTATTTTCAGATAGTTGTTGGCGTGTATGTTGTACAAATGATTGTCATCTTAACCATTATGGCCAACGGGATTGAAAATGGCGCAGATAAACTCAACGAAACATATGAAATGGGCAACAACCTTGTCAGGAGCACGGTTCTGTACTGCTTCGTTGCACTCGTTATCATCGTCCTGTTCAACATGATTGCAAATCAGATACTGACGAAAACGCTGAGTTAGAATTTTAAACGTGTTCAGCAACAGCGCATATTCTTGAATGTAAACCAGTATATTCTTCAATTAGTTTTCTCAACTGACCAAGAAATTTATCTTTATCAGGGCGTTCTGTACTATTTTTAAAACTGTTTAAACTATCTATGTAAAACTGATAATTAATTTCGTTCGTTCTTTTTCTCAGATCCCAATACTGTTTTCCCAACGGAGTATTTTGGAGTTGGTTTACACTAACTAGCTCCTCAATATTAAATACGGCATGATCTACCTCATCTGTAGTATCCTTCATTGGTTTAAGATATTCGAGGAAATCTCCCACCTTTGAATCTGCAAATGGATATCTATACACTCCATTGACAACATCAAATTTCCTCCCTTCTCTCTTGAACTTTTCTAAAATCCTTGTTCCTTCGAATACTCTTAGTTCTTGCGAGAGATTGACGAATTTAGCTGCTTCCATGGTTTGATAAAGGAAATCTCCACTTATTTCCAATTCTTCAAATGTTGTGTCAGGATTGAAATTGATATAACCCATAAGCGGTGCTATACCTCTCGTGTAAAGAAGATGTATTGCCTTTTTGCTTTGCCCAGCATGTATTTCATATTTACAACATTTGCCTAATTTTTTGAGTGCTGAAGGGTCGCCATTCTCCACTCCAAGAAAAACTCTAAATATTGTTCCCTCCAATCCGTCAAGATATCTATTCTCTTCGGCTTTTAACAATCGATTGCTCATAGTAAGAAACATCAATTTCAAGCCCAGATCTTTACTTCGTTGTAGAATACCAGCGGCCCTCTCAAAATCTTCATCCTGAAAACCAAGAAAATTATCATCTGTGATCATCACGTATTTTTTGCCATTTTTAGCTAAATTCTCTAGCTCTTTACTCACATGAGATACTCCCCTTGATCTCCAGCCATCTTTGTAAAACGGAGGTGTTGTACAGAAATCACATCCTTTGGAGAAACAACCCCTCGAGGTTACTAGAAAACCTGTATCTCCCGAATAATCATCGTGTGTCAATATTGGAAGAGTATCTAAATCGTTCACTCTGTTGACTAAACTACCCCCAGTTAATGGTTGATCTTGTTTTTCAGTTAATGATTCTAAAAAGTCAGCTAACCCTTCTTCTGCTTCTCCCCTCCAAATAAAGTCAAACCCTGCATAGTCTTGACTCAAATTTCCCGTTTCTATCGAGTTAAATGTAGCATCATGCCCTCCTGCACCAATTAAGTAATTGCCTCCTAAATTAGCTATAATTTTTCTAATTCTGCCTCTCGTGCTAAAAAATTGGTTGAATAAAACATATCTTGGATTAAACTCGTTAATTCTTGCGATTACTTGCTCATCTGATAAGTTGTCAGTAGGCTGATCTATTACTCGGACCTTATGCCCTTCTTTGCTTAGCACAGCTTTTAGGTAATAAATTCCGGGAGCAGCTAAAGTTTGGAATCTTGTATGCTCAAAGCATTAAATTATCGAACATTACAATAGAGAACTTTGCAAAATGTCAAAAAATGGAGTGTTTTAGGCAAAGTTCTCTAGATAAGTTTGAGTATTTATTATTATTTCAAACTTCTCAATACTTTTCGTAATAGTGAAGATGCACTATTCATCTTCGAATATTTGGTGCCTTCACTATATGCCCAATCATGTTGTAATTGTATCTTTGAATTGGATTTCTAGGATCGATTGATGCTGCAGTTCTCTCGGCTTTTCTTCTTACATCTTCTCCTGCAAATTTATCACAAACCTCCTCTGCAAATAATTCTCCAAATCTGGTTAATCGTAAATATTCTGATGTTGATTCCAAAAGTCCTACCCCGCATAATCTTTCAATAATTGGAGCGTATTCTCTGTCTACACTAAAACCATATTTTTCTTCTATCCTTCTTTTATCGATGCCTCTGGACTTTAAACCAAACATTAAAGCTCGTTCAAAATTATGTCTTTGCGTTAATTTAGCTGCTCTCCATACTGGAAGAGTACCAGATTCTAATGCTTTATTATAGTCCGTGACATAGGGTGTGTTAAAGTATTGGTATCCATTTACAAAACCAAATGAACTAACTCCCATGGCCAATAGCCCACTCTCATGTGTTTCAAACTTTCTTAATTGCTGGTCATTCTCATGCTCTCTCCCCCTGTTAAAATAGTATATTGGAGCTTGTTCGTAATCGGCTTGCAGAAATTTTTTAATAGAAATTAACTGCATTACTGTTCTCTCGCTCAATGTGGGAAAATATTTTGGATTTCTTAGATATTGTCGCCAATTTATTTGACTTGCCTTAAACATAAGAGGAAAGCTCATAACAGAATCAATCTCATTTTCTATTAGCAAACTAAGAGTACGTTCCCAACTTTCAGGCGTTTGACCAGGAAGACCAAGCATCATATCTACAGTAACATGAGGCATTCCTTTTAATTTAAGAGAAATAATTAAATCAATAATATCTCTTGCGGTATGCCCCCTTTGTTGTATTCGAAGAACTTCGTCATTCAAATCTACTCCACCCATGGCAATTCTATTTACCCCCATTCTTTGTAAAGTATCTAATTTTTCATCGAATCCAGAATGTAAAATTTCGGGATGAACATCAAAAGTTACTATTGTTCCTTTTGGCACATTTATCTCTGAATATAAGTGCGAAAATAAGTCTTCAATCTGTCGAGCACTCATAAACGATGGTGTTCCTCCTCCAACATAAATCGATCTTGCTGTAATGCCACCTATTCTTTCATTAAGCAGAGATATTTCTTTTTTCAGATTATCTAAATATCTTGTAACCATTGGATCATCATTGCTTCTAGGTCTTTGGTCCATATAGAAATGACAAAAATCGCATAGCTGCTCACAAAATTGAAAATGGAGATACACATCGAATTCGTTTTGCGTGTTTCCTGCTAGAAGAGTTTCTTCAGAACAATCGTCCATAGCTGTAAGGGGAGGATAATTTCCTAAGATGTAGAATCCTTCTGCAGTTCTTTCTATACCCGCGTTTTTCAAACTAGCTAAATCTATTTTTCGAGCCTCTTCCCTAGCTATATCAGCGATTTCTGCCATTACTACCCAGAAGTGATGTAGCTAAATCAAATCATATAGGAAATATTTATAAATAAAGACAATTTTGCTAGTAAAAAAGTAGGATTGTAGCAAAATGGAAGTAAACCCGTTAGATGTAAAGGATAGGAAAATCTTACTAGCCCTTGATATGGATGCTAGGAAACCAGACAGTGCAATAGCCAAAATTGTCGGCCTGTCAAAACAATTAACCAACTACAGAATTAAGAGATTAGAAAAACAAGGCGTTATTCAGTCCTATTACCCCGTGATCGATCACACCAAGCTAGGACTTCAGCTTTACAGAATTGCCCTTAAACTAGAAAACGCAACAAAAGAAAAAGAACATGAAATTCTGAACTATCTCAAAAATCATGCGAGTTGGATTGTTTCAGTTTTAGGCCCTTGGGATATATGGATGGCAACCTATGCAAAGGATGAGTACCAATTTATGAACTTTTGGGGTCAATTCTATGAGAAATACGGGTATTATATCGAGGACAGATGGATTTCGTTAATGACAGAATTTCTCAATTTTGAACGCTCGTTTATATATCCAAAGAACAAGAATAGAACCAAAAAATATATTCTAGGAGAAAAGCCAAGCAAAATTATTTTGGATAAGATAGATACAAAAATCTTAGGGGAACTTACAATTAACGCAAGGCAAACAAGTTTGGAACTATCTAAGAAGATTAACAAAACGGAAAGAATTATTCGTTATCGAATAAAAAAATTAGAGACAGAGAATATAATCCTAGGCTACCGCCCGTTCATTAACACTACCTTACTGGGCTTAAAATATTACAAATTGTTTATTCAACTCAAAGATACTAAAAGCCAAGATATTAAAAAAATACGATTTTACATGACCATGAATCCAAATGTAGCTTATACCACAATAGCGTTGGGCGGATTTGATTTAGAGATAGAAGTCCACTTTTATAACTCTGGCGAGCTTATGGAATTTATTACAAATGTAAAAGAAACATTTCCAACAAACATTAGAAACATCACACACATGGAATATATTAAAGAGTACAAAGTGACGTATTTTCCTACTTCAAACGTTTAACTCGTCATATAGAATTTACAAACTCTTAAAATATGTAACCCATGCAAGAACAACTTGATTAACCAAGGGTTGCAGCAAGAACCAGAGTGTGATGAAGATCACTGGGGTTAACAAGAAAAGCCATGCTGCTTTTGCTTTCTTTCTCAACAATAAGATAAAAAAGAAAATGCTGAAGAAGAAATAAAAGCCAATAGCTAACACAACTGGTAGAGGATACACTGCGTTGAACAAAGGAGCAAAGAGATCTGGAATAGGCCTGTCAATTGCTGCTTGGATTTCCCCCCTTCGTTGTGCTAATTCTAAAAAGACTCGTTGAATAAACATGATTGCTGCCAAAGGCAGGATCGGTGTTAAAACTCCACCCCAAGCAGTAGCGTGCGCTGAATCGGTAGAATGGGTAATAGCCCAATAAGAAACTCCACCTAGAATAACACTTAAAATGATGAACAAGATGTATGATATTTCTGGACCGACATTATAAGGCATCCAGATCAATAAACCCGAAACCAGAAAAAGGGACAATGCTGATAAACCAAGAACCATGAAAGTGTAAGGAAGAATTCTTATGGAACGTTTTTCTTTTGGCTCATCTTTAACTACTTCAATATCTTCTTCCATCTCTTCGCGGTGCTCAACCTCTTCTTTTTCAGGCTCTTTCATCGCCTCTTCCATTTTTTCAGTTTCTTTTTCTTCAGAAGGTTCTTCGGATTGCTCTTCAGGCTCCTCCCTCGCTTCTTCAGATTCCTCTGTTGCTTCTTCACTTTCTTCAACAGTTTCTTCAGGCTCTGCAGCTTTTTCTACCCTTTTTGAAGAAGACTTCTTTACAACTTTTTTAGCTTTCTTAGGCATAAGGTCTTCTTGGAAGAACAAGTATAAAAATGTAATGGAAAAAACCCGGCACTGGACACTGGACATTTGAACATAACACCCTTATATATGCAAGATTAATTATGGTTTATGATTAGATTACCGACTCCAGCTATTGCAAGAATCCACGCTCATATCTGTGGTGACGGTTCTTTTTACAAGAAAAGAGAAAAAAGATCTCCCGGAACGTTGCTGAAACATAAAAGGAGGAATATCTATAGAACCGAACATATTTTGGAATATTATAATCTAAGTAGAGAACTGCTTGACGAATTTAAAATGGATTTTAAAATTGCGTTCAATAGGAATATCCAAACAAATAGAAACAAAATACAAGTTAGAGGAGCAAAGAGAATTGCAGAAGATCTTCAACTTATTGGCAAAAATTCATATACATGGTATATCCCTTTTTTTATCTCTGAAAGTTCAAAAACAGTAATTGGGAGTTGGATAAGAGCATTCTTTGATGACGAAGCATATGTTGACCCCACACGAGATAGAATTCTAGTTAAATGTATGAACAAAAATGGCTTAGAACAAGTCGTGACCCTTCTCCAGAAGTTGCACATCAACAGTAAAATAACAGGTCCGAACTGCGATAAATCTTACTACCTAGTCGTTAAAAAGGACGGACTAAATATGTATCATGATCAAATTGGGTTTACAATGCATAGAAAGAAGGAGGCGCTGAATAAGATTATAGAAAAGTTGGTGGGAAATGGGGCGACTGGAACATTCAGGAAGGAAGATTGCTCTTCGCATCAATTTGAATCCAGGATTTAGGTTGGTCCCACCAGCCAATCACCTACGGGCCTGAAGAGACTTCTTCAGCGTAGTGCTCTCCCAGGCTGAGCTATCGCCCCATAACCCTATAGAACTAGACGATGCTTTATAAATATTGTGGAACTTAGATACTGTTAATTCTTCGATACCTATATAAATAAGTACTTGTAAATTATTGTTGAGGTGATAGTCATGTTAAAAATGTGTCCGAATTGTAACTCTTCTGAAAAAGTTTGGTGTAAAGGTTGGCGTTTTAATAAGTCTGGAAAAAA
>JAGWAF010000021.1 GCA_018302085.1 Candidatus Woesearchaeota archaeon | reverse complement strand
AGTACGCATTTGCGGGTTTTTTTATCAAATCTTCGGGTCTTTCTACGTTATACTGTTCAAGCAATGTCTACAAGGCCAGTATTATCGTGGCTTAGAGTATTTCATAAATCTTTTGTATAAATCAACTAGTCTTTTTTGATTTTCTAAAAAGCGTGTTTTTGCTTGCACCAGATGTTCAGGATCGTCTCTTTTTTCCTCCCATTCCATCTTAAGAGCATCCAAATTTCTATCTATAGCAGCTCTTACATTATCACTAGCACCCATTCTACCAAAATCAATGCCTAAAAGCATGTCTCGACTTATCTGCTCATTGTAACTTCTTATTTTATTTTCATATACTTTTATCTGAGCTTCATCACTCACTTGGACGATTTCCTGTAATGCTGCAACGGAGTCTTCTTGGTGTTTTGCTTTTAATTCCTTTGCTAAGGCAAAAGCACCATAATGAGAAACTTCAGCAATAACACTGGTATGAAAATCTCGGTATTGCAAAAGTAATCTTCCTATTGCTGGATTTGCTCTGGCATATTCTTGAAATAGAATATCTTGAGTGAGGTAAGCAACAGCCTCATCAAGTTGGTTATGGATGTTTTCTTCTGTTTTTTCATCCAAAGATGAAAGTGTTTTTGAGGTCACGCCTAAATTATCAGCAAACGCTCTTAGTCTTATCGTAAATAGCTCTCTTTCTATCTCTTGTTCTAACTCTTTCTTCTTAGCGGGATCTGATTCTTTTTGAAGTAACTTAAGTCGATCAACTATCTCTCTTTTATCAGTAATGCATTTTTCAGCATAAGTAATACATTCTTCTAATTTGTTTATACTACTAAGTTTAGCATTTTCAGATGTTCTTCCAATCGGATGACCGTATTCATGAGATAGGTCAAAAAGGTGTTCATATCCTGGCTTCGCAAATGTTTCTATGGTATCTGCTACTACATTATGGAATGCTACTGCATTGTCAGGGATACCTGTTGAAGATGCGAGGAAAGTTTCATTATCCGGATGAACAACTAAGGTAGGCCATGCAGTATCATGACCAGCAATTACTTTTCTTGCGTAAGGAGCAAGAAGTGCAGCTACCTTGCTAGTATCCCCAATTGTTTTTTGTAGTTCCGGGTCTGCTTGTTGTATTCTTGTGAGTAATGCTCGATAAGCACAATTATTTAAAAAATTATAATGAGGCTCGTCAAAATTATAAAGTTCCTCATTTGAAACAGTTTCTAAAAAAGCGACTAACCGCGTAGGAGAATCAACAACCCATGCTTCTCCTGGTTTGAAATAGTGCTCTCTTTGAAAACTTTCTTCTCCTATGAGTTCTTCCAAAGGCGCAAAAGAAAGTTTTTTGTAATCTTTTAAACCCAAAAATTGAAAAAGTCTTAAGTCATCAACTCTTATTATGTTTGTGAGTTCTGCCATCTGTGCTAGCAAATCTAAATACTCTTGATCTTTGTTTACCTGCACAAAAGGAAAAGGTTCGTATTCTATGGGTTCAAAAGTATAATCATCTCGAATGCCAAGTACAGGTTTTTCAGAAGTGCCATACTTTAGAAGATATTTTTTTCTGAATGTGAACGATTCCTCTGTTTTTTTTCGAACTTCATCGATAGATAGACGATCTTTTTCTATGCTTTTTTCTAAACTATTAATAAGTTTTTTAATCCTTTCAGGAGAAAACTCTTCAGCAGTGGCATCTCTTACTCCAAGAATGGTAAGGGCACCCGCCCCTAAAAGACCTAAAAATCCTCTTCTACTCATACTATCTGTCATAATTAGTTTAGCTGGGGGTTATTTATAAAGATTCACCAGGATCGTTTTTTAGGTGAGTACATCTCTAAAAAAGCAGGAGATGGGAGAACTCGATTACTAATTATTTTACGTTGTTAAGAATAGTGCTTGTTCCTGTTCTTTTTGTTGTGACATTTTCGTATGGGATTTTTCTTTTTGGCATTCTTTTTCTCAACAACATTTATATAACAAACTTGTTTCAAAATCACCATGGAATTTTTTATAATCATCATGTTCATTCTTGCTTTTGTTCTCCTTTTGCTGGGCTCTTATACTGATTTTAAGATTCGTGAAGTGCCTGACTATTTGTCCTATGGGATGATTATCGCGGGAATTGGCCTGCGCGCGTTGTACAGTGCAATGACTCTTGATTATTGGATTATTCTCGAGGGAATTCTCGGTTTAGGAATCATGTTAGGCATCGGGTGTGCAATGTTTTATTTGGGACAATGGGGTGGGGGAGATAGTAAAGTGCTCATGGCCCTGGGTTCGTTAATCGGAATTCAGTTAACTTTAGATCAATTCATGCTCAGTTTTTTTCTCAATCTTCTCATCATTGGCGGGATTTTCGGAACGCTCTGGTGTTTTGGTTTGGCGTACGTGCATCGCAAAAAGTTTGTTCCTGAATTTTTGCGCCTGAAAACTGAAAAAAATGTTCTTTTGTGGAGGCGATTGGCATTACTCGTCGCTGCTTTTCTTATCATCTACTCCTTCTTTGTTCCATTGTTGCAAAGAATTGCAGTCGTTCTGCTCGCATTGCTTGTCCTCTTAAGTTCATACACGTTTATTTTTATCAAAGGCATTGAGAATGTTTGCATGTACAAAAAAATTCCAGTTTCTCAACTCAGGGAAGGGGATTGGATTGCAGAAGAAATTATTCTTAATCACAAAAAAATTGTCGGACCAAAAGATTTGGGTATTTCTAAAGAACAAATCACCATTTTGCAAAACTCTGCAGGGCAGGGAAAAATCAAGCAAGTTCTTATCAAGGAAGGTATGCCTTTTGTCCCAGCGTTTTTCATTACTCTCATCGTCACTTTTTTTACTGGAAATATTTTCTTTTTGCTGTTGTAGCCATTCTTATTTGGGGGATTTTCTCCAAATCCTCCTGCGAAACCAAAAAGTTTATAAACCCTAATTGTGGAAAAGAGGTTCTTGCTTCGTTGTACGTTTTGGGGTAGAAAGAGGTGTGTATAGATGCGACGTTTCAGTATCACATTCTTTACCCTATTAATAATGCTGCTGTCCTTTGTATCTACACAAGTTCTTGCAGAAATGCCGCACGCCATCTGGGTCAGTGACTGGGAGAATGGTGTTATAAAACTCAGTTCTGACGGCGCATACCTCGGAGAAAATCCTGATATCTTACGGCCAAACAGCGTCGCTGTTGACTCCAAGGGAAGGGTTTGGGTTGCAAGCCTCAACGATCAAACATTACATCAACTTAACCCTGACACTTTTGATGAAATTTTTACCATGCGCGGGTTTGGTGCCGTAAAAAAAATTCTTATCGATCCTTTAGATGACGAGCTCATCGTCCTTGATCAAGGGAGGGGAAATATTGTCAAATTAACTCCCGACGGTGCGGAACTTTTCAAAACAAGAGTGAGGCTTCCTCTCGATATAGCTCTCGATCCAACAGATGGAAGTATTTGGGTGGCAGGGAGAGATGTTCTCTACAAGCTTGATCAAACAGGCAAGATACTT
Source organism: Candidatus Woesearchaeota archaeon (assembly GCA_018302085.1). Classification (GTDB taxonomy): domain Archaea; phylum Nanobdellota; class Nanobdellia; order Woesearchaeales; family JAGWAF01; genus JAGWAF01. The sequence continues at coordinate 13,735 of JAGWAF010000021.1, read as the reverse complement.
CTTGAATTAAAGGGCCTGGTGAGTAATCCTCTTTCCATCGTTGCTGATCCTATCACTGGCACAGTTTGGGTTGCTGACACGTGGCATTCTGAAGTGTTCAGAATTTCTCCGGAAGGTCAACTGATAGGAAAAACTCCTGTGCGTTACCCTACCCAATTGGCTCTTAACATTCCCTTCGGTGGAGTCGCCATACTCGACCAGCTCAATAGAAAAATCCATTTTATGGACGAGAATGGCAACATTTTCAAAACCCTTTCAGAATATCTTGATAATCCTCGTGCAATCGCTATCGATCCTCAAACAGGGCATCTCTGGGTTGCTACAGATACTAATGATCGTGCAACAATCAAGCACTTGAGTGCAGATGGAGGGGTGCTTCTCAACAATATTGCTGGCTTTTTCATTCCAAATGCAATCGCTTTCGACTTTAGCAACAAAGCATTAGTTTCTGACGTATTATTTTCCGAAACAAGGGAGATTGCTTATCCAAGAATACCAAGCAGGCTTTCCGTTCCTCGTTATGAACCTGTTACAGTGACTGAAGATAAGAGTGGTGGCGATAAGGGATTACACAGAAGTGCCCTGCGCAATTACATGAAGAGTAGTGTTCATCTTCCTTTGTTCAAGTCCTATGATCTGAGGGCCATCAACTATAGAACACGGTCTCTAAGATCGGAGAATATTTATAACATTTTAGATTCTTATTGTCAAGAACTTTTGGTCTCGCCATACCGTTTTGCGCCGTATCAAGAATCCGTGCGTACGAATGTGATTGCTGCAGAGTGTAATGTCCGTAATGCGGCATTCAGCTCATTGACTGGTTTTCCTTGGTACGGAGAGCCATTGATTAATGTACGAACACTCAGTGCGATTCCTACAGTAGGAGAGATTCATGCACAATCCATGAGTCCTCAAAAGTCTCCATAACAAGACCATAAAAAGAGGTGTAATCCATGATTAAAAAAACAACGCTCATTGCATTAACCATCCTGTTAACATTGCTTCACGCGAGTTTTGTGAATGCTACCTTTTGGGTAACAAGTGAAGTTCAGGGGACAGTTCACAATTTCGATGATGATGGGGCATTAAATTTTTATGTTGAACTTACTGATAGTCCTGGTCAAATGGAGTTAGATCCGAAAACGGGCAATGCGGCAGTGCTAATCCCTGAAAGTCAGGAGATCATTATTGTTTCTCCTGCAGGTGAAATTCTTGTGAATGTTGGACCGTATAGAGTGTATGATCCTAAATTAACCTGGCCTCACGACGTAGCCTTTGATCCAGAAGGAAATCTCTGGATTGCAGATGAGGTTGCCGTTGTTAAGCTTGATCCGCTGGGCTTTGTTATCCTCAAAATTCAAGGGCCCACAGGAGTGCTCTCTCCCAAACATGTGGTGTACAGTTCATACGATAATTCCATTTGGGTTCTCGGAATTTCAGAACTTGTCAAGTACGATCTTCAAGGAAGGGAGCAACTTCGCATTGGCGGTTTTGATCACCCTGAAGGTATGAGTATTAACACAAGGGATGGTAGTGTAGCGGTTGCTGATACAGATAATGAGGCAGTGCAGGTCTTCTCTTCAGAGGGTTATCTTCTCACTTCCATCACGCGCGGCTTGCGTATGCCCAAGGATGTCTCTTTTGACAATCAGGGAAACATCTGGATCATCAACACCCTTGACAGGAAAATAATGAAATTCAACAAGAGAGGAACTCTTGTTACGGACATTATTAATGGTGAAATTGGTGTTCCGACGCAGATTACTCTAGATCCAAGAACCAACACTCTTTACGTTGTGGACAAGGAACAACTTTGGATACTTGACCCTGCTGCTCCACGAGGTAAAATGGAGCTTGTACGGCAATTTGACCAACCTGTAAGCGACGTTGAGCTTGACATCGGTGCTGAATCCATGTTCGTTCCACCTGTTCCTGAGGCGCCAGGCTACCAGCCAAGGCCTTTGCAGGACCTAAGGGCAACAAGCGCAGCGGTATTGCGCAGGGAAGTTTCAAGTCAATCTGCAAAACCTGTCATTGCTCAGCCTGCTCAACCTGAGGTGGCCGTGCCAACATCTGCTGCGGTCGTATCAGTACCTCAAACGGTTCCCGTAGCAAGTGAGGAATCTGAAGCTTTGGCAACAGAAGTGCAGCAATTAAGGCAACAAGTTGCAGAACAACAGCAAGCAATGAATGATGTACTTGCGCAGCGAGCCGCACCGACAGCATCAGCTCCTGAAAAGAAATCTTCTGAGTTGATGGGCGTGCTAGTGATCACCTTCGTTATTTTGCTGATACTGGCATTCATCGGCGGAATGATGCTGAAACGCAGGAGAAAAGAAGAATAGAAAAGTTTGAAATAATAAGAAATACTCAAACTTCTCTAGAGAACTTTGCCTGAAACATTCTCTTTTTTGCGTTTTGCAAAGTTCTCAATAATTTATTTTCTTCTCATTTTTTTCTTATTCCTCTTATTTTTATTTTCTGTTTTGACATTTTTTCTTTTTTTAGGTCAGTCACATTTCCAGTTTGGTAGAAAGTTTTTCTTCTGAGGGTCGTGGCGGAGACTTGCTGCTCCGTTGATCGCAGACATTGCGTCGAACAGCCTGCAGTGAATCGGCTGTTCTCCTGATCTTGCTCCAAGGCCATGACCCTCATGATGACTTTTTCTACTGTGCGCGCATTTCCACAATTTTTATATACTTAATCAACTTTAATTTTTTTCATGAAACGGTTATTGTTCATTCTCACCCTTTTTTTTGTTGTTCCTTCATTTTTTCTATTTTTTCTCGTTCCTTTAGCGTATGCAGAGTCCGGTGATCTTTGGGTTGCGGATTATCAGGGAGGAACGGTGAGTCATCTCCAGCAAAATGGGGAGTTGCTGAACAAAAATGCGGATGTTGCATTTCCTACTCAAGTCATCTCGGATCCAACTGGGGGGGCATGGGTTCTTGATAGCGGGCATAACAGAATTGTGCGCTTAACAGATCATGCAAATCTTTTTTTTACGATTACAGGATTTGGGTCCCTTGTCGCGATAACCTCTAATCCGGCGACGCAAGGTGTTGTTGCGGCAGATGCCTCCAGGGGTGAGGTGATTAGCTACGATGCTTCAGGACATGAAATTTTGCGTTTGAAGAGCTTTCGCGTTCCCAAAGCCCTTGCCGTTGATAAGAACGGGGATCTTTTGGTTGCAGACAAAAACGGCTTGAAGAAATTTTCAAGTACTGGTGAACAACTTTTTTTTATAGAACAATTTACAGATGTTTCTGATATTTCCCTTACTCTCGACGCGGGAGCATGGATAACTGACGAAACAGCCCGAAAAGTTATTAAGCTGAGTAAGGAGGGAAAGATTCTCGTTACCGTTACTAATTATCGAAGAGTCGCTGATCTTGATTCCACTTCCGTCGGAGGAGTGTACATTTTTGATAGGGACAATAGAAGAATAGGCCTCTTGAACGATTTGGGTCAGGATGTGCATACAATAGTTGATCTTGATTTAAGTAATCCAAAACATCTGGCGTATGATCGCATTGCTGATGTGCTCTGGGTGAGCTCTTCGGACGCTCTCTTTAAGTTTGACAACAAAGGGAAGAGGCTGGCAATGATTACAAGCGTCAAGCATCCCGATGCCCTTACAGTTGAACCTCCCACAGTCACAGGCACACCCGCTCAGGCTCCCAAATCAGCTCCTCGACCTGTTACCCCGCCAGTTACTCCAAGACCGCAGCTGCCAGCACAAGAAACGCAAGAAAATGTAGAACAGGAACCAAGCCAAGAAGAGCAAGAAGAAGTTTCCGTGACGAATCAGTCCAATCAGTCCAATCAAACTCAAGAAGCGGTTTTACAACCAACGGAACCACCAACGGAACCTTCACGACAACCTGTTATCATCGGACAAACTGCTCCTGAAGTTCCTTTCGAGTGGATTTTGATACCTGCATACTGGCTTGCAGTTGAAGGAATCATTTTTATTATTCTGGTTATTATTTTAATTTTCATTTTAAGAAAGCGATGGCGATGAAGAAATCATTTCTTTTTTTTATTCTGTTATCCTTTTTTATTTTTTATATTTCTCTTGTAAAAGCAACCTCTCTGATCGGTGGACTCTGGATTGCTCAACCTGAACAACACCAACTTATTCTCATTTCTCCAGAAATAAATGTGGAAGCAACCATAACCCAGCTTGATAACCCCACTGCCGTCGAGCAAACAAAGCATGGCAGGGTTTGGGTCGCAGAAAAAAATTATCATCTCATTTTACAGTATAGCGCCCATGGTGATTTGTTGTCACAATTTCAAACACAAAAATATCGACAACCGCAAGCCTTGGCAGCGGACGCTGAGGGCAATGTCTGGGTGGCATATGCGAAGAACGTCGTGCTCTTGAGCAAGGAAGGAAAAGAAGTATTGAGCGTTTCAGGATTTGCAGCCCCTCAGGATATTGAAGTTACGACAAGCAATGAGATATGGGTGGCGGACACTGCAAATCGAAGGCTTGTGAAGTTAAATGATGCTGGAAAAGAGTTAGTATCGTTAACGAATTTTCCCGTGCGTAAAATGGCTTATCATAAAAATACGGATACTCTCTGGGTGCTCCATGATACAGATGAAACAATGGTACAAATTTCAAGGGATGGAACACAACTCTTAAAAGTGGATGGTTTTTTCTCTCCTTCAGATCTTGCAGTGTGCCAAAATGATGGCAGCGTGTGGGTTGCTGATACGAATCATAATCAATTGGCACACGTTTCTTCTGCAGGAAAGGAACTCAAACGAGTCGATGAATTCAGATTGCCCAAGGTCCTTGACACGTATGTGGATGAGTTTTTGCATTGTAACATCTGGGCTTTTGATCAGAACAATGACCAGCTTGTTTTACTTGACAGCAATGGTTTTGAAAGAGAGAGGCTTGATCATTATTCTAACGTTGCCGCATTGAGCACGATCAAGGAAGAAGTTGTTGAGATACCTCTAACAACGATTAACCTCAGCGAGGAATATCGCCCAGGGGATATTGTTCTTGTTGGCAACGCATCACAGGATGTTGTTAAGGTTGAAAAAATTGAAGATGCTAAAAATTGGAAAATAAGTAATCTTGAAAATGAAGAGGGAATGGAAAAAAATGAGGTGGTGGCTGAACAAAGAATTGACAATATTCTTGAGAATGTCGTGGATAGTGGTAAAGATAAAATGAATGAGACTGGTGACGAAAGGTACCGCGCACTTCTGATTTATGGCGTGATTGCTGTCGCTTTCGGGATTTTTTTGTACACATTATTTTCAAGAAAAAAGAGTTAGGGGATTCTGCGAAGTTGTCGAAGGAGATAATTATCCTTATTATCTTTGCTCACTTCTTCTGTTTTTTCCTTGACAAGGGGTGCTTCTTCCTCCAAAGGAATGTGCACATTTTTAGCTTCGTCCTTTAATTTTTTCTCCACGAGATTCATATCTTCTTCACTCAGTTGCTTGGGAACCCAGGTCAGTGGAATTTCATCGCCGGCAAAACGTGGTAGTACATGGATTCCTGTGTGGGGTATGGACTGGCCTGCAGCGATGCCATTTTGCAGGAAGAGGCTGATTCCCTGTGCTTTGAAACCTTTTGCTATCGCAAGGGCAATTCTTTTGGCGTGCTGAGCCATGTCCTCGATGATGGTGTGGGAAACTTGCTCAATAATCGGAAAATGTTGTTTGGGAACAATAATTACATGGCCTTTTGTTGCAGGCTTGTGGAAGAGCAACGCGTCCGTTGTTGTCTCTTCATTAACCAAGAGGTGTCCTTCTTCCATTGCTTGACAAAATTCGCAAGACGCCATCATCCACCTCTCAGCAGTTCTGCAACGCGGTCGAGCTGATCTTCTAAGTTATCTTCATAACCTTTTGATTTTGATGTTTTTTTGGTTTTCTTTTCAGATTTTTTTTCTTTTGATGGTGTTCTCTTTTCTTTTTCTCTATTTTCTTTCCGAATCTTTTCTTTTTTTGTTTCAGAACTTTTTTCTTCATTCAAATGTTCTTTTTCTTCTTGAAAATCAAAACTAATTTCTTCAGGGGCTTCATTTATTGCCTTTTCCTCTTCAAGAATATTTTCTTGATATTTTTCTTCAGGCATTATTGTTTCTTTTTCTTTTTTTTCTTCTGTTACAAAATTTTCTTCAGGCTCCCCTTGTTCAAATGCTTCATTGAGATTGAATTCTTCCACATCAGGCTTCTTTCCGTCAAAGAGGGTCTGGAGAAACTGAAATTCATCTTGGGGGCGTTCAGGTTGCCGAACTGTTTTTTCTCCCCCGATTTCCTTCCCACTCTCTTCTTCCTCAATTTCCTCTCCAGTCTCTTCTAATTGTTCTTCTTCCTTTTCAGATACTTCTTTTTCTCCATCAAATCCCATTTCAGTTTCTTTCTCAATTTCTTTTGACGCTTCTTTTCTTTCCTCAAATTTCGCTTCTTTTTCTGTTGTGCCCTTCTCCGTCTCTTCCAAAGTCCTTTTTATCGTTGAAATAACTTCTTGCTCATTTTCCAAATCATGCAGTGGCAACTTTAATTCAAGATCGTCCCCTTCCAACCTTGGAATGAGATGCATCATCAGATGGGGGGCTTTTTGTCCCGCAGCTTCTCCAATCGGAAAAATAATGCTCGTGCCTTGCACTTTTAATGCGCGCAGTGCAACCTGGCTTAACTGTTTCGCAACTTTAAAGCAATGCGCAATTGTTTTGTCTGGTGTCTCATCCAAAAAAGAATAATGCTCTTTTGGCATAAGAATAATATGACCCGGGGCTGCGGGGTGAATGTCAAGAATGGCAATGCATATTTCATCTTGAAAAATAGTTTTAGCTGGAATTTTCTCTTGTGCAATCTGACAGAAGATGCACGCCTTTTTTTGCAGTTCTTGAATCTGTTCAGGTGTCATCGATTGCAGTTGTTGCTGCAATGCAGCTTCTTCGTCGGGCATGGACCTTTTTGAGTTTCTGAGCTATAAAAATGTTCTTTTTTCCATGGCGCGCATCTTTACTTTTGTCGTTTTCTACTTAGAAACGGACAGTAATGCCATAAAAGTTATGTCCGTTTCTAAATAATAAGAAATACTCAAACTTCTCTAGAGAACTTTGCCTAAAACACTCTATTTTTTGACATTTTGCAAAGTTCTCTTTAATCTTTGATGTGTGGTTTGATAAAAATACGATAAAAATATAAAACAAAAAATAATAACGAGCCATTCCTTTTTGTTGAGGATTTTTCAACGAAAGTTTTATATACTCTCCTGGGCAATGTGGAAACATGTTCCATGGGAAAAAAGGGGTTTCACCGCTCATCGCAACATTGTTGTTGATTTTCTTTGCTTTGGCTTTAGGTACGGTTGTGATGAGTTGGGGAGAAAACTATATTGCTGAACGGGCAGAATTTGTGGGAGGCCCGGAAGTTTCTGGTTGCTCCAGTGTCGATTTTTCTCTTATCACTGTCGGGGGAGTTGCACAAGCCTGTTATGATCAGGATGCAAAGCAACTTTCTCTCATGATTGAAAATGGTCCAGATGCTGATGTTAGCAATTTCAACGCTTATATTGTTGGGACTGAGGGTGTTCAAACCTTGGAAAACATTCTCAAGGAACCTTTGAAGAGGGCGCACGCCCTGAAAAAAATCATAACCTACAACGGCGTGGGTGTTCCTGGAAAAGTCAAATTGATCCCTTTCTTAACAGTTGATCATACTGCCCTGTACTGTGATGATGCAGCTTTGGTCATTGAAGATGAGCTGCATGCTTGCTCACCATGAAGTCAGGCGTTCGCATCGAAGAAGGAATTCTTCTCATTGCCATTTTGCTTAACGCATTAGACTTTTTTGAGCTTCTGCCAGGCGACGTGGTTTATGTTACTAAACTTATGTCAGTTACCGTGCTTGCTTCCGTGCTATACAATACGGGCCTTTCAGAAATTTTTTTTGGGGAACGACGCAAATTTTTTGATGCTTCAATCATTCTTTCTTATTTTCTGTTCATGCTCAAGGAGCCAATTAGTTACGCGAGTGTGATTATTGAGGAAACGCATTATTTCAAAAACTTCTTTGCTGTTATGTTGTCGAATTCGCAATTGATCGAGTTTTCAGGTTTAATTGCTGGCGGGATAGTTTTACTCCTATTTTCGTTGTATATTGCATTGCGAGTTCCTTTTCGTGAGCCGAGCCTATTGAGAGTTCTGCACCCTTCGGAGTATCCTGAAAGAAGGTTGATTCCCCTTTTGAGGAGGTTTTTGACAAGCTACGTCGTTTTAGTTGCATTCTTTCTTATCTTCTTTAACCTATTCATGGAGTGGCTCGCCTTGGCGGTTGACACTCCCCTGGTGATGGCAGCTGTTTTCATTTACTTTTTTATTGTGGTCATCAGTAGGAAGTTTAGTTCGGAAGGTTTTTTGTACGAGATAGGTTCCCTCGGAGAAAATTTTTATGACAAATTCATTCATTTGTTTCAACGCAGGGAAACGATCATGCTGGGCATTTCCGGAATGTTGGTGTTACACCTTGTTACTGATATCGCAAATTTTCTCCTGCCGTTAACATTTGGATTTCAGGACACGTTATACTTTAAGCAACTGGGAGGATTGCATCAGCCTCTCTATGCTTTATTTTCACAACAGGTGTTGGCCGCTACGAATCTTGGAGAAACGATTAGCATCGCGTGGATTTACATGTTTAATCTTCTGGGAATGTTAATGCTCTTGCTTTTGCCTGCAATGTTGTGGTACTATCTTTTTAGAGACAAGCCATTGCACGTTCCTCGCTTTGCGTTGTTCATTTTTTATATTTCTCTCATCTGCTTTGTCTTTGCGCCAGTATTTTCTTTAACTACAATTAACCAGCCTGAAGTGCTAGTTGGGGTGGATATCCAAACGCACCTGTTTAAGCCATTGTTCAATTTCAATCCTATCCTGATTATCGGCATTTCCTTTGCCGGGGCTCTTATGGTACTTTTGTTATCCTTGTTCCATCGATTGAAGATGTTGTTCATAGGGGTAGCGAGCGCGGTCATCTCTGCCTTTTTTGGGTGGTATATCGCGCTTTTTTTTATCGATCAAATAAATTATTATGCACATGTTATCCCAGAACTCTTTGCCATGGGTAGTGGTTTTATAGGCGCACAACTTTTTTTCTTTTTAGTTATCCTTGTGCTCTTCTATACAAGCGGTTATTTCATCACTTTGTGGGAGATTTTTAAAGAAGTGAGAACAAGTGACTAGCGCATCGAAGATAATTTTTTGTTGATATCTTTCAATTCCTTTTTCAAATCACCGTAATCTATGTAAGGTTGGACGTGCACTTTTGGCTTTACGACAAATTCTTCAGAACTCTTGACAGCTTGGCTAATCGTAATCAGTTCTTCTTCACGTGTAGGTGTTTTGATCTCAAAGATTGATTTTTCTTCCCTTACTCTTTCTTCTTTTCTTTTCACAACCTCAGTACCAGGGGGTTGAATAATCATAATCCCCTCATTCGTTTCTCTTTGAATGGGCTTTCCCCCTACTTTTTTTCCTTTTTTAATAATCGCAGAAACCCTGGATAGTTCTTCAGGAGCTAGTTTTTTCTTGGGTTCCTTCTTAAAAAGTTTGCTGAAGAAACCGCGTTGCACTTCCTCTGCAGCATGTTCAATTTCTTCTTCTATCTCATGCTCTGACTTGTATCCCCCAACGTTCAGCAGTTCATCTTCTCCAAGCGCTTCTTCGGGGGCTTCTACTAACTCTTCTTCATTTCCATTCTTATTATTTTCAAGGTGGGGAAATTCCTTCGCAAACTCTGCTTTATAGAGGGGGGCTTCTGATTCTAATTCCTGTGAGGGCTCAACTTTCTTCTTCGCCATGGCTTTTTTACAACAATTGCGCTTTTTATGATTTTCGCTTTCGTGGTTGTGATTCCAATCTCAAAATTTATAAACACCCTCTTCCTTTGTTTCTTTTATGAAAGTAGTCCTCGACATTCGTAAAACTGTGGAACAAAATGCTCAGGAGTATTTTGAGAAGGCCAAAAAGGCCAAAAGGAAGATAGAAGGGGCTAAAAAGGCGTCTGAGCATTGGCAGCATGAAAAGGAAAAATTGCTTGTACAGCAGCAAAAGGAACAAGCGAAAGAGGAGGAGAAAAAGCAGCGTCCTGTTGTTGAGAAAAAGTGGTATCATAAATTCCGCTGGTTTAAGACGAGTGATGGATTTCTTGTTATTGGGGGGAGGGACGCAACGACGAACGAGCTTGTGATCAAAAAACATACTGACGAAAACGATTTCGTTTTTCACACAGACATGGCAGGGTCGCCATTCTTCGTTATTAAAAGCGATGGCAGAACCATTTCAGAAATTGCTATTAGAGAAACTGCAGATGCAACATGCACATTTAGCAGGGCCTTTAAGCTGGGCATGGCAAGACAATCCGTATTTTATGTGAAGCCAAGCCAAGTAACGAAGGAGGCAAAATCAGGAGAATACTTGACAAAGGGCGCGTTTGTTATAAGGGGAAAAACAACGTATGTGGACAACAAGATTAATCTTACCCTCGGCATTACTGCAGAAAATGAACTTATGGCGGCTCCTCTCGAGGCTGTGAAGGCGCATTGCAAAACATTTCTAGTGATTGTGCAGGGTAAAGAAAAAATAAGCAGCGTTGCAAAAAAAATTGCGAAATTACTTGACTACCCTGATTTGGACGGTATTATCCGGGTGTTGCCCGCAGGAGAGTTTCAGATCGGGCATCAGACCAAGCAATAGAGAAAAATAGATTTTATAAATCCTCCTCGTTTTGCTATTGTTTATGTCGTATAAAACTATTTTTGATGTGGTATATGATTATGCAGCACGATTTGCTACACCCGAGGGTAAGGATTTAGCCGGAGCAAAACTGGCTCTGCGCGCTTTAAATATTGTTCGTTCGCCTGAAACACATTCTAGATTTTTGAAAGTCACAAATTCTTATCGTAGTGTTTATGGTTATAATGATATTGAACTAGTAAACTTGTCGCCAAATGGCAGAGTCGGTCCTCTTTTCGATTGCTTAGACGTTATTATTGAAGAAGGCGAAGTCGATCGCGAAACTTTGATGAAAGCTTTGAAAGAAATAAAGTATCATGAAAAAGGTCCTAATTCTAAACATGTTAAAGATTTGGAGGCAAAACTTGACAGTTATCTCAGAAAAAAAGATAGTCCTGAAACTCATGATTATCGGCCACTCGACAAATCCCTTGTTGCAGATTTAGCAAAAGAGACGGAGTATACTAGAGCAACCGTTCGTAAAAAGCTTGATGAACTCAGAGTGATGGGGAAGTATGGCATAAAATGTGAAGAAGGAACGATCATGGTTTCCAAGGACCAAATGCCGGCAATTATAGCAGAATTAAAAGAACAACGAAAACAAGCTAAAAAAGCTTCACACGAATGGAACAATCAAGTGTGCTCGCCAGAAGCTCTTATCGCAAGCAGAAGAAAGTCTTCATAGTTTTAACCGTGTTCAAACTCAACGAAAGTTTTATAAAGGTCGAGTGATGTTCTTCGCATTATGGTCAACAGGAAAATCATTGTGGTGTTCTTCGCAATTCTCGTCATAGTTCTCATTGCAGGGTGTCGTAAAAGGATAAGCACTCCTGTAGGACCCGGAGAAGTTGTTGAAGAAAAAACTGTGGAAAACATTACTTCGGAAGAGGTTGTGGAAGAGCCGACAGCTGCAGATATTTTGAAGGGCGACACAGAAATTGACGAAGAAGGCAAGGTTGTCAAGAGCAGTGCAACGTATGCCGTTTTAACTGGTGAAAAACCAAAACGTATCAGCCTATGGGAAGGTACCGGGTTTGTAGACGAACACGGCAATGATACGAAGTCAAAGGCAAAATTCAGGAGAACCCTTAAAGATGTGGAATTGCCTGAATGCCAATATTTATGCGGTGGAGATTAATTTTTTCTTCGTTTGAATTTTTTTTATTCACCTTTCAACACAATACCTTCTTGTTGTCCTCCTGTTTAATGTGGAAATATCAAAACAGCCAGCGGTGGTGGTTTGGCCAACAATCATTTCTTCAGGGAGTTGAGGGCGAGCTTCTGGTTTTTCTGTAACAATCATAATAATCCCAACAATGGCCACTATTGCCACGATCGCAAGAACAATTAATGATGCCCTATCTTGTACCATAAAAACACCTCTTTTCTTGGTTTTTGGGACCTAATCTATATAAATTTAGTTCTTCTCCCCCTTTATTATGGTGGGCCTTTTTAGAAGGGACTTTTTGAAAGGATTAGCAGCTGCAGCATTTGTTCTCCCAGGCTGCGCAACACTTTCTTCACGCCCTTGCGAACTATCTCTAGAAGAAATACGGGCAAAAACGGGATATCCGGAACTTAGTATCAGTGCTCTTGAAGGAAAGCTGACAATTGATGTCGGAAATCGAAATGAGATAGGCGATTTTAAAAGAGTTTTATACGATCTTTATGAAAGAGTTGAAGTAAAATCACCACGCGGTGCGATACTCTTTTTGGACCCGAATAGAAAAGTGACATCCGGTGTACTTGGAATTCGCTATGTTAATCACCAAGGAATTATCCGAGACCTGGTATTTGTCAATCCGGAACAATATAAAACACTACAGGAATCTGAAATTTCTCTACCAGTTCATAAAATGGGAACATTCTCAGGTTATGAGGTGTTTGACACTGTTTTGAACGTCTTTGAAGATGTCACAATTAAAGATGGCTCACAATTGTTAAAAATTATTCAAAAAGACCCGTACAGGCTTCTACCACCATGCTATCGTGGACATACAGATGCAACAAAGAGATTTTTTGAAAATGAACGAGAAATTCTTGATCCTGCTTATGTTGGAATAGGCGGTCAGCATTTCCGTCTTTATACGGATGATCCTCAAGATCTCAAAAAAGTACGACGAATACTCAGCAGGTTGGCATCGGCAAAGGCTAACAAATCTTTTGCAGAAGTCATGGGATCCCTTTCTGTCTACGACGATAAGATTTCAGGAGGTGGAATTGATGGTTCAGGAATCGCCACACCTTTGGAAAGTTTACTTACCGCTAAAACGGTCGACTGCGACGGAATTGCAAAAATCTACCAGCACCTCCTTAACGAAGCGGGTTTTCCTACCTCGCTAGTCTTAAAACCTTTTATTCATTCTGGCAAAATGTATTATCACGTCTGGACAGAAACATACGTTGCAGATGCAGTTGTCGCGCTCAACGTCGCGAATGATAGCAAGCCAGTGCACGCAATTATCATGCCGCACTCAAGGGCATTGCTTGACTGCCAATTCACAGAACTTCCCCCTAGCATTGTAACACAATTCGAAATAAAACAGGCTCCATTATGATTGAAATTACAAGAAGAGAATTTAATGCGTATCTGGGGGCGTTTCTAGCAGGAGCTATTCTTCCAGGATGCTTGCCCATTCGTCGGGATTCTGGCTCTCTTACCGTTCGAGATATTCGCACGCTTACAGGTTATCCAGAACTTGATATAAGCACTTTAGATGATAGACTTTCAATTGATATTGGAACAAAAAACAGCGTTGGTGAATTTCGAGATGTTATCTATGACTATTTTCCCAAAAAAGAAGTCAAAACGCTTTATGGCGTTATCTATCTAGATCCTGACAGAAAGCTTGAAGAAGGAATTTTTCAAAGTGACCTAAAATAGTATTGTTTATATATTAGTTATTCTTTCTTTTCATCGAGGTGAATCTTGATGAGAAAAGCTAGGAAATTGGATGTGG
>JAGWAF010000020.1 GCA_018302085.1 Candidatus Woesearchaeota archaeon | reverse complement strand
GGAACAGTTGGAGAAGAAGAGTTATATGAAAGAGCAGAAGCTGCGGCACGAGAAGGGCGAGATATGCCAACACCGAGGGATGCGGAAGTATTGCACCCGGCAACAGAAACCTATAAAGGAAATGTACGCCCATACACTGCAGTGAATGAGGGAACATCTGATCATCTCGACGAATAAATTTTCATTTCTTTATTTTCTTTTCATTTGTCAAAAACCACCAATCAAGAGATTGGTGGCATGTGTAACATGCCACTATAAATAGTGGTTTTTGAGCACGCCAAAATTCCACATATTCATCGTGGTTTACGAAGTAAACCACCATTCAAAAAACACTCGAAAAGCAAAGCTTTTCGGTGTGCCAAAAATGCCAAACATTTTTGAGCATGGTGGAATTTTTAGCGTTTAAAAAACAATAAAAAAAACATGATTTCGAAATTCTTCCGGAAAATCCACCGCAACATTTAAATATAACAAAGTAATACAAAATATTACGATGGAAACTGTGTGCATTAAACTGGATGAAAGCATTCTCAAAGAGATAGACAGTAGTCTCAAAAAACATCGCTACAGTACAAGAACTGAATTTATCAGGGATGCGGTGAGAGATAAATTGAGTGAGATGGAGAGGAGACCACCATTAACTGAAGCAGAAAAAGAAGAGCTGATTCAGAAACTTTCTAAAATGAGAGGAATTCTGAAAAGAAAAACGCCGACAACGGACGAGGCGTTACATACAGCAAGAGAAAGGGCCTTCAGAAAGATAGAACAGAAGTTTGAATAATCTCCCCATTTGTTCAAACCCCTGACAGATTACTTTGACAAATCAATTAAAAAATGAGTTTTTTTCAAAGTCCTCTTTAAATGAGTTCTTCCGGTTTTTTTGAAATGACAATATCTTTGAGCTTTTCAAAATCACGATCTCTTGATACAAGCTGTGCACGATAATCTCTTGCCAGGAGAGCATGTAGCACATCTCCATGAGGAATATTTCTTTTCCCACCTATCTCTTTTGCTTTTCCAATATATTCCTCGGTTGAATCGATATAAAAGAGAACCCTTTTCAACAGTTGAAACAGAGGTTCGATTTTATACATCGGGTATCCATACCCTTCAGTGAGCTCTTCGACAATCATATCCGAATAGAGGATAACCCCCTCTTCACTAATGATTTTTTTCAGAAGTTTCCAGGCATAATCTCCCCTAGAAAGATGTGGTTCATTTCTATCTTCGATCAAGTCTAACCAGATGCAAGCATCGAGATAATATCTGCTTACCACATAAAAACAATGGATGAAAGTCTTTATATGCCCTCCCTATAAAAATCCGAAAACTTTTCGGAAGAGAAAACATCTCGTTTATTTTGCTTCTTCTCGAGATCGGATGGGTGAAGAATAGCTGGAGAATACCGTAAAACGATCTCCATGGATAGACGGCGCCTGCGGCTGATAAATTTTTACATCGACCTGATCATTAAATGCAGTCTTGAGAATTTCTCCGAATGCTTGGAGATCGATCTCTTCACGATGAGCATCTAGATACTTGACAAGTGCAGCTGTGAATCTACCCATGAAGGCTCCGCCGGCCCTCTCTGTCTTTTTTTCATACGCTGGTCCTTCCCTAGAAGATGCAAGAAGCAGAAGAGTGTGTTCAGGGATAAGCAGAGGATTATCAATGAAAATCCCCGCGTGACAACAATCAAGAACAACCGCCTTTTTCCCCCGGATATTTCTAAGTCGTGAAAAAAGGTCGTCTGGGGTCAGTTCTTTTTCCCCTGCACAAAGACCTTTTTCATTTCCATGCCCTGAATAATGAAAGAAAAAATGAGAATCAGGCACACTGGAATAGGCGATTTCGTCAAGACGGCCAAGAATAGCAGAACAAGTTGCACCACTGTTGTATAGTTGGTGAATGTTACCGGCAAAACCTCTCGTAGAAAGCTTTCTAGTAAGCTCCTCAAGGTCGGCATGAACTCCACGGAGGTTACCACCTTCATTGCCAACGAGTAATGCTATATGGCCATCCACACTTTCGCCTACGTTTTCAACGGAAAACGATGTATAAGATGATAATGCGATAACATCCCCTTTGGAAAGTGTAACCCTAGGTCGCCCACTCGTTTCAGAAGGTACACGAGCACCATTAAGATAAATCCCATTTCTGCTGTTAAGGTCCACTACAAAAAATGAACCATTTTTCGATGGAAGAATTCCAGCATGATTTCGTGAAATGAAAATGTCATGATAGATCTCGATTGCGACCTTCAGATCCTTAAAAACCATCGGAATCTGCCTATTTCGAACAGCCCATTCAACATGGTCGTATCTACCAAGGTGAGTTGGTTCAGACAAAAAAAATCTCCTTTTATTTGGACCCTTGTCACTGATCACTAAAATCTTTTTAGACATATTTTGAGTTACCCCGCAAAAAAAGAACACCCAAATCAGTTAATTCTCATCTTCACAATCATTCAGGTCATCTTTCAGTTTTTTATTTTGTCTGAAAAGACTTGCGATGTCTTCAGTTTGCACGCTCACTTTTGACTTTTGTTCTTCTAATTCCTTTTCGACAACACCAATTCTTGATTGTAAAATTTGTTTATCAGTTCTTAACCTTGTTACTTCCTGTTCCAAGCTCTCAGCGCCTTCCCTCACTTCAACAAATTGATCTGCAAATTCTGATTCCCTACTTTGCTGGGTGTTTAATCTAGCAGAAAGTTCGTTCAAACGAAATTCTTTATCTTTCAAATTATTTTGACAGGTATTGAGTGTCTTGGCATTTTCGTTTTGTTCTTCTTCAATGCCGCCATATGTGGAGTGGTAATACACTGCAGCAACAACATTAACGGTTGTGGCCAAAATAACGAGAAAAAACAAAAGCATATTGAAATTTTTCGTAAAGTATTGCATGATCATGCACCTTGAACAAGCTGATCAACTTTTTCTTGAGTAGCTTCACGTATTTCTTCAAGACGGGGATGCTGTTCCTCAAGTTGTTGCGTAAACTCGTCAACAGATTCTGAAATTTGTTCAAAGCGTTCTTTCTGAGCTTCTGTTTTTTGATAACCGATAACTACAGTCACAAGTAATGCTACAATAAGAAAGTACACAAAAATTCTGAAACATGCCTCTTTGGTTTCTTGCTTCATAATCGCCACTGAATGGTGGTTATTTATAAAGATTATGAACCCCAAGAGATAGACGAGGAGGAACAGACCATAATTATTTTGTATATAAAAAATAAGTATTATAAATTTAACCACAACATTTATAAATAACCCTCAAATTCTAAGGAGTAAGCTTAATATTCACAAAACTTAACAAAACAGAGGAGGGGTTTAATCATGGCTAGAACCAAGACACACTTAAACATTGTATTTATCGGTCACGTCGATCACGGTAAATCTACGACCGTTGGGCGATTGCTCTACAACACAGGTGGAATTGACGAACAGGCAATGCGAAAGCTCAAAGAAAAAGCTCAAGAACTTGGAAAAGCAGGTTTCGAATTCGCATTCGTGATGGACAACCTCAAAGAAGAACAAGAAAGAGGGGTTACCATTGACTTGTCCCACAAAAAATTCGTAACGGACAAATATGATTTCACAATCATCGACGCTCCAGGGCACAAAGACTTTATTAAAAACATGATCACCGGAGCTTCCCAAGCTGATTGCGCAGTGCTCGTTGTTGCAGCTAACGATGGGGTTAACGCACAAACCATTGAACACTTGCGACTTTCCAGAATTCTCGGAGTAGGTCAACTCCTTGTTGCTATCAACAAGATGGACATTACACCCGTAGAATACAAAGAAAGCAGATTTAAGGAAGTTGTTGAAGAAGTCAAAAAACACGCAAGTCAAGCTGGCTGGAAAATTGATGCGGTACGATTTATTCCCATTGCGTCCTACCCCGGAGAAAATATTACCAAGTCAAGTGAAAAAATGTCTTGGTGGAAGGGAGACACGTTGCTAAAATCTTTGGACGGCTTCACCGCACCTGAAAAACCAACCAATTTACCATTGAGGTTACCAATCCAGGACGTGTACAACATCACAGGAATTGGAGTTGTTCCCGTTGGAAGAATTGAAACGGGAATTATGAAAGTCGGAGACAAAGTTATCATCGTTCCAGGAAGAGAAGGTAAAGGAGTTCGTGGAGAAGTCAAAACAATCGAAATGCACCATGAACAAATGCAATCTGCAGAACCTGGAGACAACGTAGGATTCAACGTCAGAGGTGTTGCAAAGCAAGACATTACCCGTGGTGACGTTTTGAGTATTAAATCACCCAAGCGTAATAACCGTTGGGTACACGCCAGTATTCCACATCCGCACGGCGCAAGTTGCCTGCCAAATAACTGCAATTGAGAAAAAACTCAACCCGGCAACAGGGGAAGTTTTGGAACAAAATCCGGACTTCATCAAAAATGGGGACGCGGCAATTGTCAAAGTCAAACCAGTGCAGCCTCTGTGTATTGAAAAGCAAAAAGAAATCCCACAGATGGCACGCTTCGCAGTGCGCGACTCTGGATCAACCGTTGCAGCTGGAATGTGCATTGACCTCATTCCAAAAAAACTTTAAAATTTTTTAATTTTGTTTTAAACACGCTAATCAGGAGCATTATCGTGTAACACACCATGCCCAAAGCAAGAATCAAACTCGCATCAACTGATATTCGCAAAGTTAATGCTACATGCGATTACATTAAGGACATTGCTGAAAAGACGGGCGTGGCAATGAGGGGGCCAATTCCTCTTCCTACGAAGCGATTAAAATTAACCACGAGAAAATCTCCTTGCGGAGAAGGAAGTTCTACTTGGGAACGTTACGAAATGCGCATCCACAAACGCATGATTGATCTCGGAATTGACGAGCGTGCTTTACGCCTGGTGATGAGAGTTCCCATTCCAGAAGGTTTGAATATCGAAATAGAAATGATTGATCAGTAGAATTCTAGAGCAAAGAGAGGGCACACGAAGTTGTTGGGATATAGACACCATCTTGACGAGTAAAGCGTTCAATTTTTACGCTACCATCTGGATAAAGAGTGACGTGCCTTCGAGAAATTGATCCATAAAGATCTTGACCAACAATAGTTCCATTCATATAAAGTATAGCCTTTCTTATTCCGTCTTCTAAAAATTCACTATGCCCAGACCAGCCCCCTGCAATAGTAGTACTAAATCCGGATGGAAAAAGAGATCTTAGACTAAGAAAAAAATCAGAAAGACGCGGAATATTTGTGAAGTCTGGATCAACCGTCGCAGGAGGAATGTGAGCCAACGCGTGCACACGTCCATTACTCATCGCAACTGCAATACAGGACTCTACATTTTCTGTGCGTAATACATCCTGAAAACTTGTTCTGATTTCCGGCCAACCCACGGTAATGGTTTCACTCATGAACATCTTTAGAATGACGGATATATTTAAAACTTGACAAATATTTATAAACGATCGGTAATTTCAGAGTGCTATGCCGTGGTGGCACAATCTGGTACTGCGCAAACAGCATTAACGCTGGCGAAGGCCTGGAAACAGGGAAAGTACCTGACCTTGAGAGCTTGTTTCCTCCGGGATATCTCGGTTCAAATCCGAGCCACGGCGTATTTTCTTTCACATACATTGTGCCTAACTTTATGTTTTTATTATTTATTTTTTCTATCTTTTTTATCATTCTTTTTTAAAGGAGTGTTTTAGGTTCTATAAAATGAGAAAATATCTAACAAAATATTAAAGAAATCAAAGTGACAAAATAAATCATTGTGCCTAACTATCTTTTTTATGGGGGGGTGTAGAGGCCGAGGGTTATCAGTCTCCGCTGGTAAAGGACAAATTTTTGCTCACCCCCAAGAGAGTTTCCTGCATCGTTGCGGATATTATCAACTAAATCCGTTATTTTTAGAAAGTTTTTATTTGATAGACGTGCTGCAGATCTCCTTCTTAGTTTTTCAATTTTGTCTCCGTAAAAATTAACGAGCTCCGCAATATGATCATATGCCTCTTGCATCTTTCCAAAAATATTGTAAAGAGTCTCAGCACCACTCACACTTTTTGCAAGCGCCTCAAATTGAGACTTTCTTTCTCCTGGGCGGAGTTCGGATGGTGCGGGGGCAGATAAAAAAGTTTTGACTGCATACCGGTGGTCAGCATCTGTAACATCTCTAAGCGCATATTCAACAAGAATACTACTCCAATATTGCCTATGACTTTTGCACACTACAGTACTTTCCTGGGTACGTTCCGTCCCCCCTGGAATCGGAATCTTCGCCGATAACTCTTCAGCAATGGCAATAAGAACTTTTTTGTCAAGATCGAACTTTTTTCCATCGATTGCAGCTCCGAATTTACCAGCATCTTCTGACGTTCTAACGAGTTCTGCTATATTCACTTTATCCGCTTCCATGCTACTGGAAAGCCCAGTGCATTTATATAATTTAGCAAACTATTTATACTTAACAAAAGAGAACAGATTATGCTTTTCGGTTATGATACTGCGAAGGAGTTTGGGCAAATTGCTCACTGGCTGAACTCAGAACCTTTGCTTATGCAGGATTTGAAGGGGAAAGTGATTCTTCTTGATTTCTTTGCGTATTCTTGTATCAATTGCAGAAGAGCTATTGAACACGTCAAAAAGATGCATGAAAAATATAAAAGTAAAGGCCTGGTAGTTATTGGAGTCCACGCACCCGAATTTGAATTTGAAAAAGTTCCTCAAAACTTGCAAAAAACATTAGATACTATAAGTGTTCGATATCCTGTCGCGATGGACAATGAACACACAACGTGGTACTTGTACGGCGGCCAATACTGGCCAAGACAGGTAGTGATTGATGGGCAACAACGAATTCTCTTAAATGTTACAGGAGAGAGCCATGGGAAAGAGGTAGAAACAGCTATTAGAAAAGCATTGCAGGAAAAGGGTTTGGACGTAACACAAATTCCTTTAGAAGAGGAGGAGCCTTCACCTTTACGACTAAGACAAACTCCTGAAATTTATGCAGGTTTTTTTCGAAATGAAGGGATTGGCAGCACCCACATCGAAAGCCAGGATCTTTACGAAGATAAAAATGAAGAACACAAAGAGGGGGTTCTGTACCCTCAGGGATATTGGAAACAAAATTACGAGTACCTTCATCATTTGAAAGCAGGTTCGGAAGAAGATTGGGTATTACTACCGTTCCACGCGCAGGAAGTTAATATCGTAGCAATGCCATACAACACAGGAGAGAAAGCGAAAGTTTACGTAGAATTAGATAGTATGCCCGTTCCAAAAGAAAAAGCAGGAAAGGACATTCTTTACGAGGGAAAGCGCAGCTACATTCTTGTAGATAGACCCGAACTTTATCGTCTCATCGCGATGAAAGAACGAGGCACGCACGAATTGAAATTATTAACTGCTTCTCAAGAATTTTGTCTGTTGAGTTTTACGTTTGGATAATTTTTCAGCGGCTCTGTGGAAAGTTTTTCTTCTGAGGGTCGTGGCGGAGACTTGCTGCTCCGTTGATCGCAGATATTGCGTCGAACGAGCTGCAATAATCGCTCGTTCTCCTGGTTTCGCTCCAAGGCCATGACCCTGATGACTTTTTCTACTAAGCCGTTTTCAGCAAAACATTTATATAGCATAAACAAATGGAAGTGCATGGGTGTTATCGTGGAGAAAAGGGATCAGCGTTTGATGATAGGGGGCCTCGTCATTCTTGTGATTGTCCTCCTGTTTATTCTCATGCCTAAGCGTGAAGATTTCGTTGGGGAAGCGACGAGGGCAGCACAGAACACTGAATGTGGCGTTTTTTCGGTAGCTCCCAATGGACAGACGTTTGAAATCCCATCAGAGCTACAGGGAGGGTTTTGGGTCTTAACTATTTCTGAGATGAAAAAGACAACACCCATGATAGTAAGCAACATCGCAAGAACTGGCGGCGCGGTACAACAGGTTTATCGTACCGAAAAGAGTCTTATTGTTATTGTCAAAGCGCAAGACGGCGCGCAGATGAGGATTGATTGCGGCCAGGCAGCCAAGACTATGATGGATTACACCGTCTCTTTTGTGTAGTCAGCTCTGTAGAAAGTCTTGTCTTTTGTGTGTTCTTGCGGAGAACAACTGCTCCTTCGATCGCAGATCTTGCGTCGGCAACGCTGCACCAATCGCGTTGCCTCCTGATCTTGCTCCAAGGCATGAACACACACAAAAGTGACTTGTTCTACTAAGCCTTGGCAATCTTAAGCTTTATATAGGTCCTCCCTTCGTTTCCTGCCATGGTTCAGGAGTTATTGTACACCCTTGTGAGTGTCTTAATCGTCAGCGCTATTTCCCTCATCGGAATTTCTGCATTTTTAGTTTCCGCACTACGTTTAGAAAAAGTGTTGCATTTCATCGTGAGTTTTTCCGCAGGCGCACTTCTTGGAGACGCGCTCTTACACCTTATTCCAGAAGTTGCAGATGATGGCATGACAACGCAAACATCTCTCGCAATTCTTTTCGGTATTATCGTCTTTTTCGTCCTAGAAAAATTTCTGCACTGGCACCACTGCCATCTGCATGAAAAAGAATGTAAACACGGCGGAGTAAAACCCTACGTGTATTTGAATTTAATTGCGGACGGAATGCATAATTTTATTGACGGCCTCGTGATTGGGGCAAGTTACATTGTGAGCATTCCCGTGGGAGTTGCAACAACCACCGCAGTTGTGTTCCACGAAATCCCTCAAGAAATCGGCGATTTTGCAATACTTATCAAAGGAGGATTTTCAAAATCGAAAGCACTGTTGTATAATTTTTTCTCTGCCGCAACTGCCATTCTTGGAGGTCTTTTAGCTTTTTTGCTCGCGACGCCGAAATTCGTAGATCTTATCTTGCCCTTAACCGCAGGCGGCTTCATTTACGTTGCTCTTGCAGATCTCATCCCAGAATTACACAAAGAACCAACATTGGGAAGATCCGTGCACCATTTGTTAGGGCTGTTGCTTGGCATCATGGTCATGATTCTTTTGTTGATGCTCGAATAAGGAAATTGCCTAAAGATTATCCGTGTCCGCCTAAGTAGAGGTGCTCTACTTCCTTGTTATGGAGAAGTTCTTCTCCAGTTCCTGCGAGCCGATTTTTTCCGAGCTCCAACACATAGGCACGATCTGAAAGCTTTAATGCCATTCTTGCGTTTTGTTCCACCATTAGGATGGTTACCTTTTCTTTGGTATTTATTTCCTTAATCTTTTCAAAAATGGATTTTTTCATAAGCGGACTTAAACCCAAAGTAGGCTCATCAAGAAGCAAAAGTCGTTCCCCCCCACTGAGGAGGCCTGCCTTTTCCCTCTTTCGTTTTTGGAGTGCTGTAAACTTTTCGTACATTTTTTCTATCGCTTCTCTATCCACATTCTTTTGTGTGTACAATCCAAGTTCAAGATTTTCTTGCACTGTAAGACTGGGAAACACGACCCTGCCCTGCGGAATAAAACCTATCCCGTGCTGAATGAGTTGTGATGGGGGAATTTTTTTCATGCTTTTTTCTTCAAAAAAAATTTCCCCTTCTATTTTTGGTACCATGTTCGCGATCGCTTTCAAGCAGGTACTCTTGCCAGCGCCATTGGGGCCAATGATGGAAACAATCTCCCCTTGAATCACGTGTAATGTAACGCCGTGCAGAATCTGGAGATTTCCATACCAGGCCTTGAGGTCGTGGAGTTGTAAGATCGTTTTCATAGTTGCCATTTTCATAGTTGTTTCATCATGACAAGTTCATCTTTTCTATCCGGTCTGATATTTTTCAAAATGCCAGACTCAACGTATCCCATGGACTTATTTCTTGTAATTGCTTGCCCATCAGAAACCGTGCAGCTTGTCATTATTTTTTTATAGCCAAGAGCTTTTAGGTACGCTTCTGCCGTGGTGATGAGTTTCGTATCAAAGCCATGATGTTCCTCTTCCGGGTAAAGGATGGGCTCCTGGATATAGGGCAATTCCAATATTCCTGTTCTGTCAAAAATGGCATATCCCCGAATGTTTTGATCTTCTAACGCCACGAGAATTTCATCCCTTCTGATTTTGTCCAGGAAAAATCTCTGCTCAACTGGTTGAAGATGATGTTCTCGATAAAGATGCACCAAAACAGGAAGGTCTGCTTCCGTTGCCACTCTCACCCAGCGTCTCATAGTTCAACCTCGCGGAGATTTTTAACAATTTTATCTGCTCCTGCATGAAGGAGTTTTTTCCTGGGAAGACTATTTGTGACTGCAATGCAAATCATTCCTGCCCTTTTTGCGGACATAACGCCATTGGCAGAGTCTTCAATGACAACACATTCTGCCGGCTTTACTTTTAGTAACTCTGCAGTTTTCAAATAAATTCCGGGATGCGGCTTATGCGTCTTTACCTGATTACCGGTTACAATAACATCAAATATTTTTTTATCGATGTGAACGTGCCTGAGTGTCGGAAAAAGTTTTTCGGGCGTTCCGCTCGTTGCAATCGCCAATTTTATCTTTTTTAATTTTACTTTTTTTATTTCGGTATCTATTTTTCTTAATTTTGTTTTTTTAATCATTTTATTATAATTTTTTTTGTTTTTTAATTTATTGAGCAGTTCATGAACTCCGGGAAATATTTTAATCTTTTTTAATAAAGAAAGATAATGTTCTTTTTTCTTCTCCAATGCTTTTTTCACATCGAGGTGCACGCCATGGAGTTTCATTCCTCCACGAACGTACGCTTCTGCCCCCGAACCGAGGAATGGCAGCATCTCTTTTTTTCTGAGGTGTATCCCTTTCTCTAAAAATATTCTCCTTGTGGACTCAAACGCGACCCCTTCGCTGTCGTACAGAACTCCGTCCACGTCAAAAATCACTGCTTTAATCATGGTTCTCCAACCCACCCCCCACCCCGAGGTAAGCGTCAATAACCCGTTGATTTTTCTGAATCTCTACAGGTTTTCCGATGGCAATTTCTTCCCCATAATCAAGCACAATAATCTTGTCTGCAATGCCCATTACAAATTCCATATCATGTTCGATAAAAAGGATCGTCATGCCCTGCTGCTTAAGTTTCGTAAGAAGCTCTCCAATCTTTTTGAGCATGGCAGGGTTAACACCAGCTGCTGGCTCGTCCAACATGAGAAGCTTCGGGCTTCTGCATAATGCTCGTGCAATTTCCAACAACTTTTGCTGTCCATAACTGAGATTTCCAGCAGCCTCGTCAATTTTCGCGTGCAAACCAACAAATGAAAGCCAGGTAAGAGCTACTTTTTTATTTTCTTCTTCTATTTTTTTTAGTGCACTATTTTGGAACGCGTGGTACCATTGCTCTTTTGTGTTTGGCATCGCAAGCAGAAGATTTTCTAGGACGGTCATTTTTGGAAATAACCGTATCGTTTGAAACGTCCGTGCAATGCCCAGTGCAGCGCGCTTGTGCGAAGGGAGCTCATCAATATTTTTATTGTTAAAAAAAATTTCTCCATGATCCTGCCGCATGAATCCTGTAACGATATTAAACACTGTTGTTTTTCCAGCGCCATTGGGGCCGATGAGGGCTGTGATGGAGCCTCCTTGAACTTCGAAGCTACAATTCTTAACTGCGGTGATTCCTCCAAAGCTTTTTTTCAGATGGTTGACGCTAAGCATTGCCCTCACTCTTTTTTCTTACCAATTTTCGTATTCCCCATCCTTCAGGTTGGTAGAGCATTGCTCCGATGATAAGCAAGCCATACACAAGCATTTTGATTCCCGCCTGTGCCGACGCTGGAAAAGGGATCCAGACCTGCACCACAAATTTGAAAAGTTCCGGAAACCCAATCAAGACAAAAGCTGCGATCACAGAACCTTTGATATTTGCGACGCCACCGAGTACCACCATCGCCACGATAATCGTGCTTTCAAGAAAGGTGAAAGAGTTAGGCTCGATATAAGTAATAACATGGGCGAACATGCTTCCCGCAATTCCTGCAAAAAATGCAGCGATGAACAGCGCGGTCACTTTGTACCTGAACACGTTTTTTCCAAGTGAGGTTGCAGCGATCTCGTCATCTCTAATGGCTTTTAATGTTCTCCCAAAAGGAGAATTGCAGATTTTTTTCATGACAAAAAAACTGACGAGAGCAATGATAAAGTAAAGAATAAAATAATCAAAAGGACTTTTAACGGTGAATTGCAAAAATGAAGGGCGTGGAATATGCACAAGTCCTAGAGCTCCACGGGTAAGGCCATCCCAATTTTTTAAAACAATTCTTACAATCTCTCCAAAACCCAAGGTTGCTAATGCGAGGTAATCCCCTCTAAGCTTTAATGAGGTAGCACCCAGGAGAAGGCCGAAAAGTGCTGCGAGAATCCCAGCAAATGGGAGCGCGATTCCGAAAGGAATTCCAACTAGGGTAAGCAGTGCAGAGGTGTATGCTCCTATTGCAAAAAATGCTGCGTGCCCCAAATTAAGGAGACCTGCAAAACCAATGACAAGGTTTAAACTTACTGCTAAGATGCTGTAAATCAGCGCGATGTTGAGTACGCTCAGAAGATAATCCCCACTCATGCTCTCACTGCCTCTTCCCCCTTTTCTCCGAAGAAGCCCGTGGGCTTAAAGAGGAGCATCACGATAAGAATCACAAACGCGATCGCATCTTTGTAACCACTTGGGATAAACCAAATGCCGATATTTTCTGCAAAGCCTATCGCATATCCCCCCCATAATGCTCCGTAAATATTACCAATACCCCCCACGACTGCGGCGGTAAACGCTTTGATACCTACGCTAATCCCCATGCTTGGATTAAGATTCTGCTCCACCCCTACAAGGGTTCCCGCAATTGCTGCAAGCAATGAGCCAATGATAAAAACAGTGCTAATCATTTTATCAGTGTTAATACCAACAACATTCGCAACCAACATGTTGTCAGTTACTGCACGCATGGCCTTGCCTGTTTTTGTGAATTTTAAGAAAAGTTGAAGCAGCACCATCACGAGTATTGAAATGAAAATGATTAACACTTGAGTAGGGGTAATACTTGCTCCTAAAAAAGATAAACCCTGCTCTGCTGCCCTTTCAAAACTTCGAATTTCACTTCCGAAGATCAAGAGCATTAGCGCCTGAAGCACGATCGAAAAACCTATTGCAGTGATGAATAAAGATAACCTTTCCTTGCTCCTTAAGGGACGATATCCTATTTTTTCAAGGCAAAAACCAAGGAGACAACATACCAGCATAGCAGGGAGGACTGCAAGCCAGATGGGAAATTGCAAAATCCCAAGATAATAGAAAGGATATGTTAAAGCCTTTGCAACAAGGAAGGCGATCCCCACGATAAACAGAGGATAAACTATTTTATATTTTTTTAAAAGTTGGAATGTTCGTGGAAGGGGAACGGTAAAATAAAGAAAAACCACAATAAGGATGCTCAAAAACCATGCGAAATACCAGGCAGTTTCAGAGGGTAATTTGGATGCCGCGACATATGCCGTGTACGCCCCGATCATGAACACTTCACCGTGGGCAAAATTAATGAACTTCAGAATTCCATACACCATCGTATAACCCAGGGCAACCAACGCATAAATTCCACCCGCGATAATACTGTTGAGGATGAGCTGCACTGCAATATCAAAATCCATAGTTATACTGAAAAACGTTGAGTTTTAATATCTTATTGTTTTTACGATAGAAACTTCCAAACGATACTTTCCTCTGATGGGTACGTTACGAGCATTTGGCATCGGTTCACCTTTTTTCAAAAATGTGTTGTGCAGAATAAAGAAAAAAAGAAAAAATAAGATATAGTAAACTGCGTAGGATATAGCCTACTTGTACACGCAGTTTACTTATTAGATAACTGCGCCAAATGGGCTATAAGTTGCGCAGTTATCTATAATTAAAAAATAAAAAAAATCTATGGTGTTCTTAAAGTTGCAAGTGCGTAGACGCGTTGGGGCACTTTCATATAATAGATAACGACAGATCCCACATTCACCAAATTGACGCTATCAGGTATGTCATACATTAGTTTGTTTGCTTCCAAAACTCCTAAATCCGTATACCCCGCTTCTACTTGTCCGGATTTCTCAGGTTTTACGTGCTCTGCCAAGACTACGCGTAATTCCTTATCGTTGGGGTTTTCAACAGAAAAATCAACAAGCTTCAGTACTTTTTTACCTTTTGTCACGTGAATTTCTGCATTACCATGCACATCGAATTCAACTCTTTGGAATGCGCCTAAGCGAACCAATCCTTCTGGCGCCGGTGCAGGAGTTGTAGTTGGTGCTACAGTTGTTGTCTGAGGCGTACTCGTCGTTGGTGTGCTGGTCGTTGGCTCGGCTGCCGGAGCTGGTTGTACAGGCTCTACAGGCGCAGCTGGTGTTTCTTCAACAGGTTCTGGAGCAGGAACTTCTTTGACTTCTTCTTTTGGCTCATCGGCAACAGGCACGGGCGTCGGCTCTGGCGCAGCTTCTTCAGTCTGCTGTTCTTCAATCGTTGGCTTTGGCCCACATGCGCTCACTGCCAAGATTAAAATGATTAATGCTACAATGAAATGTTTCATAGTTAACCTCCTTTGTAGGGTTCTTTCAGAAGTTTCGGTATAAAAAGTTAATGGATTTCAACACTGTAGAAGCCTTCTTTTGGGGGGCATGGCGGAGACTTGTCACGCACAAAAAGCCCTGCTTTTTGGCGCGCAAAAATCTACGATTTTTTGCGCTCCGTTGATCGCAGATAATGCGTCGAACAGCCTGCAATGAATCGGCTGTTCTCCCGATCTTGCTCCAAGGCCATGACCCTCATGATGACCTTTTCTACGCTGCATTTCTCTTACTCACTCAAAGGAGCTGTTGCATAAATCACAGGTGCTACGTACGCATCCGTATAAATTACGACAGAATGGTATTGGGAAAAGTCCATGTTGTCAGGAAGGTCGTACGTTTGGGATCCAAAATAATCCTGGAGTGCTCCTACGTTATAAAAATCGCTTCCTATTTCCCTTGGATGTGATGGATTTGCGTGCTTGCTCAAGTATACTTTGAGCTCTGGACCGTTATCAACACGGAAAGTTTCAAGGATTAATTTGCGATTGCCCGCTTCGTTCACAATTTTTACCATTCCCTGAACACTGTGCTGTATTGGTCTGAAAAATCCTTCCTTGATCAGGTGTATAACGGACACGGGGACCGGCTGGACGTAAACATAGTCTGGCTGTTTCGGTGTTAGTGGTTTTTGCTCGGTAGATTTTGTTGTAGTATCAGTATCCTGCGCTTGATTTTTCTTTGCCTCAATGACTTGGCTTACTTTGTCTTCAATCGTCGACTCTGTCGGTTGTGGTGATATTCCTTGCTGCTGCACCTCAACAATCGTTTCAGACTCCTGTTGCACAACGGGCTCCGAACGAATGCTTTTTTCTTTTTCGCAGCCAAGAATAAGGAGTAATAAAATCACAATAAAAATTGAAAAACTTTTTTTGTTTAACATGTTTTGCACACAACTGTGAAGGTTGCTTCTAATCCCTTACTACGATGGTCACCCACAGGATCGTACACAACATAATTTCCGGGAGCAAGGGAAATCTCAACCTGTGTCGTTTTTCCAGGTGCGGTATTGTAGATTTCATCAATTTCTGGGCCTTCAAGTGCCGTTGCAATTTGATCCTGCGCAGCATTTTTGATTGTTAATTCAACCTTGCCTTTCTCAATTGCGTCAGCAGAAAGAAGTACTCCTGTTTCATCTTGAGTTATGGTTAATGCACTTGGAAGTGTTGTGCCTTCTTTTTTCTTTTCCAAAGGAATAAATTCTCCATTCTGAATTACCATGATCTGGAATTCCTTCAGCGCGTCCCCATTCTCATCGATGGTTAATGTTCCTGCCACCCCTGAATAGTCATTTAGATTATACAAATAATTTTTAATAGTTTCACTCTCAGTGCCAGCTTTCATGGCGTCTGTAACAACCATGACTGTGTCGTATGCGGTTGCCGCGAAGCTTGGGTAACTGGGCTCTTTGCCATATTTTTGTTGATACTTTGCCAAGAATGCTTTTGCAGGCTCTGCCTGATCATCAAACTTTGCTGTTGCGTACACTACATTTTCAGCGGCGCCTCCCGCGTCGTTTACAATTTCCTTGGAACCCAAGACCTCAGAGCCGTACATTGGAATAGTAAGACCGAGTTCCTTTGCTTGTTTTAAAATGAGGCCACCTTCAAGGTATGGTACGATGTACAATGCCTCTACATTTTTTGCTTTAATTTTTGTCAATTGTGTTCTGAAATCTTTTGAATCCTGCTCATACATTTCATGGATTAATACTTGCCCACCATTTGTGGTAAAGCTTTCCGTAAATGCTTTTGCCAGGCCAATATTATAGTCAGAGTTTGTATTGATAATACCAACTTTTGTAATACCATCTTTAATCATTTTTTCGGCGATGGCTTTTCCCTGTCCTGTATCTGAAGGCCATGTTCTGAAAATGTAATCCCCTGCTTTGGTGATGTCAGGATTGGACGAGGATGGTGAAATCAGAATTATTTTTGCCTCTTCAGCGATAGGCGCTGCCGCAAGGGTTTCAGAAGAGCAAGAGCCTCCAATGATTAGTACAACTTTATCGTTATTGATCAGTTTTTGAGCGGCGAGGGTTGCTCCTTGAGCCTTACACCCCCCATCTTCATAAATCGCTTCAATTTTTTTTCCATTAACTCCGCCTTTCGCGTTGATTTCTTCTACTGCAATTTCAGCTCCATCACGTAACGTCGTCCCCAAGGAAGCGGTATCTCCTGTTAGGGGGCCAATGAAACCGATCTTGATGGTTTCAGATACTGCTGGCTTTGCAACTTGCTGCTGGCACGCAGTCATGACTAGAATAATTAATAATAATGATAAGTATTTTTTCATAAGATCCACCCCACAGCTTTGAGAGTATTTCTTTATTTAAAGATTATGCCCATAATGTTATTACTTACAGATAGTTATTATGAGTTCACTCCCTTTTCTTGTGAGGAGGAAATATTATATAGGGGGCTGCCCAGGTGTAGTCAAGGTGAGAGTTATGAAAACAATAAGCATTCTTTTTATAATTGTTTTACTCGTCGTGAGCGCATGTGGAGTAGACAAAGTGGAAGAGCAGCCAACATCCAGCAGGGGCTTTACGTTCGACGTTGTGCAGACGCAGGGTTTTGGGCCACCAGTGACTGCTTTTGATGAACTGCATCTCAAAGGAAATACTTTGATATTCCAAGTGAAAAATAGTGAGGGTGGCATTACCAGCGAGCAGAGCACTCAGCTCAGTGCGGCAGAAATTGAAGAGCTTGCACAAATGTTTGAAACCTCAGGATTTTTCACATCGCAACAACTTTACAAACCAGATCAGCCGGTAATGGATGCTGGCAACTTTGAAATAAGTGCACGTCTTGATGGTAAACAAAACAAAGTACTTTTTGAATCGGCCGCTCAGCATTTTTCCGCAAGCGTATCTCCTGAGCTACGACAATTAACCATCACATTGTATGGGCTCCGCCAGCGTGTGGAAAGAGGCAGAGCATGCCCTGCAGATGCAAAACAATGCCTTGATGGAAGTTACGTTGAAAGAAGGGGAGTGGATTGCGAATTTGATCGCTGCCCTGGTGAGTTCGAGACGCTAGAAGTGGAAGAAGGTGGTGGTCCACGAGAATCACGAGAAGGTGTAGAACGTGAGGTGGCTATTTCGCGCTGAACACACAGTTATAGTGAAGACACCAAATATTCGAACATGAATAGTGCATCTTCACTATTACGAAAAGCATTGTAATGCTCGATAATTTAGTGCTTTGAGTATATTTTCTCATTTTCATTTTTTTATATTTACCATCTATTTTTACGTGTCAAACCTTTTTTGTACTCCCTAAATTTAGTTGGGCTTGCATCCCTGCCTCGTTTAATCACTCATTTTTCACAATCTTTAAATAACCGTATGCAGAACCTTGCAGTATGACAGAGAAGATCAGTATCGAGGAAATGACAACGTTCTGCAAGAAGAAGGGCTTGGTCTATCCTAGCGGAGAAATTTACGGTGGTGTGGCAGGCTTTTTTGACTTCGGCCCCCTTGGCGTAGAAATAAAAAATAACATTAAACAGCACTGGTGGAAAACATTTGTTCAGCAGCGCCAGGATATCGTTGGCCTCGATGGCAGCATTATTACCCACCCTCAGGTATGGAGAGCTTCTGGGCACGTTGACTGCTTCGCCGATTTCGTCCTCAAATGTTCTAACATAGACAAATGCGGCTTAGAGGTCAGGGCAGATCATTTCATTGAAGACGCACTAAAGGTTTCAGTCAGTGGAAAAGCTGCAGATATCAATTGGTCTGAGATGAATGCAGCCCAAATTAACAAGATCATTGCCTCCAACAAATTAAAATGTCCTCAATGCAAATCAGATTTTAAAGAAGTCGAAAATTTTAATTTGATGTTCCAAACCCAAATCGGGCCAAAAAAAGACGGGAAAAATGTTGCCTACCTCCGTCCGGAAACGGCCCAACTCATTTTTACAAATTTTAAACTCATTCATGAGCACGCCAGAATGAATTTACCTTTTGGTATTGCACAAATAGGAAAGGCTTTCAGAAATGAAATCTCCCCCAGAGATTTTCTCTTCAGAAGCAGAGAATTTGAACAAATGGAAATCGAATATTTTGTGCAGCCCGATCACATTAATGATTGTCCTTTTATCGAGCAATATCTTGAATACAATATGCAAGTGCTCACCTCAGAAGCGCAGAATAAAAAAGGAACGCATACGACCATGACCATCCAACAGATGCTTGATCAAAAATTAACAAGCACGTGGCATTGCTATTGGCTTGTACAAATTCACCAATGGTTTGTGCAGCTAGGAGTACAAGCTGAAAACCTGCGTGTCCGCGAACACATGAAATCAGAGCTTGCCCACTATGCGGGAGCCTGCTTTGATTTTGAATATCAATTTCCATTCGGCTGGAAAGAAATCCATGGCTCTGCAGATAGAACACAATTTGATTTAAGTCAGCATTTAAAAGTTTCAGGAAAGGAAATGAGTATTTATGATGAGGAAACGAAAGGAAAGATTATTCCTTATGTTGCAGCAGAGCCCTCACAGGGTGTCGAAAGAGCGTTATTGGTTTTCCTGTACGACGCTTATGAGTACGATAAAGAGCGAGGAAATGTAGTATTACGTTTGCACCCATCACTCGCACCGATTAAAGTAGGAGTCTTTCCTCTCGTGAACAAAATCAACGAGAAGGCAAAAGAAGTCTATGAAAAAATCAAAAATAATTTTTATGCAATGTACGACAAGTCAGGAAGTATTGGAAGAAGATATGCACGCGCGGATGAAATCGGAATTCCGTATTGCGTAACTCTTGACTTTGAAAGTCTGCAAGACGAAGATTGCACGATTAGGGATCGCAACACGACAAAACAAATAAGAGTTAAAATTGTCGATCTTAAAGAAATACTTCAAAAACTCCTTCATGGAGAGATGGCATTTGAAAAAGCAGGAAAAATTATTCCAACAAAATGAAGCCATTCTTTATTGTCGTATGTTTAGTACTTCTAGTCCCCTTCGTTAGTGCCCAGCCTGGCGATCAAGAATTGCAACAGGCATTTGGTAATTGTTTTGCTACTTGCGCATCTCCAGAATTTAGATGTGAAGAGGTGTGTTCTGGAAAATATTTGCAAGAGTGGGCAAGAGGTCATGATTTGGGTGCGTACGATTATGGAGCGCTAATGAACGAAGGCTCTTACGAAGTTTCTTTTGCAGAAGCATTCTCACAAGATGTACAAACTGCCAAAAATGTTGTGAACGAAAAAAACCAGCCTGTCTTGATTGCAACAAAGCCTCTTACGCTTGTGGCTCCTTTGAAGAAATATGAAGATTTTGTTTCCCGCGGTAAACTTCGCATGACCATCCCTATTGAGGGGGAACCTTTCCGTCTTGGAGAGCTCACTGCAGAATATGATCATGCTACTGCTGTGGAAG
>JAGWAF010000025.1 GCA_018302085.1 Candidatus Woesearchaeota archaeon | reverse complement strand
CCCCACCATTTGAAGAACGGCAGTTTTCCACATTATAGATAACTGCGTGTACAAGTAGGTTATATCCTACGCAGTTTACTATAGAGGACTTTGGATAACCCTTAATTCATCATTTATTCAAAGTAATCTGCCAGAAGTTTGAACAGAGAACTTTGCAAAGTTCTCTAGAGAAGTTTGAGTATTTCTAATTATAGAAAAGGACACAAGTTATTATACAGATGGTTATGCCCTTTGCATATAGTAACTGATATGTTTTATATAAAAATTATGTCAGTTACTATATTTCAAACTTCTCGGCAAATTAAGAGATCATTCAAACTTCTCTATTAGAGGTTTGAACAAATTTAACAGGTTATTCAAACCTCCCTATATCTGAAAAGAGTTATCATAAAAAAATCCTTGCGCATAGAAATCCTGGATTTCATTGTGCCTAACTAATATCTTTTTTTGGCCTGAAAATCTGTGTATACCATTCCTGCATAGTTACAAAGATATATAAAGCCAGTTTAGTCATTTTATGGTGGGAAAAAAGAGGAAAAAGTATGGTGGAGTTTAAACTCGAAAAACGTAAGCCCTTGCACGAAATCCCTTCTGAAAATGATGAGTACGAATTAGCTGTAGCTTTTAGTAAAGAAGTGCAGAAGGAGCTTGGGGAATTTGTGAAAAGCATCGTTCTCTTTGGAAGTTATTCTCGTGGAAATGAAAAATACGAAACCATTCACGAGCGCGATATCGATGTCCTGATGATTATTAATGATCTTACCATTATCCTCAATCCCGAAGTTATCCAATCCTACAGAGTCATTGTGCACAACATTGCCTCAAAACATTCAAAACGATTGCACATTACCACGATGAAGCTTACCAATTTTTGGGAATACATGAGGAGTGGAGACCCCGTTGCGGTCAATATGCTGCGTGATGGATTAGCACTCTCTGACTCGGGGATTTTCGAGCCAATGCAACACCTACTGCGTGAAGGAAGGATCAGGCCAACAAGGGAAGCCGTATGGACCTATTTTGGAAGGGCGCCCTTAACTCTTAAAAATAGTCAATGGCATATTTTGCAGGCCATCGTTGACTTGTATTGGGCAGTAATTGATGCAAGCCACGCCATTCTGATGCACCATGGGCATGTTCCCCCAACTCCAGCACACGTTGCAGACATGATGACGCAAGTGTTAGTAAAACCGGGAATCCTCCCGAAAAAATACGCTGATGATATGGCCGCATTTTATGACATTTCTAAAAAAATTCTGCATCGCGAAGTAGCCTGGATTTCAGGGGAAGAATACGACAACTACAGAAAACGGGCAGAAATCTACGTGAAAGGTGTCGAAGCAGTACTGGGAAAGAATGTACAAAGAAAGGGATAAGTTCTCCACGGTTTCGCGATCAGTTTTCAAAAAATTTAAAATTTATATGGTTTCTTACGTGACAAACGAGCCTCAGGAAAGTGGTAGCAAAACAGGTACTGTTTGGTATGCGGGGTATCCATTATTTTTTTATTTTTCCGTATTTTTGACTTATGATGCATCACCAAAAAGTTAGGCACAAGGCAATTTATCTTTTTCTTTATTTTTTTAATTCATTTTTTATATCTTTTAGTTGATAAATGTTAGTACAGAAAGAATAAGTGAAGAATACAAAAATGGTAAATTAGTAATAGTTAGGCACAAGATATACTCTAACATATTTTCTTTTAAAACATCATTTTTTAATGAAAGGATTATCTCCCGACAAATGAACAGCATCAATAAAACACAAATCTTAAAAACATCTCAGATATAAGATTGTCATGGCCAATGATCTCAATGCATGGTTTTCTGCAATCAAGTGGGCGTATGATAGCTACTACAAAACGCTGCTAAAAGCAGGAAAAATGCCTTTGCGTTCCACAGAAGTGGGTTTTTGGGGAGCTGCAGTCGCAGATGAAATCTGGGATCTGTTTATGGGATATCTCAACCTCTACAGTGCAAAAAATTTTATCGACCTTGGCTCAGGAGATGGGAAAGTAGTTCTTCTCGCTTCTTTGTTTACAAAAGCAACAGGCATTGAACATGAT
Source organism: Candidatus Woesearchaeota archaeon (assembly GCA_018302085.1). GTDB lineage: Archaea > Nanobdellota > Nanobdellia > Woesearchaeales > JAGWAF01 > JAGWAF01. The sequence continues at coordinate 8,796 of JAGWAF010000025.1, read as the reverse complement.
AAAGACCTCCATGCTGTAGCAGAGCACATCCGTAAACATTTCAAACTGCCCAATGCAAATTTTATCAATGGAAATTATTTTGATCACGATCTTTCCAAGTATGATGTTATTTTTATTAACCCAGACCAACCCCTTGCAAGATTAGAAAAAAAATTACTTCAGGAAATGAAAGGAAAACTTGTCGTCTATGGGCACCTCTACCATCCTCCCTCTTTGAAAAAAATACGTTCTTTCACGATCGGCGGAACCCCTATAGCTGTTTACTCTCACCCTCATGGGCTTTGACCTCGATAAACAAAATGCGTTGACAAAACTTGATAAAAGTAAAAAAGGAGATGTAGATAAACCTATCCAAAAAATTCTTACAATTCTTAATGGAAAAAAGAATTATTATACGACAAGCTCTTGTTCTGGACGTATCATCATAATGAAAATTCCGCAAAAAGGAAGAAAATGCGACGTACAATGGCTCTTCTGCAGTCACCAGCCAGCAAAGGTACAAGAAATAGTGTTATCTTTAAAAAAATCATTAAAAGAAATAAAACAAAACGTAAAACATGACATTTGGTTCAAGCAGGAATCTGCAATTCTCCACATTGCCTGTAGAGATTTGCATGCTGCAGAACTCCTCCTTCATATCGTGCGCGACTGTGGATTAAAGAGATCTGGCATTATTAGCACCAAGGGAAAAATTATTCTCGAAATTATTAATACAAACAACATGGCAACGATTATTGCAAAACAAGGAAAAATTATTGTTGATAAAAAATACCTCAACATTCTTGTGAAAGAAGCAAATGCAAAATTAGACTCTAATTTTAAAAAGCTAGAGAGATTGGAAAATGCTTTGAAAAAACTGTAGAGAAGTTTGAATATCTCAAAATTTGTTCAAACTTCTAATAGACAACTTTGAAAAATCGCTAAAAAAATGGATTTTTCAAAGTTCTCTGTAAGATAATTATTCTAGCTGCACATTACTCCACAAAGTCCAGTCATTACTTGGAGAGTAAGCACCGAAGACGAAGTAAGGAGGTTCCATTCTGCCGAAGTAACCGTGCTGAATGTCTCCCCACGCTGTTGTGGGAACTCTGCCAGGCACTACAGAATGATAACCGGGAGAATGAATTCCGGCGCCAAAGGCCTTCCACGTTTCAAGTAAAATTCTGGATTGTCCAAACTGTTCTTCCTCATGACCCTCACTTACGACGGCTCCCCTCCAGCCCGACTCTCTAAACATCTTAACTGCGTCTACAACGGGAAATATACCCTGCCCTGCCGGTAAATGACCATGCGCCCCTGTCGCAGAGTCCACAGCTTGAATTGCTCCGACAACATCCGCATCTATAATTTTTTGTACTTGTTCTAAATACCATTTTTTAAATTCGCTGAGTCTTTCTTCTTCCGATTCTCCTGATTTTCTTCTGAAATAATTGAGCCACATTCCCTGGTGTGAAGAGTCCCAAACCCCCCTGATGTGAGTTTTTGCGCGTTCCTCAGCTTCTTGTTTTGAAACGTGGGAATCGAAATAGGGGTTAGGTTTTCCATTAATTGTGGAACTCGTCATAATTTCAACCATCTTTTTTCTAGAGGTTTGGATAAGCTCGACGAATTCATCAGGGTGACCGCCCCACTGTGCAGGCCAACCGATTTCTGGGCCGACGTGAATTGGTCTTTCCGTTCTCAAATCCCTCGTTTCATGCATGGCGTGTAATCCCAACTCTGCATAACTTTCTATGGCCTTGCGCTTGGCATATTTGTCCGCAGTCAGGATGTGCGCCCTTTGATTTTTGAGATCTTCAGCTTGCTGGATTTGACCAGTTGCCATGTCCCTCCCATATCTGACTCTGTCCCTCATTTGTCTAATTTCTTCTTCAATAAGTTCCGTGGGAAGTTTATAGTCCGGGGTAATCCATCGATCCAATCCCTGGCTGATAAGGTCCCTTTGTTTGAGTTTAATCAGTTCTTCTTTGTCACCGTGCACGAACGCTTCAATTTGTTCATAATATTTTTTTGCTCCTTTGAGTTTTTCAAGAAGTTTGATTTCTTCATTGAGATTGAATTGATATTGGGTACCGTAAGCACGAGCAATGGCCTCCTGAGAAGCAGTGGACGCATACAAAAATGCTTCTTGGGGTGTAACCCTTTGTTCTTCAGAAAGTTGACTCACAGGAATGCCAAGCTGCGCTGCTTTTTCCTGGTTGATTTCTATTGCTTCATCTTCGAAGTCCTTCCAGATTCTTTTTTTAATAATGACCGTGTGAGTGTTCTGATCAAATGACGCTACCCGATTTTCCCTGCCTACTTTATTGTGTTCATAATCAATGTAATCCCCTGAACGGATCAACTTTCCATTTTCATCTTGGTAGGGTTTTCCCCCATATTTTTGCCACAGGAACTTATTTTCAGGATTGTACCTATTCCATTCGGGATAGTTAATTTCCTGGTTCATTCTGATTTCTTGAATAATTTTTCCAGAGCGATCGTCAACTAGGTGTTTTACTGCCATTTCATGTTCCCGATCGTAGGCCTTGAATGTCCAGCCTTTAACACCTTCTCTTCCCCCATTAAATTTCGCATCAAAAATTGTTCTGGGAAACTCCTGGCTCCAAATGTCAACGCCTCCGCCCCCCGCAACTTCTCCTACAAAGCGAATTGCATCCCTAACTTCGTTCATGTCCTCAAATCTTTTTTGTTCATTCAGAGAACCACTTTGCGGATCAAAACCTGACATGTTTGTGATACTGCTCGTTGGCATCTCCCATCCTGAAACCATGACATCATTTGCCTTAATCATTTCTCGAATGGCTTCCCTTGCTTCTTTTCCAATAGCCTTCACCCTTCCACCAATTGCCGCAGTGCTTGGCGTTGTTTGAACCCACTGAATTTGGGAGGCTCCCGCGCGAATGGCTGCCTGAGTCGTTTGAATAATATGCGCACCTGTCCTCGGATCTTTTTCCGGAACGGTTTGCCCAAGCTCGCTTATTGGCACGATGGGTCTTTCTAACTGAATAGGCTCAGGAGATTCTTCAAAGTATGCCCGATCCATGGGCGTGTAGGGAGTGGTTTGGAATTCCATGGCGCGTTTCTCTGTTTTTTTGTTTTTTGTATTTTTAAGCATTTGTTACAATGATGCCATATAAATGTTACGGAAATGTATTGAATTGAAGTATTGTGTGGCAGGGGTGTAACAGAAAAATCAGGAAGAAAATTCATGAAAAATCATTTTCTTGCCCAAATCCCTGAGGAGTGTTCATGGTAAACAACGTTTTGAAAACCCACTTCGCGTAACTGCCTGATTATACGCGGGTACAACAGGTTTCCCTTAGTTTTCTGCGGTGTTGGACAATAGTGATACAGAATTCCGTCCTTTTTTAAAACGCGATACAGCTCAGCATGGAATTTTTTTTCATAAAGCTGGGGAGCATAAGTAAATGTGGGAGGATCGTGAATGATTCTGTCAAAAAAATTATTTTTGAAATTAACAATGCTCTCACAACTATCTTTTTGTTCCAATAATATTTTTTTATTGTTAAAAAGCTCTTGGGAATAAGGATTGCATTTTGCAAGCTCCACAACATATGGATCAATTTCGAACGTGTAAACTTTTTCTGCGTACTTTGCAGCCAGAATTGCAGTGTATCCTAAACCACAGCACGTGTCAAGCACACATCCTTTGACAGGGAAAATTTCTTTGACTTGAAGCTGCGCATGAACTTTGGGAGAAATCCTCGTATGACGATGCATGGGAGTGGAGGAAATGGTAAATGTAGGCCAATCTTCTGTGGGAATTAATTTATAATAAAAATTGCTTTCCTGAGAAAACAATGCGATGGGCTGCAGAGTATTATCGATGAGGGTATAACACGTTTTTTCTTTCACTTTTTCAAAATTTTTCAATGGAATTTTTTCATTTTGGATGTTGACAATGCCCTCCTTGATTTCAATTTCTGTTTGTGAAATTCCCAAATCAAGAGAAATCTTCAAAACACCTTCTTTTTTCTGCAAAATCTGTTGCGCTTCTTTGAGAGTAATAATCGGATTCATCGTGTTGCACATCACTCAATTTTTCACTTGTTAAACAACCTTTTTGTGACAATCGTTGCGTAGCTTCCTTTGGGAAGAGCAAAACTCACTATGAATTTGAAAAAATTTTTCTTTCCCCTGTCATTGATTTCATCAACTAATGGATCGGAACAGAAAAAGTGTGACGGTTTGACAATCACGCTTCTTTCATGAGCAACAAAGAAATTTCCAGTTTCTTCTTTAATCGCAAAATCCTGCAATGAAATACCTTCGCCTTGCAGCACCCGGGAGATGATTTCTTTTTCTATTTCGTTATAATTCCCAAGTTCACTGATGGTTTTGAAAGTTTTTGGAATTTTTTCTAGTTCTTGAAGAGTTATTTTTTTGTAAAACAAAAGCGAACCGATAGAATATGGGATGATGTATAATTTTTTCCTGTCAACAAATCTTTTTAGTAATTCTTTCACGCATTCATTCCACAGATAACTTTGATAAGCGCTCACATACAACTCCCGGAGATTTGCAGGAATTTTTTGATATGCTGCAAGCCAACTTTTTGTTTTTTTATATTCATCGATGATTGTTCTAAACCTGGGGGATTTAATAGGCAATGTTGTAAGCTTATCCCACCGCTCGACCATGAGCCTTTTATCTTGTTTTATGCTCTGCAATTCATGTCTGCTGCATTCCGTTAAATATATCTTGACTGCTTGTTCGTACTTTCTTTGCATAAGAGCTTTTGCAATAAATGTTCCCTGCACAACACTCCCGAAACGCTGGCTATCAAAATAGTTCGGAACGCCAATCTGTTCCAAATCGGATGCTTTTTGTTTCACCCCATCTAATTCTCCCTTACGCAGGGCCCTTATTATGATTTGAAATTTATTTCCCCACAAATCCCCCAAATGCATTTTTTTATCTGTGTATCCTAGAAAAGTCAATTTAAAGTTATTTCCCTCAACAATTCTGAGATCATAGGTTGCAGGTACACAAACATACTGTTTTGTGATAGCGTGCTTGTCCTTTAATCCCGCAATGCAAAACTCCCTCCTTGGAATTTTATTTGTTTTTGCAAGATGGTCAAGAAGGGCAAACGTTTCCGCACTTTTCTTTTCCAGAAGATAAATTTTAAAGTTGGACTTTTCTTTTTTGATTTCCAAATTACTTATTTCTTCAACTTTGAAATCTTCAGGAAGCTGACGAAGTTTCATGGTGGGCTAAAATCTTCAGGGTTTTAAAAGCTATGCCTTGCCAAGAGAGGGATGAGTTCTTAAAAAGTTTGGTTTAGAAAAAAAGAAAAAAGAAAAAGGGTATTAAGAAAATAACTGCACAATCCAATTCTTGACTGAGGTGAAGAATGTTCCTATAACTCCTGGTTTGGGCGCTTCGGGCACTTCAGGCACGACTTCTTCACGAACACAACCCATGCTTGCGGGCTCTTGATTACAAAGTTTTTCAAACTCAGCAGCAACATCCACCCTGATGATTTCTTGACCATCTTTCGTGAGTTTTACAATGTTCACATTAAGGTCAAGCGGCACTACCAGGGAGAAGTCTGTAACGTCCTCAAATGCGTTATAAAGATGATCCATTCCGTGCTCGTAGAAGTTTCTTCGAGGATCTGCAATAGGATAGCGTAAAACCAATTGTCCATTCTCAGAGTATTCTTCAACCATAAAGTCAGGGTTTTCCATTCCTAAATCAGGGTGAGCGCCAATCATTTCAATGCCACGATACGTAACTTGATCGTGATCAAAGTGTAAACGTACGAGGATCGCCTCAGTTTCATTGCTAGGCCAGTTGTTGAGAACGTAACTTATTCTTGCAACATCCGCTTCTTTGAAACGATAATTTGCATTACAACCTGATGTGCATGCTGTCATCATGTCTGGATTTCCAACATCGGTGTCATAACGGTAATAAACAGATGGTGGATTGCCATTTGATATTGTCCATTGAGTTCCAAAACCCGGACAGATTGTGTTGCAATTTCCCGCAGTCCATTTGTGGCTTGTTGCAGCAGCGGTACAAGCAGCTTGACTTGACCAGATGTTTGGTTCCTTATTCAAAACACCATAACTAGTGTTTCCACAATATTCGTCCAGAACGCTGAAAATACCGTGCGTGCCTTCGTGCATCATAACATTAGGAACTAAAGGTTGTAATTGCATATGGGAATTAATGCCCGTTCCCAGCTTTGAACAGCCTCCTTGAGAAGTGGGGGAAAGAATTACGAGAGTGTCACGGAATGGGATATCTTTTCCTCCAAATCCTGCGACAGTTTGAGGAGGGGTGCCCGCGCACTCATTGAGAGCATCTGCCGCATAATTCTTTTTCTTTCCATCGAGAGGACCTCCAACGTAATAATAGAAATTGAACTTTTCAAAATAATTGTTTGGAAAGGGAACAATGCTTTTATTTTCCATTTCTGCGAATGCTCTTCTTACAGAATCATACGCTTGATTAATGAACGGGTTAGTTGAGACATAATTATAGTCGGGAACAAACACGACGTCAATAAATCCTTTGTTGGGTTTTCCCACAATTCGAATTGGAACAATCTTGTTTCCGCACCAGTTTGGGTCCGCTTTACATTCTGCTTCATAACAAGTATTGGAACATATTCCTCCACAATCTGCACCATTTTCGTTGGGACCCTGAAAGGCATCGCGACAATCGCATGCATCTCCTATCTTGTCGTTATTAACATCGTTTTGGTCGGCATTTCCCTTGGAGACACAGTTATCGCATACATCTCCTGATCCATCATAGTCCTTATCTTTTTGGTCTGAATTTTTTTTGGTTTTACAATTGTCACAAACATTGCCTACACCATCATTGTCGGCATCTGTCTGAGTCGGATTTGAATTAAGCGGGCAATTATCTTTGATGTCAGGAACATTATCATTATCATCATCGTTATCTACACAGTCAGGAGTGTTATCTTTGTCGTTGTCCTTCTCTGGGATACACGCGCCATCCTCGCAACCGCAGATGCATGTTTTGGTTGTTGACTTTACAGTCCCCTTGTTTGTTGAAAAAGGATCGAGAACACAGGCTGAGTTCTTCAGTTCTTCGTACTGATCGTTGGGCAATTTTGCCATGTCTGCAAGGAACATGACAGAATTCTTGGTCATACAACTTTTTTGATCAACATCACAGAAATATTCAATAACGGAAGATCCTTGGCAAGTATCTTCAGCGATAAAAGAATAACTCACAGTGGTGATCTCTGGACTGCCTACTGGCTGGCCGGCTTTGTCTAAGTAGAACTGGGGATTCATTTGCTTCTTGGCTTGAAATACCCCGACTTTTCCTGCTTCATAAATATCTTTGCCGTCAGTATCTATTTGACAACCTGGACAGCCTCCTTCTCCCGCAGTGTCAGGGCAAAGATCTTTGTTATCGTCAACACCATCACCGTCTGAATCTGGAAAGAATTGTTCCCGCATAAACTGGATAGGTGGCACTTCTGGAACTTGTCTTGGAATTCTTTCAGGTAGTTGTGAAATTTCTCTAGAAGGAGAAGGTACACAAGCCTGTCCGTTATTGTCGCAACCTTGGGAACAATAACTTGTTTGCGCATACTCGCATTCACTTGCTCGGACATTATAGGTTCCGTCACTGTAGAAAACACCGCGCGAACAGTAATCACTGCATCGCTCCTGTGCGAGAACATTGGGAAGTGCAATGGCGAGAATAAGGACAAACGCAAGGAGAATAATCGTGATTTTCAAATGAAACACCTCTTTTCGCGTTTTTCACATTAGACGCTAATAAAACTTGCGGTTTTGAAAAAAGAAGAAACAGACAAAATAATCAAATGAGAAGTTTGAAATGATAAGAAACATACTCAAAGCATTAAATTATCGAACATTACAATGCTTTTCGTAATAGTGAAGATGCATTATTCATGTTCGAATATTTGGTGCCTTCACTATACTCAAACTTCTCTAGAGAACTTTGCCTAAAACACTCCATTTTTTGACATTTTGCAAAGTTCTCAAATAGAAAAGATGAAAAGAAAAAATAACTAGATAAAAAATAAAAAAACAGATAAAAAAACGATTTGAAAAACTAAATAAAAAAAGCTAATACGTATCAAATACTAGCTCTGCTTTGACCATCTTTTTGTAGAAATCAAGATTTGTCTTAACTTCTCTCGTGCCATAAAATATTTTATCTAGGCCGAACCACACCATAAACCAGCCTGAAGGTTCGAGTAGAATTCTAAGAAATTGGGTTTTGAATGAATCTGGATTTCGGAATATTACCAGACCCGCGATGAGCATAAATAAAAAACCAAGTAAAGTAATGAGAATACCTTGGTGGAGAGTGTGTTTAATCTGATGCTCCAATTGAAACGCGTGTTTTCTAAAATGTTGATTCAGTCTTTGTTTAATCACAACCTCTTCTCTTTTCTCGCGCTGCTTTCTTGGTAGTAACAGATGGAGTTCAAGCGCGCCCTCTTTTGTTTCCCTTGTCGCATGCTGCGCAGCTTCTAGAAAATCGCCAGATAAAGCCCTTTTAGTGTAAGACCTTGGATCAAAGTCGGAGAAAATATCATCATATGTGTCAAGCAGAAGACTAATTTCACTCTTCTCAAGCAGTTCTCTTTGGGGCATAACCTTTTTTTACTTGTTGGGTTATTTAAAAGTTGTGGGAAAAAGATTATGAGAAGTTTGAAATTAGAAAACGACACAAATAATAGGACTAAATGGTCGTTTTCTACTTAGAAACGGACAGTAATGCCATAAAAGTTATGTCCGTTTC
>JAGWAF010000073.1 GCA_018302085.1 Candidatus Woesearchaeota archaeon | reverse complement strand
TGATGAGACTTCGCACGGTACTCTCTTTTTATTTTGTCGTGATCTTCCTTGTTACGATGATTATTCTCACTGCATTTGGATATCGTAGCATTCGTGAAGATTCAGACGAGGAAACCCTTGCAAAATTGGATACCATTGCTGATTTGAAAGTTGCACAAATTGAGCTTCTGACGGATCAAATTAAGGCACATCTCATGATTGCCCAAGATTATTATAACATCAAGAAAAATTTGCCCATTCTGAGTAAGGAGATAAAAGACAGAAATAGCCCTGAGTATAGTGCAAGCAAGAAGATGCTTGATGAGCAAGTAAGAGCAATTCCGATGATGGTTTCGCAGGTCAAAAATATGTTGTTAATCGACGCTGATGGAGTGGTGGTCTATTGTACTAATGAAGAATGTGAGCAAAAATTTGTGGGTAAACCATTGCCAGAAATGTATAAAGATGCATTTGAAGAGGGTAAAAAAGGTGTTTACTATACTAAGATCCTGCGTGAAGAAGGGTATGACGAACCTGCGGTGATGTTAGTTCTCGGCCCTAGTTATGGATTTAATGGTGAATTCATAGGTGTTATAGGATTCGTATTCAATTTGGATTTTATCAACACTGTCTCGGTAGATGTCACAGGTCTTGGCAGCACTGGGGAAACCGTCATTGCGGAGAATACTCCAAATTATGCCCTTATTGTGAACTCGTTGCGTCACGCTCCTGATTCAGCATTGAACATGAAAATTTATTTCAATGAAAGCCTAGGCGTGCCCATTCAAAATGCTGCGATGGGACTTCGAGGTTCTGGAGAATCAATTGATTATCGTGCCCATCCTGTGCTTGCTGCTTGGCGTCATATTCCCTCGCTTGATTGGGCGCTAGTCGTGAAGATTGATGTCGAAGAAGCAGGGTATCGTGTCTTCAGTTTGGGTCAAAGATTGATTATGATCATGGCAGTCGCTGGAATTTTGATGTTTCTTTTAGTCATTGCAATGTCAGGAGCAGTGACCAGGCCGCTACGTAAAATGGAAGAAGCTGTCGATCAGATTGTACAAGGAAAATTTGACATCGAGCTCAACAAGAGCAGAATTGATGAGGTGCAGAGCCTTATTCATTCTTTCAACAGAATTCTCGCAAGCCTTAAACTTGCCGTCCTCAGGTCTAAGATGAATAATGAAGAAGAGAGTGGGTTGGAGAAAACAAAACCCGCGGCAAAGGCGACCACTACAAAAAGAAATATAAAAAAAATGAAGACGAGCTAATCCCACATCGATATCTTTATATAGGATAATATACGCAGACCAAGGTGAACGTGGCAACTAAAAAAGGTAAGAAAGGTAAGAAGACCATTAAAAAAGTGATCAGCAGAAATGTAGTCAAAAAACCCAAAAAGGGAGCGCGGGAAAAAACAAAGGCAGAATTAGCAAAATCTAAAGCTCCTAAGTTTGACATGAATAAGCTGCGTTCTGAAATTCAGGATGAACTCCAAAATGGAGGAATGGAAGGCCAAATTGTTGCACAGCGTTCTCCCATTAAGGAAGTTATTGACAGGGCGAAGCATCCAAAAAAGAGTAATGGTCAAGAATTTATTTGGACTGGTATTCCAGGATTTGATGATCTTTTTGAGGATGGTATTCCAAGGACATCCACCGTTCTTGTTGCGGGTGGCGCGGGCTCCGGAAAAACTATTATGTGTTGCCAGATTGCGACATATCACGCAAAACACGGTGATAAATGCTTGTATATGAGTTTTGAGGAAAATGAGAAGCGTTTGCGCCAGCACATGAACGATTTTGGTTGGAATCCTGAAGATCTGGAAAAGAAAGGAAAATTAATGATCCAAAGATTTTCACCTTTTGACATTACAAGGAGTGTAGATGCCCTCCTTATGAAAGCAAAAGGGGAACTTCTTATTGAGATTGACCCGGTTATTCTTCCGAAGCATTACAAGCCGGAGATTATTGTCGTGGATTCCCTAACTGCAATTGCATCCGCATTCACAGGAAAGGAAGATAGTTACAGAATTTATATTGAGCAGCTCTTCAGATTTTTTGAGCGTATCGGGGCAACAGCATTCCTTATCACAGAAACCAGGCAAATCCCTACCATTTTTAGTCAGACGGGAGTGGAAGAGTTCTTGGCGGATGGCGTGATCGTCCTATACAACCTAACCAGGGGAAATGTCAGGGAAAATGCAGTTGAAGTCCTTAAATTAAGGGGGGCAAAGCATCAGAAGAAAATCGTTGCGATGCAAATCACAAGCAAGGGCATTGTTGTCTATCCAGAACAAGAAATCTTCGGAGAAATTAGGGGAGAGAAGGAGTAATATTCAGTATGAAATTAAAATTTATCATCTCCTTGGGGTTTATAGTAATCGCGATATCTATAGGTGTTACTGGTTTTATTATTTATAATAGCGTGAATGAAATAGAAAATTCTTTTAACGAGGCTGTTAAAGATGCTTACCCTGTTGTAACTTCAATGCTTTTGGTCGATAGCAGTTTTAAAGTAATGCAGAAGGAAATTTTGTTTTATGTTGTCAAAGGTGATGAGGAATATAATCAGGAATTTGAAGAAGCGTTGATAGACTATCAAAAATATAAAGATGATATTATTGAAAGAGAGAAACATGAAGGGGCAGGAAAATGGACTGAGTTGTTTGTTGCGCTAGAAATATCTGAGAGAAGGATGGTAACAATGTTTAATGAAGTCTCCCAACTTAAGGATTCTAGTGCTTTAAATGGAACTGATTTGGCAGAGTTGCGTCAAATCCGAGAGTTAGAAGAATTTGAGCATGGCCTGGATACCATTTTGGGAGAAAGAATTGAAAGTGAACAAAGAGAATTAAAAGAGCAGGAAGAAAATGTTTTGAAAACTAAAAAACAAGCAAGAGATACAATTTTAATTTTAATAATTTTTGAAGTGATTTTAGCAATAGGTTTGGGTTTATTTACTTCGCGTTTCATTTCAAAACCACTCGATAAACTAAGCCATTCTGTTGATGAAGTAAGTCGAGGAAATTTTGATGTGCAAATAAAAATGGTTAGTAAAATAAATGAGATAAATAATTTGGCAGATTCCCTGAACAGAGTTCTTGTGAGCATGAAATTAGCCGTTTTAAGAGTAGGTATAAAGAAAGCGGAGATGGGAATCCAAACAGAACAAGCAAAAGAGGAGCCAGAAGAAAGCCCTGAAAACTTTGTAAGAAAAAAGAAGAAACAGCGAAAATGAATCCTAGATAGTTGCACACATTTATCATTAAAAAGTATAAGCCAGAAAAAAAATAAAAACCGTTAAATATAGTTAAATATAAATAACCCAAGCAGCAGTACAATGTTATGGTCCATCCTTTAATAGGCATTCACGCTGCATTGGGAGAGATAGGAATATTTGCTTTTCTCTGGGTTTTTGTGGAGATCCTAAACCCGACGGATCAGCGCATGAAAAGAGCAAAAATTGTCGCAACGCTTGGCTTCATTTTTCTCCTCCTCTCATGGATCGCTGGTGGTTATTATTATCTGAATTATTACGGTCCTCAGGTGAAGCCCATTATCAAGGAAGGTCCGGCTCCCTGGGCTCACGAAGTTGTGATGGAGGCCAAAGAGCACATTTTTTTATTTTTGCCATTTCTTGCTTTGTTAGCCGCGGCTTTGTTGCATCAAAATGCAAAGAGTGCGAATCAAACCAGAAGGGCGACACTGTTATTATGCGCGATTATTATTCTTACAGGTTTAGCAATGGCTGCTATGGGTTACCTTATTAGCTCCGGCGCAAGAGCGGCTCTGGAGGTAGCATAGGTTATGAAAACCAAGGCCTTAAGCGACGCAACAAGTGCTACTATCGTTTTTATTACGGTTCTCACGATCACAAGTGAGATTTCACCGGCTTTCAAAACATTTTTGGCGGGTATCGTGGGGCATCACTGGACTGCGAAGTCATTGGCGAGCATAATATTTTTTATTTTATCTTATTTAGTTCTGGCAAAATTGGTGAAAACAGAAATGAAAAGCAGGGATGTTTACTTCACTGTTGGAACCACCGTTGTGTGTTCAATTATTATTTTTTTATTCTTCTTGATGAGGGCGTAGCCAATCTATAACAAAGTATGATGACAAGCTCTTTACGCCTTCTTCTGTATCCGTCCATGTTTGCGATGTCGAGCGGAGTGCGAAAAAAACAAACTTTAATAAATTCGCGAAATCTTCCGTTATTATGCAGGTCATATTATGCATGGCAACAACCGTAAATGGTTATATTGCCAAGGAAAACAATGAAACTCCATGGTCAGATGTTGTTTGGGATAGTTATTACAAAATCGCCAAACAATTCAAAGCCATAATTCTGGGCAGAAGAACCTATGAAATAATGAAAGGAGTTAATGAGTTTGAGAAAATTGGCAGTCCATTCACGGTTGTGGTTTCAAAAGAAGATTTTGCTCATGATTCTAATTTTGCCATTGCCAAATCGCCAAGAGAGGCTTTGAAGATGTTAAAAGAAAAAAACTTTACCAAGGCTCTTGTCGCCGGTGGCGGAATGCTCAATTCATCTTTTATGAAAGAGAAATTAATTGATGAGATGTATCTTGATGTTGAGCCATTGGTCTTTGGCAAGGGAATAAAATTATTTTCGGATAATAACTTCGACGCAAAACTGGAATTGGTAGAAACTAAAAGATTATCTAAAAATACCATCCAGTTGCATTATAAAGTTCTGAAGTAGCGCCGCCCAACACCTTTACAATTTCTTCGCTGTAAAACGCTGCACTATAAGGCCTCTCCCCTATTGGTATGGCAGTCACAAAAAATATTCAGAATTATCTTTTTCTCTTTTTTCCTTGTTTTTGCTGCCTCTGCTTTTTTGCTTTTCCCTGCGTTGACTCCTCAACGACAAGTCCCGCCTCTCGACCGAAAACTTTCTCCCCGACGAGGCTTTCAAGCACTGGAATTTCTGATTGAATTTCTGCCATGCGGGACATGTACTTTTCAACACGAATGTTATACGTTGCCGTGGTTATGCTCCTGTCCTTGAAGCATTCTGTTTGCGCCTGGATAACAAGTTTTTTCAGTGTTTCAAGTTCTATTTTTAATTCTTGCAGTTTATTTTTTGATAAGAGTATATTGATTTTTTTCGCAACAGGCTGTGCAAGCACACCCAAAATAACCAAGATAAGAATAATTTGCCACCAGTAGCGCACAAAGAAGTTTTTGCTCGCTGTAATGAGTGCCCTTGCCCTTTCATATTCTGAGCTTGCCCTGTCTAAAGCAAAATCTGCCTGTATGAGTGCACTTTCCGCATCGTCGTACCTTTCTTCCCTAAATGCTTTTTTTGCCTGCCCAATTAGCAATAAAGCTTCACTTGTGTCTACTTTATTTTTTCGATAGTCTTTCTCTTTTTGTTCTACGAGTGGAATTTCATCGAGTAGTGTGTATGCTTGTTTTTTCTTGAAAGAGATCAGTTGTGTTGACCTAAAGACTTCTTCGTAATCCTGTGCCTTAACTTCATGGGGGGGTGTTGTGTTTGCAACGTCAAAGAGGCCCTGCACATAATTTCTCTTTAACTCTTCTTCTGGCTTTTGAAAAATTTCGAGATCTTTTTCTAGCATTGCTGCATCTGTAGCATCTTTGCCGATGTAGTATCGTTTTGCATCGAGAAGAAGATCCCTCACTTGGAGCACGGACAGGCCATAGTTGCTCATTTCCTGGATTTCATCCTCTGCTTTCATCAGCGAGGCTAAGGCATCTTCGCGAGTAATCACCGAAGGTGGTGTGTAACGAAACTCACTCTTTTCCAGAACAAGGGCTTCTTTCTCTTGTGGAGCCGGTTGAAAGAGCATAAAGCCTATTGCAATGACAAGGATGACAATTAAAAAGATAATGAATTTTTTAATCATGGATTTCTTTTTACCCCTTCAGGCGTTAAGAATCCTCTTGCATCATTTTTGCCCTTGAATTTTTCGAGGAATCTTTTCCATAATCTGGGGTCCTCATAATTTTCCCCGATGATGGAGCCCGCGATTTTGTTGAGCTCTATTGCTGCGTTCGTCCGTGGTGCATGCTCATGAATCGCTTTAGTGTAAGCAAGTGCTTCCAGCATTTTGACATCATCGGGAATAACACCAATCACTGGAACTTGAGCTGTTTCCTCAACATCTGCAGTGCTCAATTCAAACTTTTTTCCTCTGACTTTATTCAGAATAATTCCTTTGATGGGTACTTTTTTCGCTTTTGCAATGCTCACCGCTCGAAGGGTGGTGCTCAGCGTAGGATAATCTGGACTTGCCACAACATAGAGCTCGTCCGAAGCAATCATTGTTGATAAAATTTCGTTGTTAAGACTTGGGCTACTGTCCAACAGAATAACGTCGTAATGTTTTTTGAGTGACGCTATTTTTTGTTTGAGTTTGTAAGGATTTCGAATGAGGAGTGGTGTAACAGCTGCTGGTATAATGTGAAGATTTGGCTGATACTCATAAATCGCATCAGTGATTTCGGCTTTGCCTAGAAGAACGTCATGGATCGTTGTTTTAGGCTCAAAGAGACCTACGTGGAATCCAAGGTTTGCTGCATTAAAATTTGTGTCTATAATGAGCACTTTTTTGTTGTACTGCATCGCCAAGGCAGCCCCTAGATTTGCAGTGCAGCTTGTTTTTCCTACACCGCCTTTTAAGGCTATGATACCTATAATTTTGCCCATCTGCATTCACCTCGTTTCATATATTTGCATGTTGGTCTTTATAAATGTTTTTTAATTGTTGTAAGCGTCGTGATTTAAGGAGTTCAATATCATGTTTTGGCAGGGTAAGCCTGTATTTTGGATTAAACTCTTTCTGTGGTATGGTTGATTCCTGTTCTTTTTTAAACTCCCCTCCAAACATATTTTCTGGTTCGTTGGAATAAACCTTCTTCAATGACATAAGCAAGGATTTTTTATCCTGAGCAATGAAGAATACCTTTGCAGGATTAGCTAATTTTTCTGTTTCTTCTCTTTTTTCAAGGAGTGATTGTTCTACTTGTGCTAATCCAGGATCCATTAAAGATGCGGATGCCTCTATTTCCCCTTGTTCTCGAGCAACGCGTTCTTTATCGGTAATTTCCTGAGACTTCCCTTTTTCTTCTTCATTCTCCTCTAATACACGTGTCTGAGCTGGTCCAATTTCTCTGCTTATTTCTTCGAGCTGTTTCTCTATTTCGTGATGATCAAATGCTTGTTTTACGTCTTTCTTAACTGAATATCTTGGAGTCCATTGTGGAGGAACGTTTCTAATAGGTTCTCTGGCAACTGTTGGAGATTCAGCTTCCTCTCTTGTTGGAGGAACGTTTCTAATAGGTTCTCTGTGCTCTCTTGGAGATGCAGCTTCCCAGCTTGTTGCCGGAATATTTTTTACAGGTCTTTTTGTTTCGGATGATGCGAACGATGGTTTCAAAGATACTTCAGGAATGTGTGACGTATCTATGGACTGATTAGACTGATTGCGTGATGTGGTTCTTGGTTCTTTGAACATGCCTTTAACCTTAAATCCTGCCGCAATTAGTTTTCTAAGTCCCGAAGATGAAGATGTTGTCTGAGGCACTGAAGATGTTTGTGGTGTGAATTGTTGTGATGCAGATTGCTGAGATGTGATTGGAGCAAATGAAGTTGGAGGTGTGTACTGTGATGAGAAGAGCTTGTCCGTTTTTGAGATTTTTGAAATTTTTGGAATAAACGCTTGCGGAATCTTGGGTTTTCTTATTTTTCTGAAATATTCTATGATAGTTTCTACAATTGCGCGGTAAAGTTCCACAATCCATACAAGGAGGTTGTATTTGACGTCGGATCGTTCTCTCTGGATGCGTTGTTGCAGTGCAAGTCTTTCTTTTTCTATTTCTCCAAGTCTTGCTTTGTAGGATGAAAACAATTCTTGGAATTTAGTTCTGCCCATGAGGCCTTTTTGCAGGTAATCACGTTGCACCTGTTCCATTAAATGATGAAGATCCTTTTCTTCTTTTTTGAGATTTTCAATATCCACTTCTGTGGGTATAATACTGACTCTTCTATTTCTGAGTGATGTCCTGAGAAGTCGAATCTTGGCAAGTCTGCTGTCATATTTGGCCAAAAGGCGCTGATACTGATCAAGGGAAATGGTTCTTTCCTGCAAGTACTGCCATTGTGCTCTCTCTTTTAATTGGGAAATCACTTCTTCTTCCTTGTTCAAGTTCCTGAGGCGTTGTGCAATGACAAAGAGCATCACTCTTTCATAGAGGAATATTGCAACAAAGCCTAGGACAAGGGCCCCAAGGATGAGTGCCCACCAGTAGTGTATCATAAACCAAACAATGCTGACTTTTCCTTTGGTTTCTAGGATGAGTTGTACTTGCGCATCGCGTGCTCTCAATAATGCAGTTGCGAAATCCCCCCTATCAAATGCTTTAACGGCAAGACGCAACGCACTCTCTGCTCCAGGTACAGAAATTCCTTTATCTTGCGCGTCCTTGATGCCCAATTGTACTTGTTGAATAATTTCATTTGTTTCAAAGGCATCATTTCTCATCTCAATAATTTGTTGCGAGATTTTATAGGCAAGTGCAAAGTGTCGTGCATTGAATGCTTCTTCCGCTTCAACAAGTAAGTCATAAACTCTCTTGCTTGGGAATTTGGCATCTTTCATGTCTTGCACTGCTTGTCTTGCCTTGATCAAACTAAGTTGTGCTTCTTCGCTGCTTACTTCCTGTACTTTGAATAAGATGGTGCGGTACTCAACGAATTCCCTGCTGACAAATCCTGCAAGTTGTGGATTGATTGCGACCATCGTTGCGGAAATCTTTAAGGTCAAATTATAATCATGTTCCGTTAAGTACGCGGGTGCAAAGATGTGTAAAATGTACTCTCTTGATTCTCCGAAGTAGAGCTTGCTTGCGTCAGGTTTTCCTAGACGATGGATGTACACGTACGCTTGATTGTTTTGGATTTTTTCAAAGTTTACTGCAATATCATCCTGGCCATCAGTATCCAAATCAAAGTTCGTCGTCTCTCCAACATTCATGGTAAAGTTAATCTCATCAGAGCTGATGGCAAAGCTCGCGCTCTGTTCAAAGAGTTTATTGAGTTTAATGTGGTGCCTTGGCATTCCTTCTAAGACAATGAGCCATGGCACTTCCCCTTCTGCTAATCTAAAGCTCTTCGTTTCAACATATACAATTTTGTTGGGGTCAATTTTTGGGGTAATAGTTACATATTGTGACATGAACCCTTCAACGTTTAATGCAAGATTTTCAAACACTGTGTTTGTGTAAAGATTTGTTACAGTAATCGGAACTTCTATTTCTGTTCCCCTTTCCAGCTCAATCGTCTCAGTGGTGTAGATTGTTTCTCCTTCTGCTGACCGTTCTACACCTCCTCCTGAAGTTCCTCCGCCTCCTCCTGCGCCGCCAGCTCCTCCTGCTCCGCCTCCAGCTCCTCCAGCACCACCAGCACCACCTCCCGCTCCTCCGCCTGCTCCACCTCCTCCAAGAGCTTGCGCCGGCAATGGTGCGACAGCTGCATTGACGGTTACCTCAACAAAGTCTCCAAAGGTTAATCCTTGACTGCTCAAATCAGATCCTGTTTCATTAAGGCCTGTAGCGTTTCCTGTAACATTGTATTTGCCAGGGGTAAAGTTACTTGGAATAGATACGATAATATCCAGATCGTCACTTTCTCCAGGTGCCAAATCTCCTATGGTATCATTAAGCGTTCCAAATGTGACAACCCATTCTGAGGGCATTGTAATTGAAATATTGACATCGGTTGCATTTCCAGTTCCATTATTTTCAACGTGAATCATAAACTCGACTCCAGTTGCACCCTGTGTCGTGGTAATGTTTTCTCCACTAGGCGTTGTAAATGTAATAATGAGCACGGGTTGTCCTGGAGCTACAACAATTGATCCTGTAGTAAGTTGATTGCCTGGATTTCCATTGGGTGTTGCAGTAATGTTCAGAGTGATATTAATGATACCGGGTACATTAGCGGTGTCATTCACTTGAACAACACGACTTCCTTTTGCAGCAATCTCGAATGTGGCGCTATCGTTGAAGATTGTGGAGTTTCTGCTGCTGTTAATCGTGAAATTCATCGGGAAGTCTCCAGTGTTGTTAATGGTGAGATTTCCGAGAGTTACATTATCATTCAGGTTGGCAACAACGGCTGTGAAAAATGAAGGACTTCTCGTCCACGTGTTTTCAAATTGTACTGTGATGTTTACAGTTCCGCTGACTGCTAAATGTCCAACGGTATCGTTAGCGAAAAGCCGTAGCACATACGTTCCGTTTTGGCTTGCGTTGAAACTAATTACAAACACTTGCAGGCTGGTGTTGAATACCATCGTAATATTAGTAGCAATGGTTTCATTACTCAGACGGTATTCGAGAATTGCAGTGTCCACTCTTGTGGTGTTATCGGTAATATTTGCGAATACGGTAACATTTACTCCAGGATCAAGATCATCCGCAGAGCTTGGATCCGTTGTAAGGCTGTTAAAGTCTACGATATCCAGATCAACCGTAAAGAATCTTGTCTCGCTCGTATTTGTATTGTTGCCAATGTCTGTACAACTCACGTTCCAGGTATGATTGCCCGCGGCAAGGCCCGTAACAAAGAAAGTTGTGGGGGTTGCATTCTGCACACTGCTGTTCGTTTGATTAATCACCCCATCGATGATTAGGCTACAGTTTGTAGAATTTGTATTATCAACAACGGTAATGTTAAACGTGACATTCGTACTTGAAGTATTTGTTCCATTTGCAGGTGCATTGAGGGTAATGTTTGGTGCAACCTGATCCACTGCATTGAAGAATGTTGTCGTGGTTGCATTAACATTGTTGCTTGTGTCATTCGCAAAGAATGTAACATTGTACTGCCCTACAAGGAGGGGTATGCTGAAACTACTGTTATACTTGTTTCCGCTAAGATTGCCCAAATTCAAAACATAAACTGTTCCATTAGGGAAAGTAATATTCGCAAACACTGTACCAACGGCAACATTGTCAGTAACATTCGCAGCAATTTCTATACCGGTACTGATGTTAAAAGTGCTATTCGCAACTGGCCTGACATCGAAAACATCTGGAACAACAGTGTCCGCGCCGACAAAGAAGGTGGTAGCAGATGCATTCACATTATTACTCGTATCGTTAGCAATGAACGTAACATTATACTGACCCGTCAAATTAGGAATCAAAAAAGAACTATTATACTTATTACCACTCAAATTACCCAAATTCAAAACATAAACAGTTCCATTAGGGAAAGTAATATTAGCAAACACTGTACTGACATTAACGTTATCGGTGACATTTGCAGCAACCTCAATCGTCGTAGAAACATTAAACGTGCTGTTCGCAACAGGTCTTACATCAAACACAACGGGCGCAATTCCATCAACCGATACAAAGAATGTTGTAGTCGTTGTATTAACATTGTTAAAAGTGTCGTTGGCAATGAACGTGACGTTATATTGTCCAAGCAATCCAGGGATGGTGAAAGTGGTATTATATTTATTGCCTGATGCCAGGCTCAGGTTGACTTGCTCCACCGTTCCATTAGGGAATGTAATATTTGCAATTACGGCTGAGACGCCATTCGTATCTGTGACATTTGCTGCAACTTCAATGCCGACACTTGCATTAAACGTGCTATTTGCAACTGGTCTGACATCAAAGACTGAGGGCGGTGTTTTA
>JAGWAF010000072.1 GCA_018302085.1 Candidatus Woesearchaeota archaeon | reverse complement strand
GCATACCACATCCAATTTCCTAGCTTTTCTCATCAAGATTCACCTCGATGAAAAGAAAGAATAACTAATATATAAACAATACTATTTTAGGTCACTTTGCAAAGTCCTCTTTATTTAATTTTCCATTTTTCAGTAGTATCAATAAGTTTAAAAGAGTCTTTGGGGCTTAGGAGCACATGCCCCAAGCAACTGCAGAAGTGCGGGATTTTATAGCGCACGCCCTAGCTAAGGGTGCTCAACCCGAAGAAATTAGGATAGCTCTTCTTAAAAAAGGATGGCCAGACGATATTATTGAAACGGCGTTCCATGCTGAAAAAGGTGCTTCGAAGTCCATCGTTCAAATCCAGAACCTTACCAAAAGCTTTGATCGTAACATTGTTCTGAATTGTATTAACTTAGACATTTATGAAGGGGAAATTTTTGCTCTTATCGGCGTCAGCGGATGTGGAAAAACAACCCTTTTGAACACTATTGTTGGTTTTGCAGAGCCAGATGAGGGAAGTGTCCGGCTCAACATGGACGTGTCATCAATTGTTACCACAGACCTTTTATTTAGAAATCCGCACGGGATTAAAAAAGTGTTTGGGTTCTCAACACAAACAGGATCCTTCTATGAGAATCTGACAGTTGATGAAAATCTGGAATACTTTGCAAGCCTGTATGGATTAAGTCCAGCGACGATTTCTCGCAGTAGAGAAAGCCTTCTTAAGCTACTTGGCCTAACGACATGCTCCGATCAATTAGCAGGAACACTCTCCAAAGGAATGCAAAAAAGACTGGACATTGCATGTGCACTCATCCACGATCCAAAAATCCTCATTTTGGATGAGCCCGTAGCCAACCTCGATCCTTTCCTACGCAAGGAAATATGGTCCTTAATCAAGGAAATCAATAAACAGGGGAAAACGGTTATCATCGCATCCCACTTTCTGAGTGAATTGGAAGAGTTCTGCACAAGAATTGGGGTGTTATACAACCACGGCATTGTTGCAGTAGGAACCCCCCTTGAATTGAAAAAATATTACACACAAAACTATGAAGTGATTTTTCAAACTAAGAGCCATCGCTACCCAGTGCTGCTGAATAGACTCAAACAGCAGAGGGGGCTTCACATTGCTCGCGTTCACACTGAAAATAATCGCGTGACGCTTTACACTCCAGAACCGCAAGAAACCTTGAGAGTTCTTTTGCATCTGATGAGCCAGAGCAAGGAAGAGTTGGTTGATATTGATGTGAACAGGCCAACTGTGCGGGAAATCTTTGAAACCATGGTAAAGAAAAATGAGTAATCTCCTCACTTTAATTCAAAAAAATTTTCGACTCTTACTTCGTGCGCGCATGAGTTCATTGATTGTCATCCTTGGGCCACTCCTAGTCATTTTTCTTATAGGGGTCGCTTTTGATAATTCTAACCTTTTCAAAGTAAATATAGGAGCTTACGCCGAAGACTATAATCCACTTGTGCAAAGCTTTCTTGACAATCTTGAGAAAAATCACTTTACAGTTACAAAATTTGTTAGTGAAGAAGATTGCATCGAAGCAATTAAGACGGGGGTTGCCCATCTGTGCATTAGTTTTTCCGAAGATTTTGAACTCAGCCAGGGAGCGCAAAACCACATCACATTCTATGCGGATTTTTCAAGAGTAAACCTTGTGTATAATGTTCTGGATGCAACGTCCTCAACTATTTCCTTAACAAGTTCCGATCTCAGTTTGAATTTGACAACCCAACTTCTTGATACACTAGATCAAGTTAAGGATCTTATGAAGGCCAAGCGGGGTATTTTGATTGGTATGACTACCCATAACGATCAAATTTATCAGCGTCTTGACCAGCTCACTACGACTTTGCAAGGTGCTGATGTGAGTGTGGATCGAAGCCTCTTTAATACCGGAAATCTTTCTGATCAAGAGGCTAAAGTAGATTTCCTCATGAGAAAAATTGACGGAATGTTCTTTGAAACGTTGAATCAGAGCAGAAGTCTTATTGAGAATCTTCGTCAGCAACTCTCTGAGAGTGCCATTAGCGAATCTGACAAAGAAAACCTTACCAGTATTTTGAGCGAAGCCGAAGTTAACCTTAATCTTTTGGATCAGCAGATGGACCTTTTGATGGGGTCTACCAAAAAAGATGTCAATGAATTAGGGGTTCAGGCGATAACCCTCATCAACAACCTCAATAATGCCAGTACCAAAATCAAATCTGCCGTAGGGGCACAATCGAATGCCATTGAGAATGTCAATTATATGCGCTTTACCGTCGATAAGAGTTTGAACAGCATTATTGAAATGCAGAATGCAATCAACACCATTGAAAATACGATCAATCAAATTAAGGTTACAGATCCTGCTACCATTGTACATCCTATCACAACGACAGTGAAACCTGTCACGTCCGATCGCTCACGGCTAAATTATATTTTCCCTTCCTTACTTATTCTTCTCGCCATGTTTACTAGTATACTCCTCGTTGCCACATTAATTCAAATGGAAAAGGGGTCGAGTGCCTCGTTCAGAAATTTTATGAGTCCCGTGAGGGATATCACCTTTATTCTATCGACATTCTGTACCGCTTTACTGGTGTTAATGTTACAGTTGACAGTTATTCTCATTGTCGCAGGACTTTTTTTTAGTACCCAAATCTTGTTCACTATCTTCGATACATGGGTCATCCTCTTCTTCATCAGTGCATTGTTTACTTCCCTAGGAATGGTCATTGGTTATCTTTTCCGAAGTCAAGAAACCGCAAGCCTCGCTTCCATTTCAGCGGGGGCCATCTTCTTGTTTTTGTCAGATGTGATTCTGCCATTGGAGGCGGTACCTTCTTTTGTGCGGGTGATTACTCACTATAATCCATTTGTCATTGGTGTGAATTTGCTCAGAAGGAGTATCCTTTTCCAAACTAGAATATTTAACATGGGGACGGACGTCCTGCTGCTTATCATCTATGCCGTTGTACTTTTCTTGGCTGTTATTCTTGTCCATAGCCTGATGAAGAGAAGCTCCGTGGACCTTGCCCTCACTCAGCACCAGAACAAAGGGCCTTAAACTTTTAGGACAGAGCCTCTTGTTGACAAAAGTTTTTAAACAAGCTTCTCTCAGCAGAGTTATGAAGACTGAAATACGAAGTGTAGAACTGCATGGCTTAGTCAAGGAATGGCAAGTTTTGCTCAATGCGAAAGTTGAAAAAATATTTCATCCAGAAGCAGCGCAGCTTATTTTTGCATTCCACGTCACAGGAAAGGGAACTCAATTTTTGCATATGTTCTTACCTCAAGGCATGTATCTTGCCCCTGTAAAACAAGAGATAAGCGAAGCGCCCTCAGAGTTTTGCATGCTATTACGAAAAAAGTTATCCCAATGCAGGATTGAGGTAATTGCTCAAGTTTCATCAGAAAGAATTGTACGCATGGATTTTTCAGGAAAAGAACAATCGTTTATTCTATATCTTGAACTTTTTGGAAAAGGAAATGTTGTTCTCTGTAACCAAGAAAATAAAATTATCTCATGTCTTCATACCCAAACCCTCGCAGATCGTACAATTCGGGGAGGAATTATTTATCAGTATCCTCAAAAACCAATAAATATTTTTGAGATTTCATTAGAAACATTTTCCCATGTAACAATTCAGGGCACAATCTCAAAAACTTTGGCGCTAGGCATGGGTCTCGGAGGATTGTATGCGGAAGAGCTCTGCAAAAGAGCGAAAGTAGATGTGAAGGCAACACAGCTTACTAAAAAAGATTGGAAAAATTTGTATGATTCGTTGCAGAAATTATTGAAGGAAAAAGTGCAAGGATTTATTGTGAAAGAAAAAGATGAGATTGTTGATGTTGTGCCATACAAATTATGCGTGTACGAAAATAAAACATTCCAAGAATGTCCCACTTTTAACGACGCCCTTTTCCAGGCAAGCGCGTTTCATGTAAAAAAAATCATTGTGAAGCCCTCCGATAAAAAACTTTTGAAAATCCAAAATATTATTGATTCGCAACGGGAACAAATACCCCAACTTGAAAATGAAGCGCAGCAACTGCAAAGAGTAGGGGAACTGATTTATGAGCATTATCAGCAAGTTCAACACATTCTTACAGGACTCAAAGAAGCACGCAAGAGCATGTCCTGGAAAGACATCAAAACAAAATTAAAAAATCCTCTGATCGTTTCTCTCGACGAAAACCATGGCAAAATAACTCTTGAATTGGGAAAATGATTTTTTCGGAAATCTTTCGGCATGGTGCCCTTTTTCTCGAAAATCTTTTGTTTCTTTTGTTTATCTTTTACTTTCTCTAAAAATATTTTACTTTTTTCTCAGGAAAGCATAAAAATAATCTTGTTCATCACAATTTTGAGGTGATCGTATGGGACTAAGCAACAAAAAAGAAGAGCAATTGAGAAAAATGCCGTACATCGAAGCAAAGGTTTTTCGTAGCAAGGATGGAAGATTTTTGATCCATCGCACAACGATTACGGACATAAAAGCCACGGCTTATTACGAAAAGGTTTTGTCTTCCGAACCTTCTGCAGGGCAAGATGAACTTGTTGAAGTGACAGAAGAAATGTTAACGGCGTAAGCAATTTTTCCTTGCCTACCCAATTCGGCATGCCTTGCATGTGCGCGTAGGCAATTTTTTATTTTTTAATATTTTTTTTGTGTTAGAACTGTCCTTTTGTCTTTTTAATCGTTTTTTTTGAGAAAAAGAAAAGAGGACAGCTTTCTATGGTTCCCGCGTAGTGCAGTACTTGATAAAACGGAGGCTTGCTTGACTGCCGAGTTCGAAATGGGATCGGGTAGAACCAAGCCCCTATGGCCGTCCATACTGTGCAATTCTGGGGTGGTTTATAAAATTTATGCTTCATACAATATTTTCTATATTGTAGTTAATTATGGAATAATCATGGAGTAACTATGAGTTCAGAAATCATATAAAGACAAAACTGTTTTCACCGTTCATGGACAAGGAAATCATATTAAAGCAAGTTACGGAGCAAGAAAAACGCTTTATAGAACAGGTCTATGAGCACAAACAGGAACATTTGCTAAACCACTGGGAAGAACTCTCGGAACAAGAAAAAAGGCATTTTTTAGAGCAAATAAATGCAATTGATTTTGAAGAGTTAACACAACTCAAAAAACAACTCGGGAAACAAACATCATTCTCAGGAAAACTGGAGCCCCTGCCAGCAATCGATGTGAATGCTCATCCGCAAAAACAACTCGCACTGCAAAAAGGCGAAGAACTCCTGAGCCAGGGAAAAGTAGCATGCTTCGTTGTTGCAGGAGGCCAGGGCACAAGGCTTGGATATAATGGCCCCAAGGGATGCCATCCCATTACTCCTGTTAAACACAAGAGCCTCTTCCAA
Organism: Candidatus Woesearchaeota archaeon; assembly: GCA_018302085.1. Lineage (GTDB taxonomy): Archaea > Nanobdellota > Nanobdellia > Woesearchaeales > JAGWAF01 > JAGWAF01. The sequence goes on along the minus strand of JAGWAF010000072.1, from coordinate 6,327 downwards.
GTTTTTGCAGAAAAAATCATCGCCCTCCAACGCACCTACGACACCAAACTTCCATGGTATATCATGACCAGTGAAGCAACTGACGCGGCAACGAAGGCATTTTTTCATCAACATACAAATTTTGGGTTGGAACATATTTTTTTTATTCAACAGGGAATCATTCCTACGTTAGACAAATCTGGAAAACTTCTCCTTGCGGACAAAAATAAAATACTGACGCACCCTAACGGACACGGAGGGGCACTTCAAGCCTTGCAACACGTCATCCCAGAACTCAAAAAAAAGGGAATCGAGTACGTGTTCTATTTCCAAGTTGACAATGTGTTAAGTGTCGTAGCAGATCCTATTTTTTTAGGATATCACGTGCTCTACCACGCTGATGTGAGTACGAAAGCCGTTGAAAAAACTGATCCGCAAGAAAAAGTGGGCATTCTCGCATTTATCGACGGAAAACCAGGAATTGTTGAATATTCTGATATGAGTGAAAAGCAAAAAAATCTTCGCGACAAAAAAGGCAAACTTGTTTTTAATGCAGGCAACATTGCAGAACATATTTTTTCATTGGATTTTTTGGAAACGCTTGAAAAAAAGAGCGCACAACTTCCTTTTCATCGTGTAGACAAAAAAATCTTTCATTTTTCAAATGGGAAAATACAGGAAGAGGAAGCGGTCAAATTTGAAACTTTTATCTTTGACGTTTTGTCTCACACCCGCAATACGATCACGTTACTCGTCGATAGAGCCTCGGCATTCGCGCCGCTCAAAAATAAAGAAGGGGAAAAATCTGCGGCATGGGTGGAGCAAGCACAAACGACTCTTTTTGCAACGTGGCTGGAAGCTGCAGGGGTTAATGTTCCTCGTAAGAAAGATAATGCCCCAGATTGCACTTTGGAAATCAGTCCCGCGTATGCATTAAACAAGGAAGATTTTATTAAGAAGCTGGCTTTCAAGGCATTCACTCTAAAACCTGGGCAAAAGAAATATTTCGGACCATAAATTTTGACCATGAACATTGTACTTATCAACCATAACATTGTCAATCAGAAAGGAGACTTTTTCGGAACAGGAATTCCATATCTTCCATTAAGTTTGGCGTATGTCGCAGGTGCACTGCGTGCAAAAGGGCATAATGTTGCTGTGGTAGACGCCTTTGGAGAAAATCCTTTTAAAGTGCGATCGGAGGGAAAATTCAATGTTCAGGGTTTAACACCCTCAGAAATTATTGAAAAAATTCCTAAAAATATAGAAGCCATCTTTATTTATGCAGGACAGGCTGTAGCACACATTATTATTCTACAAATTATTGAAGAGATCAAAAGAACATTTTCCATTCCCATCATCATGCTTGAAAATACTCAGGCAGTTACAGCGTATTCACTTCTCAAAACGTATAAAGAATTTCTGCAAAAAGGAGCAGATTACGTCATTGTAGGAGAAGCAGAAGAACGATCTTGCCTTTTACTAGAACAACTTTCAAACTCACAAATAACAGTTGATGGATTAGTTTACAAAAATAAAGAAGGAAAACTAGTTCAAAATCAAAAAACGTTTTTTAATAAAGAATTAGATAATCTTCCTTTCCCAGCATGGGATCTTTTTCCAGTATCCAACTATTGGAAACTAGGATATGCGCACGGTCCGCTAAGCACTGAAAAATATATGCCCTTACTTACTTCCCGAGGGTGTCCTTACGGTTGCGAATTTTGCGTGACTCCCCTGACTAGTGGAAGACGATGGAGGGGAAGAAGTGCAAAAAACGTTGTCGATGAGATTGAACACTGGCAAAAAACATATGGTGTTACTGAATTCCATATTGAAGATTTGAATCCAACCGTAAATAAAGAACGCATGAAAGAATTAGCACATGAAATTCTTACTCACAAACTCGATATTATCTTAAAAATAGTTTCGGGAACAAAAATAGAAACGGTCGATGAAGAAACCCTTGACCTGATGTATCAATGTGGATTTCGCTACGTTTCTATATCTCCAGAATCGGGAAGCGTGGAAGTTCTCAAAAACATGAACAAACCTTTTGATCACAAAAGAGGATTAGAACTCGTACGACACATGCACAAACTTGGCGTTACAACACAAGCTTGTTTTGTTCTCGGATATCCGGGAGAAACTCCTAAGCAACTGATGATGAGCAGAAATTATGTACGACAATTAACTAAGGCAGGCATCGACGAAGTTGCACTCTTCATAATGACACCCGTACCTGGGAGCGTAGCTTACGATCTAGGGCAGTCAGGCTATAAAAACATCTCAGAACTCACATTTTCTCCAACATGGAGATCAGATTATAAAACGCTTAATTCATTTAGATGGAAAACATATGCACTGTTCTTTTTCTGGAAACTATTTTGGCACCCAATTAAATTATTCAAACAACCCTTTGAATTCTTTACACATCACTTTACAACCAAGATGATGATGACAGCTTATAGAATATATAAGATGAAAAGATTTATGAAACAATAAGGTCTGCTTGGTGGTGCAAGGTCGGCAAACCTGGCAAACATTTATAAACATTCCAGGGTTCTATCCTCGGGGTTGTATGAAAGTTTCCATCTTAATTCCGGCTTACAATGAAGAGGCAACTATACGAGAACTTATCTCTAGAGTTCAAGCCGTTGATTTAAGACTTTTAGGGTTTACCAAAGAACTGATTGTCATCGATGATGGATCGAAAGATCGTACGGTTTCTCTAGTCAAAACCATTCCTGGAGTAAGGCTTGTTGTCCACAAAAAAAACCGTGGAAAGGGAGCTGCAATTCGCACAGGAATCAAATACGCAACAGGAGATGTTGTTCTTATCCAGGATGCAGATTTGGAATATAATCCACAAGAATATCCTGTGCTGCTCAAACCATTTCTTGAGAGGAGAACGAAAGTTGTTTACGGTTCCAGATTTTTGAGCCAGATTCAAAAACAAAAAAACATACAATTCTTACAATCCAAAAAGATGATTAAAGCGAAGCACGACAATGCATACACCCTTGCTTATTTCGGCGGAAGATTTTTAACGTTTCTTACAAATCTGTTATACAACGCAAAAATTACAGATGAAGCAACAGGATACAAGGTCTTTGATGCAAAGGTTTTGAAAAGCATACCTTTAAAATGCACCAAATTCGAATTTTGCCCAGAAGTCACGGCAAAAGTCAGAAAAAGAGGATACCGCATTAAAGAAGTTCCAATCTCATACAAGCCACGAACGTTTGAAGAAGGAAAGAAAATTCGATGGAAAGATGGGATCCATGCCATTTGGACCTTACTCAAATACCGATTTGTCAATTAAACTGCAAATGAGGATGACATAATGCAAAAAAAAGATTACTTTGAACCTGTTGTGTGTAATCTCTGTGGAAAAGATGATTATATTGTCGTATATAAAGATAAATATGAAAAAATAGAGACAGAACAAGGTTTAGTAAACAAATTCAAATCAAGCGGGGACGAAACACTCATTGACCAAGTTGTAAAATGCAAACATTGTGGTTTAATGTATATCAACCCAAGAATTAAACCTGAACTTATTATCCAAGGATATTCTGAAGGAACCGACGAAACATTTATCTCACAAGTTGAAGGAAGAGAAAAAACATTTGCCAGGGGATTAAAATTTATTGAAAAATACGCGCTTAAAAACGAAAAAAAACCAGGAAAAATACTTGACATTGGAACTGCAGGCGGAAGTTTTCTTCATGTAGCAAAACAAGCAGGATGGGAAGTGCACGGCCTTGAACTCAACAAATGGCTCTGCAACTGGGCAAAAGAGCACTATGATCTTGATATTCAGTCAGGAACATTGTTTGAACAACACTATCCAGATAACTCTTTTGACGTTATTACGTTGTGGGACGTGCTAGAACACGTTCCTGATCCAAGCGCAATTTTACAGGAATGCAATCGCATTTTAAAAGAAGGGGGTGTCATAGCTCTTAATGTGCCTGACAGTGCTTCCTGGATGGCAAAAATACTCCAGAGCAAATGGGTGTTTTTATTGTCTGTCCATCTTTATTATTTCACCCCATCAACAATGAAAAAAATACTTGAAAAAAACAATTTCTCTCTTCTTGCCAAGAAACCTCACTTCCAAATTCTTCAACTAGGATATTTAACGATGCGAATGAAAGCATACAGCCCATTTTTACATAAAGTTGGAGCCACTTTTGTCAAACTTTTACACATGAAAAATCTGCAAATTCCATACTGGCTAGGGCAAACCTTATTCGTTGCGCAAAAAAAGAAGCAACAATAATCAATTTTTTATTAGACAAAATTTTAAATGTTTTAAAAATTGTAAAATAATAAAAAATGAAGAAAAGAAAATTATTGAAGAAAGCTTAAAATGAAAGAAATTAAGCTATTCCCTGGAAAACATTGCTGTGGAAAAGGATTCGATATGCGGATAATGGATGCTAAAGATGATAACAACAAATCAGCAGCATGGATTGTTTATGGCGTATGCAAGAAATGCAATGTTGTTATGATAAGCAGCATGTTTTCGCAATCAGAAAAGCCAGAATTGGGCGTTGATTTTATAGTTGATTACAATAAAAAATCTGGGAAAGGCAAAAAATGGGAATAAAAAGCAATTTAATGAATGATGAAAAAATTGAAATAGTTTTAAAAATAAAGAAAATAAAAAATTCAAAAAATTTTTAAAATTATAACATAACTTGAAAATTTACTATGTCAAACACTCAAAAAACAGCGGTTGTTCTAGGAGCAGGCATCACAGGAATGACCGTAGCTTGGAAACTCTCCGAGGCTGGATATAAAGTTCACGTTATTGAAAAAACCGACAAAGTGGGGGGAATGGCAGGATCTTTCTCCTACAAAGACATGGTCCTTGATTACGGCCCCCACAAAGTATACACTCAACTCCCAGGTATTCTCGATGTTTACAAAGAAATTGTAGGGGAAGACTTATTACGCATTAAAAAAAAGAATAGCCTTCGATTACTTGGAAGATATTTTGATTTCCCAGTAAAAATCTTTCAAGTCATGCTGGGATTGGGCATTGGAACTGCGCTGAAATGTGGTTTAGGATACGGATTTACATTACTAAAAAGCTTTTTTTCAAAGAAAAAACTCATCTCTTATGAAGATTATTTCCTCGCAGGATTTGGAAAACCTGCTTATAACCTTTTATTTAGGGATTACGCCTGGAAAGTCTGGGGAGATCCCAAAAGCTTAAGCGAAGAGCTCGCAAGAAAAAGAATACCCGTACCAAATATTTTTGAACTTGTCAAAGGAACTTTGGGAATAAAACCAAAAACGGAAGTTAGCGCAGAATATTTCTATTACCCCAAAAAAGGCATAGGGAACATTTCTGAAATTCTCGCAGAGCGACTTCTCAAAAATCATGGCGAAATTCATTTTCATACTGTTCCAGAACAGATTTATGTTGAAAACGGAAAAGTAACACATCTTGTTGTCTCTGATATAGAAAAAAAATCTCAAAAAACATTAAAAACAGATATTGTTGTTTCAACCATCTACGTCACTGAATTACCCGCTCTTCTACAGCCTGCTGCTCCTCAAACTGTGCTCGACGCTGCTATGCGGCTGCATTTTAGAGCCATGATCATAGTCTACGTCGTTGTCAAAAAACCAAAGTTAATGGAAGACAACTGGCTATTTTTCCCAGAACAAACCTTTATCTTTAACCGAATTGCTGAACATAAAAGCTTTAGCAACGAACTCGTTCCAGCAGATAAAACGGTACTTACTGCAGAAGTGACATGTACTCCTGATGACGAGATCTGGAAGATGCCTGAGAAGGAGCTCTACGCGCAGGTTGTTCAGGATCTTACAAAGGCAGGCATCTTGAACCCTTCCGACATAGAAGAGTGCTTTTCAAAACGAATGAAAAAAGTGTATCCAATCTACGCGATCGGATTTAAAGACCATTTGATGACAATCTTAGATCATCTTCAGGGAGTTTCCAATTTACTCACCCTCGGAAGGCAGGGTCTTTTTAACTATAACAACACCGACCACTGCATTGACATGGCACTCAAGGCGGCTGAGCATATCATTGGGCATCATAGCCCAGAGGAGTGGATGGAAAAGATACGGTACTTTGATGCGTACAAGATTGTGGATTGATTTGATTTCGTTAACAAGTTTTTTAAATGGATCCAGCTTCTTCTGATAATTGTATGAAACCTAAAATAGCATTACTCCACTCAGAAACACGATCCTACCGTGTCCCCTTGTTTGATTTGCTGAGTAAAAATTATGACATTACCTTCTATTTTATGTACGGCGCTGGGTGGAGCAAACAGTATCCCGAATCAAAACATTGGAAAT
>JAGWAF010000071.1 GCA_018302085.1 Candidatus Woesearchaeota archaeon | reverse complement strand
TGTTTGATCTGGACTGACGATGGCAATGCCGTAGAGTTGCCCTGGGGTGAGTGTTGATCGTCTTGTTAACTCTGTTGTTGGAAGTAACGCAACATATCCTCGTCCTCCTTCTTCGCTTTTTCCTTCAACGTATTGCATGTATGTTGCTACAAATGCTTTGGGAACATAGCATTGTCCTTCATCGCATGCCCATTTGTTGAAGAAGACATAATTTGAATCGGGATTTTCAACCGTTTGAGTTGCAGCACCTGCAAGAAATCGAAGTGAACATACTCCCCCCTTTCGTTCACAGAGAGAATTATGACGTGATTTGCCATTGTCGCAATCTTCTGTGTCGCCATTATCGATTTTTTTGTCCCCATCATTGTCAAGCCCGTCATTGCATAAAAATTCGTATTTTTTCTTTCCGATTGCAGTGTATGGGGTAACATCAAGATAATGGAAGAGTTCTCCAATTTCAATGTGGTTTCCTTTTTTGAAGCTTGAAGTTTCTTTAATTCCAAACGTGCCGCAGATAAAACATTTCTGCCCTCCCATGATATTGGTGAAGTATTGTTTTTCTATTCCTTCTCCAAACATCCACCAGCATTCTGCTAGAAGTTCTCCAACGTCATGCATAATCAATGGTTTCCCATCATCGGTACTTGGAATTTCTACTCCACTTTGTGTTTTGCAGAGCAATGGAAAATTTTCGACGTTGAATCCGCCCAAGTTGATGTTGGTGCCTGAGCGTACTAGAATGCTGTTTCTGCATGCCAGTTTTTCCACAAGAGGATCTGATTTTTCGATAATTTTGGTAACAAGAAAAAAGATCAACATAAAAGCCACAACTGCAAGAATGATACCTGCAATAATTCCAATGGGGGTTCCCTCGCCTTTCTTGTTCATCCTAGCTTCCCCCAGTATTTCATTGCGATGTAGATGAGGATACCAAACAGAACGGCGAATGCAATCACTGCAAGAATCACATTAATGGGAAGCCCTGTGTCTTCCTGTGCCTTTTTTGATTTGAAAAGTTTGATCATGGTGTTGAAACGATAAAAAAGAAAAAATTATTGGGGAGCAGTTCTCTCCAATCTAAGACAACAAACATCACCGCTGTTACACCCTCCAGTTGCACCGACGAGCACCCTGCCGGGGTTATTGACATCATCGACACACACATCCTCAGCGCTTTTATCTCCAGATGCTGGAACACACTTCCCGCCTTGAGTAAAACAACTCTTGAGTGTCGCACTCGTCTCTCCGCTTTCCCTGTAAAATATCATAATAATGACAACCATCACGATTAAGCCGATGGCTGCCAAGATTATTACATTAAGGGGAAGTCCTTGTGCCTTTTGAGAAGAAATCATAAAGACCTCATCCTACGTAAGCACAGCAGATTTGTTCTGGAGCTCCTGCTTCTGTTAGGCAGTCTGCTCCTGGTACTGGAGCCCAGCCAGCGTTAGTGTCACACGTAGTTCCTTGTAAGCATTGTCCGCCTTTGTTGCCACATTCTGCGAGTTCTCTTCCGGTTTTTCCTGTGCTACCGATAAAGATGGTAATCAATACAACCATGACGACAAGCACAATTGCGGCTATAACGATAACGTTGAGTGGCAATCCCTGCCCTTTTTTGGATAGAATCATCAAATTCACCTCGTTTTTGTACGTTGAAAAACGGCTTTAGCCTATATAAATGTTACGATGAAAAGAGGGGTAAACCACGTTGCCACTATGTACACATCAAAATCTATAAAAAGCTTTTTAAACGACTCTTTCCTTCAGGGCTGCATGGATGAGGATAAGCTTCTTGCAAGTTTGCACCCGTTGGAAAGACAAGTATTGGCAGTTTTAAACAAGGCGAGCACTCCTGAAGAAATTGAGCGCTTAACTAAGTTGAGTGAAGTTGAAGTCATGCGGGCTTTGCACTGGTTGAAAAATAAAGATCTCCTTACTATCGAAGTTAAGGAAACAGACGTTATCGAACTTGATAAAAATGGAAGTGACGCGTTAAAGAATGGTTTGGTAGAAAAGCGTTTTATTAGAACATTAACAAAGCCTACAAAAATTCAAGATCTGGCAACCACAATAAAGATTGATCCCGCCGAGATTAATGTTTGTTTAGGAATTTTAAGGGCGAAGCAAGCGATTATTTTAGACAAAGGAATTGTAACAAGAACAAAGCAAGCGGATGAGTTTCTAAAAAATGAGTCTTTGGAAGAGCGATTCTTGAAAAAGCTTCCGATACAATCAACAATGATGTCGGATGAGGATAAATCAGCTTTAGAATCTTTGAAAAAAAGAAAGCAGTTCGTTAAAGTTGAAGCAAAAAAAGCGAGAACCATTCAACTTTCTGATCTTGGAAAAAAAGTAGCAGGAAAAAAGATTACGGACAATTTTGCTGAGCGTTTGACAAGCGAGATGTTAAAGCAAAATGCTTGGAAGGATAAAACGTTCAGAAGATATGATGTTGCTTTGGAAGTTCCCAAGATTTTTGGCGGTCGAAGACATTTTGTCAACGAAGCAATGTTATATATCAAGAGGATTTGGCTTGATCTTGGCTTTGAAGAGATGGAAGGCAATATGATTCAAACTAATTTCTGGAATTTAGATGCGTTATTCGTTCCGCAGGATCACCCTGCGAGAACTATGCAAGATACTTTTTACTTAAAAAATCCGAGGGAAGGAACTCTGCCTAAAGAACTTGTGAAAAAAGTTAAGGCGGTGCATGAGAATGGTGGAGATACTGGAAGCAAAGGGTGGCAATATGCCTGGAATGAAAAAGTTGCCACAGAGAATGTGTTAAGAACCCACATGACAGTTTTAAGTGCACAAACACTTGCCAAAATTAAAAAAGAACAGCTGCCAAAAAAATTCTTTTCAGTAGGAAGAGTTTTCAGAAATGAAACCTTGGATTGGAGTCATTTGTTTGAATTTCATCAAGTGGATGGCATTGTTATAGATCCTAATGCAAACTTCAGACATTTGAAAGCATACTTAAAAATTTTCTACCAAAAAATGGGATTTACAGACATTCGTTTACGACCAGCACACTTTCCATACACAGAGCCTTCCGTGGAAGTTGATGTGTACGACCCCCACCATGACGAATGGCTCGAATTAGGAGGAGCTGGAATCTTTAGGCCTGAAGTTGTGAAGCCCTTATTGGGGGAAGATATCCCCGTGCTTGCCTGGGGTTTGGGACTCGAAAGAATCATCTCAAGATATTATAAAATCACGGACATCCGCGATCTCTATCGTAACGATTTAAAACAAATTCGAGAAATGAAAGCCTGGATGCTTTAGGAGGGAAACCATGAAAAAAACCATCATCCTTGTACTGCTCTGCATGCTTTTGAGCATTGCCGTCAACGCACAAGAACAACGCTTTATGTCTCAATATGAAAATGCAAAAACCAGTTATGCGAGTGCGCAAAGCGCTTGGAAGACTCACGAGCAAGCGTTCAGGGTAGCACGCTCGAATGTGCGTTCAGGAGATTTTTTCGATGCCGCGAAAGCATTCACACAGGCAAGCATCGACAAAATTATTGCACATCTTTTATTGGTTAAAAGTGCAGTTGAGAAATCAGGATACTTTGCAACTTCAGAAAGTTACACGCGAGCTATTGACGAACAGATTACTGAATTAGAAGCATTAAAAGAAAAATCAAAGAAGGACGAAAACAAAATAGGTATTTTGGGAACTGCGAAGGACGCACGCCTGGCATGGAGGACAGCAAAATCAGACATCATTAAGCCTGTTACAACAGAAATCCTAATTAAAAAAACTGATATGCTAGTAAGCAAACTTGAAATTGTTATCGCACGACTGAAAGAAAAGCAAAGCAGCCTGAAATCAGAAGGTGTTGACACTAAAAAACTAGACGAAGCCTTAAAGAAAATTGAAAGCAATGGAAGGAGATTGAGAGAACTTGTTAACCTTGCCAAGAGAAGCCTGGAGGATGCTGAAAGATTGGGATCAGATTCTGACAACGCATTCAAGGCTGCCTTTGATGATGTAAGGGAAGCCAAAAAAATCGCTCTGGAAACTCTGAACATGATCGGAGAGATTATTCAGCATAAGGAGACATACACGGGGGGTGCACCATGAAACAGCTTGTTCTGATGATTATAATAGGAATGATACTCGTGAGTGCATGCCAGACACCTCAAACAGCGCAGGAAGAACCAAAAGAACTGAAGGAAGAAATCATCGAAGAGCCGGAACCTGTTGCTGAACCAGTGCAGGAAGTGCCAAAAGTCGAGGAACAACCAGTAGAGGAAGTCAAAGAAAAACCTAAGCAGGAACCTGCACAGGAAAAAACTGTTGAAGCAAAACCAGAATCTAGGATTGAAGGCGTGGCAACACAAGACGAACTCAATGCCCTTAGAAAAGATTTTGATGCAGTAGATCAGGAATTAACAAAGCTTGATGCAGAAGCAGATATCGAACTTGATATTGTAACATAATATGCCAACCGTAACACTAAATAAGCAAGTTGTAGAAAAAAGTGTAGGAAAAAAACTGCCACTTGAAATATTGAAAGATCGCATCAGTATGTTAGGCACGGCCCTGGAGCATATTGAACAAGATGACATTGTGGTAGAAGTCTTTCCTAACAGGCCGGACATGCTTTCTGAACAAGGGTTTGCACGAGCATTAAGTAGTTTTGTCGGAGTAAAAACAGGATTAAGGAAGTATGATGTTAAGAAAAGCAATTATAAGGTTGTTGTGGAGAAAGCTGTAAGGGGGTATAGGCCAAAGACCTCAGTTGCAGTTGTAAAAGATTTGCAATTGAACGAAGAAAAAATAGGGGAGATTATGCAAATCCAGGAAAAACTCCATACGACCTACTGTAGAAATAGAAAGAAGGCTGCGATTGGATTTTATGTTTTAGACCAGCTTGCATTTCCATTGCGGTATAGTGCATTACCCCCAGAGAAAATAAAGTTTACCCCACTTGGATTTGAAAAAGAAATGAGCGCTGTGCAAATCATACAACAGCATCCGACGTGCCAAAAATACACGTATTTAATTGAAAAGAAAGATAAAATTCCTGTCTGGATGGATGCGCACAAAAACGTGATGAGCATTCCCCCGCTCATTAACAGCAACAATACGGGAAAACTTGTTTCTGGAGTTAACGATGTTTTCATAGAATGTAGCGGATACGATCAACGTGTACTCGACAAACTTATGAATATTCTTGTAACAACTTTAGCAGACATGGGGGGAACGATCTACTCCTTGGAGTTGAGTTATGAAGATGGAGAAAAATTAGTTTCCCCTAATCTCATGCTTGAAAAAATGAAAGTTGATCTGAATTACATTAATAAAAGATTAGGATTGGATTTGAAAGAAAATGAGATTAAAAAATGTTTAGAACAGATGGGATATGGTTATGAGAAGGGCTTTGCGGTGATTCCTGCGTATCGCGCGGATATTCTCCATCAGGCAGACCTTATGGAAGACATTGCAATCGCATATGGTTATGAAAAATTTCAAGAGGAAATTCCGAATGTTGCAACAACTGCACGGGAAAGCCCATTTGAGAAATTCAAGGAGAAGATTGCTCAATTGCTTGTAGGGTTACATATGAATGAAGTGAACACGTTTCATTTAAGCAATAGGGAAACGCAGGAAAAGAAGATGCAACATTCCTTACAGATTGTTGAACTTGCCAACGCATTAACTGAGGATTATAATGTTATGAGAGCATGGCTTATCCCACACCTTCTTGAGGTTTTAAAAAATAATAAGCATCATGAGTACCCCCAAAATATTTTTATGTTAGGAACCGTGTTTAAACAGAATCCAAAAACAGAAACTGGAGTGCAGGAAGATACGCGATTGTGCGTGATGCACACCCACGAGCACGTGAACTTCACTGAACTTAAACAGATCATTGATTACTTGATGAGAATGCTTCACATTACTTACGAAATCAAAGAAGTTGAGCATTCAAGCTTTATCCCTGGACGGGTAGCAAGGATATCATGCAAAAATATTGACATCGCATATGTTGGAGAACTTACACCCACTGTCATAAAGAATTTTGAACTGGATATGCCCGTTGCGTGTTTTGAATTAAACTGTTCTGAACTGTTCAAACTGGCATTATTGTAAAGAAATTATTCTTTGATTGCGGAATATGCATTAAAAATGTACAATCCAGCGTAAACGCCAACAATTGCGCCAAGAAGGCTTTGTAACACATTTAAAGCAATGGAAAACACTCTAAACAGTATATTGAAGCCTGCTGCAACATTCAGCATAAAGCTGGGGATCATCAGAGGAATGGTTACAATAAGCATGAGGACAAAAAGGATTAAACCAACCATGAAAACTTGTAAGAGATGAGCGAAAAAGAAATGGAAACTTCCCTGCAGGGCTTGCCATGCACTTTTGTTTTCCAAAATGAGAAGAGGAAGAGCGAAGAGTGTGCACAACCCTATGAAAAGCAATGCGATGAAAAAGAGAAAAAATCCTGGAATTAATAAAAAGAATGCTAATGGATACACAATGCCTAGAAGAAATGGGATACCCAAATAAATCATGACAATTATGAGGTAAAGCAACAACATGAGAAGGTAGAAAGAAAGCACGCGGAAAAAATATTTTTTAGCAGAAGAGAGTAATGAAGAGAAAGATATTTTTTGTTTCTTGATTATGGAAAGATAAGCTCCACATTGCATCGCTCCAATATACGCCTTGAGCAGAGTAAGGAGGGCAATAACAATCATAACGAATGATAGTATGAGCATTATCTGTGAAAAATTAAATTCTGTAAGGGTTTGTTGTGTAAACATACTGGTTGAAAAGCCCATGTAAAAAAATTCAGTCAAGAGAACAATGAAAAAAATAAGCTCTGTGACAATATAAAAGAGCATTGGCGCAAAGACCATGGGCTGGGTTTTCACGTCATTCCAGGTTTTTTTTAAAAGTTCTATGTAATCGATCATTTTTTCTTAACAACCTTTTTCCTAACTGGAACTTTTCTTACTTTCTTTTGAGGTTTAGCTGACTTCGCGGCTTTTTCAGCAGTTTTTGGCTTTGTGGTTCTTGCTTCCAAACCTATGTCTTTGAAAGCGCTTACAATATCCTCATGGGAAGCATTTTTCTTAATCTTGATCGTTTGTTGTAATGGTTCAAGATGAGAAGGATTACATTTACGTCTCCTTGTTTCCCCATCGATTAGCACGAAACGGTCATCCATTTTATCAACAATAACGCATTTCTTTCCTGCGTCTCTTCCTGCAATTTTCATGCAGAGCCTTCCAATGTCCATCATGGTGTGTACCTCCACTCTCGAAGATTATGTAGATGTTGCCATCTCTACCAAGAGTGTTTATGAGCGTGATTTTGTGATGAATAAGCGTCGCGTACAAGCGCTGCAGAGTACTCCGCCGTAAGGTCTTTCGGGGCGTCTCTCTGTTTTGGGCATGTTCCACATTTTATTGGGTTTCATGCGAGGAACTGCAAGTAAAGGTGCGTGACAACTGCCACACTGTGCCTTGGAATGTTTGCGCTTTTTATGGTGGATAACATGCTTTCCACCAGGAGTTGTAGTAGGAATTCTCCTGAATGTTCGTGACTTTTGCTTGTGCGGAGCCATACGCTTGTGGATTCAGGAAGTGTTTATAAAGGTTGTTATCATCGAATTATTTTAAATATGGAAATATTATAGAGAGGTTTGAATAACCTATCGAATTTGTTCAAACCTCTAATAGATTACTTTGAATAAATGATGAATTAAGGGGTTATTCAAAGTCCTCTATAAACTGGATTTTGAAAATGCGAAAAATAGAAGGAAAGCATTAAATTATCGAACATTACAATGCTTTTCGTAATAGTGAAGATGCACTATTCATGTTCAAATATTTGGTGCCTTCACTATACTCAAACTTCTCTAGAGAACTTTGCCTGAAACACTCCCTTTTTTGACATTTTGCAAAGTTCTCTAAACAACAAAAAAGAATAGAAATAAAAGCGAGAAGAGAAAAAAAGATGCATGGAAATAAAAGAACAAAAAGTTTTCTTTCAAAACGATAAAAATCAAAAATTGGCAGGAATTCTCACAATACCTCAAAATTCAAAAAGTTCTGCAGTGATTCTTTGCCATGGTTTCAAGGCTGATAAGAATACTGGATTTCTTCCAGAACTGGCAAAAAAAATTGCGGGAGAAGGGCACACCGTCTTAAGATTTGATTTCTCAGGTTCTGGAGAAAGTGAAGGGAATTTTGAAAATACTACGGTCACGCAACAAATAAAAGATCTCGAAGCTGCTGTACAATTTATGAAAGAAAAGAAAAAAATGAAAAAAATCGTCATCATAGGTCATTCCCTCGGCGGGATGGTTACATTATTGTTTTCTCAAAATCATCCTGAAATAAAAGCGGTCGTCACCATAGCTCCCCCATTTGATTACACAAAACCAAGAAAAGCATTGCCAGAATTAAGTCAGTGGAAAAAATATGGTTTTGCTTATGTGCAGTCTAGTTTTTCTAAAAAATTGTTAAGGATTAATTATGATTTTTACGAAGATGTTCTTACACATGATATAAAAAGAGCAGTCAAAAATAGAAAAATGCCCTTATTGATTCTGCAAGGCACCGCAGATACAAGCGTGCAAATGGATGAAACCGAAGCATTGTACAAAACAGCCTCAAATCCAAAAAAACTCATAAAGATAAAAAATGCTGATCATCATTTTAAGGATGAAAAAGCGAAGCAGAGTATGTTTGAAGAAATAGTGAAGTTTCTAGCAAAAAAGGAGTGAAGACTTAAAAATACAGTCTCTTTCTAAAGTGAAATGATCTACCTCGACAACGCGGCCACGACAAAGGTGAGTAAAGGAGTCCTAGAAGCTATGCTGCCCTTGTTCTCAGAAAAATACGCAAACCCTTCAAGTGCTCATAGCAAGGGGGAGGAAGCAAAGGAAGCGATAGAAAACGCAAGAAAAATTATTGCAAAAAAATTAAATGCTGATCCTGAAGAAATTATTTTTACTTCATGCGGTTCTGAATCAAATGCATTAGCAATCAAAGGTTGTTTAGCAATGACCCAAAAAAATAAGGTCATAACAACGAAGATTGAACACCCTAGTGTTTTGGAAAATATAAAACTTTTTGAAAAGAAAGATTATAATGTAGTTTATCTTGACGTTGATGAAGAGGGATTTGTTGATAAAGAGCAATTAAAAAAAGAACTGACAAATGACACGGCCTTAGTCTCAATTATTCACGCCAATAACGAGATAGGAACAATCCAAGATATAGAAACAATTGCAATTTGGTGTAAAGAAAAAAACATTCCTTTTCATACCGATGCAGTGCAGAGTTTTTGTAAAGTGAATATTGACGTGAAAAAAATCCCAGTGACATTCATGAGCATCAGCGCACATAAAATTCACGGCCCTAAAGGCATTGGAGCATTGTTTATTAGAAAAAATACAAAGGTGGAACCTCAAATAATTGGAGGGGAACAAGAATTTTATTTGAGAGCTGGAACGGAAAATGTTCCTGGGATTGTAGGATTTGGAAAAGCAGTTGAAGAGTATAAAGAGCAGGACATAAAAAAAATGCAAGTCCTAAGAGATAATCTTGCCGCATCTTTATTAAAAATTCCAGAAACAAAATTAAACGGACCGAAAAACAGATTATGCAACAACATCAACATTTCATTTAAACATATTGATGGAAGTCAATTACTTGCAGAATTAGACAAGGAACATATTCATTTGTCCATGGGCTCAGCTTGTTCCTCATATAAATTAGACCCTAGCCATGTGCTCCTTGCAATAGGCTGCACTGCAGATGAAGCATTAGGTACAATTCGTTTTTCCCTTTCAAAATACACAACCGAAGAAGAAATCAAAATCACTGCAGAGAAAACAAGGCAGATTGTTGAAAAGCTGAGAAAGGCGAGATAGAGCTAGAGTTTTTGTGTAACAAGGTCATTTAAATTTGCAATAATTTGTAGGATAGCAACCAATTTCCTATCAAGATATTCCCCTTTTACAAAAAATCCGTCATAGGAAACTTTATTCCTGACTACTCTTAATTCGTCTATGAAAAGAATTTCTGCTTTGGTAAAATTCTTGTAATGAGATTCAAGATATTCTATTTGCCTTTTATGTGCACCCCCCAATGGTCTTGTATCCATCTAGCAGCAAAACGATACTGATCAATTCCCTTATGACTTCATAATATTCTTTTATAACATGTGAGGGAAACTGAGTTTTGTCGATATGTTTTATCATCTCTAGAGTAGTTTCTACCATATTAAGAATCGATTGTACTTTTTCCTTATTGGGTGTAACCCTTATTAGATCTTCTTCCATGTTAAAACACTTTTAGGTACCCTTTCAAAATAGTACCATTGATGATATTATTTCTGAGTTCTTTGCTTAATGCATTGAAATGGTCGCAAAAAAATAAATTTTTTTTATTTTTACAATTTTTCTTTAGAGTGATAATTATAAGGAGACGAGCCTTTGCATAAAAGATTACCATTCAATTAGGTAGCCAATTGCTTAAACGATGAGTAACATTATCCATAACGGAATTTTGAGAACGTTTTCATGCCAGCCAAAATCACTTTTAGTAACAATGATTCCAAAAGGGGATCTGTTCTCTTTCATAAATTCTTGCAGGAGTTTTACAACCCCTGAGGGTACATCATTCCTAAATTTGGATTCTATAGGAATCACTTTTCTTTTTACAGTCATTAAGAAATCAATTTCAAATCTTTCCTTCCAATAAAATATTTCTGGCTCGGGACCAGGCTCTATATTAAATTTGAGTCTGGTTAAATGATCCAGAAGTAGGCTTTGTACAACGAGCCCTACTTGAATTGGCTCCTTGATAAAGTTTTCATCAACGAAATCTAAAACGCCGTTTCGAATTCCAGGATCCAAAACATAAATTTTTTCTTGTTTCCTTATTCTCTTACTCCTGCTTAGTGCATAAAACTCAGAACTTTGTATGAGATACGCTTTTGTGAGATATTTGAGATAATCTCGTAAAGTGGGGCGTTCGACACCTAGCAATTTTGCGGTCTCGGTCAAGTTAAACTGTTGTCCTGTATTTTGAGCCAAAAATTTGAATAAATCTTGTAATACTTCTGGATTTCTAATTTTAAAGTATCGAATGATGTCTTTATAAAATGTTAATTTGATCTTATCTCGTATTGATTCGCCAATACGATCATAATCATATTCTTCCAAGAATTCAGGATACCCCCCGATGGTCAAATACCTGTTTAATATTATTTCTATATGCTCTTTTAAGGGAGACAAGAGGCCGATAAATTGTTCAAGCTGTGTTTTGAAGGAGAGATAATTATTCCGTTGAACTGAGGTTATGAACGCGACCCTCAACCTATTTCTGATGACATGAAAATTTTTTGGAAGGATATTATTATATCTCAGAACTTCTGAAAATTTCAAAGGCATCATGACTGCTGTTTTAATTCTGCCCAAAAGAGATTCTTCAGATCCCTTGCTGATCCAGATCGAGGAAGATCCCGATATGATAAACTTTAAGTTGTATCCGAAATCTTGCCAGTTTTTCAAAATTTTTTCCCAGTCTGGAATTTCTTGAACCTCATCCAAAAATAAAAAACAACGTGCTTTCAACGAATCAAACGGAGTGTTCGTAACATATTTTGAGTATATTTCAAGGATGTGCCCGATTTCAGCGCCTGCCTTATGTAACTCTAAATCATCGACTGACAAGTAGAGAATCATCTTTGGATCGATGTTTGAGTCCATGAGATGTTGTATAAGCTGATGTATGACTATGGTCTTCCCGACCCTTCTGGGGCCAACAAGGGAAGTGATTTCCTTCCTGGAAAGTTCATCCTTGAGTTTATAAAAATCACTTCTTTTGAAATCGCTTAATTTTGATGCGGGAATTTTTTTATTATGCCACCATGGGTTGTACTTGTTCAAAATCCTTAAAATTTCTAATTCATCCATGTGGATAACATGTTATACATTATTTATAAATTTTTGTATTCTATAGTATACATTAATGCCGAGCAGGAGAAGAGCATACTCATCTTTTTATATAATCTCACCAACTATAATGCAAGGTGATGTTAATATGGCAGTGATTGAAGTACCAAGACAGATAGTTCCAAGGCACGTTAGAATTACAGATGTTCCAGGTTTTGAGAATACAGGATATACAGAACTTTCCCAACGCCCTCTTAGAGTGATTGGGGCACATGGATATACTCAAAGATCGGGTGTCCAATTGTGGACTGCTGATGAGGCTGCTGCTTATAGAATGGCTGCCTATGAAGAGTGGTTTTGCCCCATGACGAGTACCGTCTCTCTTTATCGTGCTCAAGAAATTCGCAACGCCTTGATGCAAGCTGAAGAAGAAGAAAGAGTTTATCGTGTGACTCCTCGTATTCGGATGAAACGTTCCTTGGAACACAAATTTAGAGATAATTCAGTGAAAGCCATTCTGCCAAGAACTGCCGAATTATATAGAGAATACCTTAAAAGGAGAGGCTACAATTCCGTAATTATTGATATGCCAGAAACTTTAAATGAGTTATTGTCCAATGAAAGTCTCGTTGCCGTCCGTGCTGTGGGGTTTGGCGACGCCAACGGCCTCCTCAACATAATCAGTGCCGATACGAACAACCACGAAAGTGGCCGTGCTCGTGGAACATTCGAACTTCCACCTCAAAAATAAATTTTTTTTCTTTTTACAATTTTTCTTTAAAATTTTTAACAGCACGCAAATCTATTTAAATAACGCAGCCCCTCTCAAGCCCATGCGTTACCAAGACCACAAAACGATGTCGGACGAAGAATTCGTGACTTATTTTGAGAATAAAGTAGCCGATACGATAAATCGTTTTGAGATGATTAAGCAAGGCGATAAGATCTTAGTTGCTTGTTCTGGCGGAAAAGATTCTACTGTTGTTCTTTACTTGATGAAAAAGTTTGGGTACGATGTTGAAGCGTTTACAGTAGATGTCATTATCGGAAAATACACGAAACAAAACCTAGAAAACTTGAAAAAAATGTGCACACAAATTGGTGTAAAGTTACACGAAAAATCTTTCAAAGACAGTTACGGCTACTCATTGTGTTATATTAAAGCGAGATTATATCAAAAAGATGTTAAACTGAAAAGCTGCACGATATGTGGTGTCTTAAGAAGAACTCTGCTAAATCAAGGCGTGAGAGAAAATAAAGCAACGAAAGTAGTTACAGGTCATAACATGGATGATGAAATCGAAGCAGTGATGATGAATTTGTTCAAAAATAATTTGAAGGTGTCCGCGAGATTGGGTCCTGTTCCCGGAATTCTCAAACATGGATCATTTATTCAAAGAATAAAACCCTTGTACTTTTGTTCGGAGGATGAAGTTGAGCGTTATTCAAAATTAAAAAAATTCCCTGTTGAATACGGCTACTGTCCTTGCAGTATTGACAGCCAGAGAAGGGACGTTGCAAACTTTCTGGAAGAAATGGAAAAAATAAATCCATTGGTGAAGTTTAATATTATGGATCATTTTGTAAAAGTCCTCCCTAAATTGAGAAAAAAATATGCGGGTGTGCAGGAATCTTTGGAAACCTGCATAGGATGTGGAGAGCCTTCCTCAAGAGAACTTTGCAGGGCTTGTCAAATTTTAGAGCAGTTTGAGCCGAGGGAAGAGCATACCCGTTCTAGGTCAAAGGTTTTAAATATGCCGGAATTGAACGTTTTAGCATGAACATCGATATCGTTGTGCCTAAGAATAATGAGCAAGAATTTCTGTTGATGGCTGAAAAGTTAGGATATACAGCAATCATTTTTTTTTATAAAAATAAACCGGAAATTAAAAAAATAACTCATGAGAAGGTCCAAGTTTTTATTGCGTGCTCTGAAAAAACAAATGATGTGGACCTTGTGATACATGAACATGATCAAAGAGATCGTGAAATCATTGAAAGACAACAAGCGCAGCTAATCTCCAAGTTAGAAAGTGAACAGCGCAAGGACTTCATACGACAACGCGCATCTGGATTAAACCATGTCATCACAACTCTCATGCATCAGAAAAACGTTTCTGTTTGTTTTTCACTAAATGAAATTATTTATGCACAATATAGGTCCCAATTACTTGGCAGGATGATGCAAAATGTCAAACTTTGCAGAAAAGATAAAGTAAAAATGATCCTTGCAAGCCTTGCTCCCATTCCTTATGCGATGAGATCTCCCCATGATTTGAAAGCTCTCGCCATCGTACTGGGTATGCACCCTGAAGAAGCGAAAGCTGCGCTAAAGAATGCGTGTGAGATTTGTAAAAAAAATAATTCCAAATAATATAGAAAGGTTTGAATAACCTTAAAAATTTGTTCAAACCTGTATAGATCACTTTGAATAAATAGTGGATTAAGGGTTATTCAAAGTCCTCTATGAAAAGATTTATCGGTGGTTATGACCACTTCCAGGAGTGATATCTGATGATCTCCAAACTTGGCCTATTGTAGAACATCGATAATGGTTGATAACAAGATCGTCACCTTGCATTTGCATATTAATATCTAGCTGATAACAGGTTTCGTGCTGAGCATAATCTCCCACAGGATCATTTGCCCAACCGCAATTATCAATAGTGGGAAGTGCAGCATTTCCAGGACACGAATACCCTATTCTGAGAAAATAATCGTGCTCATCCCCCGCAGGACCAAGTACAATCCCGCTACTGGTTCCTATTTGTAGAAGCAGTACCAACAAAGACAGCAATAATATGCTCTTTTTTTTCATAATAGTTCTTTGAGTTTCCTTTTATTTTAAATCTTTCTATCCTACAGGCTTTGTGGAAAGTCTTGTCTCTTGTGTGTTCTTGCGGAGAATGCTGCTCCTTCGATCGCAGATATTGCGTCGGCAACGCTGCACCAATCGCGTTGCCTCCTGGTCCTGCTCCAAGGCAAGAACACACACAAAAGTGACTTTTTCTACCATGTCTGTCATGCAAAAGTAATGATTCCTGTTGCTGGATCAAAACTGTAATTTGGAGACTGCGATTTTTCAGGAATCTGCTCCACTAAAACCTGGAAAACTTCTGCTGGCGGTTCTTCGCTTTCAAAGAAAACAAGAAGTGCGAAGCTGATACCGATTAGGAGAATTATAATGAGAACAATGACTCCAAAATTGAGAACGTGCTTTTCTTCTGGCTTTTTTGTTTCAGGAAGGTTTTTGAGCAAAGCCAAGATTTTTTGGCTGTCATATCCTGAGGCAATGAGTCTTTCTAACACTTCTTGTTTTGTAAAGCCCTTTTGCAATTCTTGTTTGATGTAATCAAGAACTTGGTCAGTCATGCTCCCTTTTTGCATTATTTTCTTTATAAATGTTGTTTAAAAAATGTTGAAGAAGAAAGAACAAAGGAGGTTATCAGAACATTTATAAAGCCAAAGAGTAGGTTTTGCTTGGGATGGGTACCGTGTTGAAAAGAGGTGGTTTAGTATTACTTCTCCTAGCCTTGATACCCGTAGTTCTAGGACAAATTCTTACGCAGCCAAATCCCGGATATTTTGGACAGCAGATTCCAGGAGTGTCAAGGGTCAATCACCAGCCCAGCAATGTGAGGATAACAATCAGTGATTCCTCCAACCATGAGTATGTGATAGATCCACAAATCATCCCGATGGAGATACAGAATGTGACACCATCTGTTTACGGCAGCGAGATGATTTTCCAAAACGGACATTTCCCTCACGAAGATCTTTCTGCAGAAGCTGATTATTACTACACCCCTGCGGATAATAAAGTGTATTCTCTAGAGAACAAGAATATTATTGTTCGTGGCTTTGCCAATTTTTGTTTTGGCGGTGTAGAAGGACAATATTATGCTACATACACCAACTTCCCCCTCCGTGATGCCTCTGGACAAATCGATACGGGTTTTCAGAATGTCGTAACGATTCCCGCACACACGGTAAACTGGGATGCTGACCCCCAAAAATATTGTAAAAACACCTGTGTTGCTGTGAACAATTCCCTTGAACCCCAGTATAACACCAACCTTGTTGAAGTTGCCTATAATTCAAGTGTTCCCTTTTGTTGTGGAGACGATATCAATGCAACAAAAGCTAGTCCAGACGGCCCTGACTGTGGAAGAATTCAAAACAATTTTGCCTGTTTAGGATTGAGTTTAAACCCTGCAAGTCTAAGCTTTACTTTTTTTGATAAAGACATTACAAACAATCAAGGTAATATCCAAGATGTTGACTGTGGAAATCTGGATATTGTTGCAAGTCCAACAACATGGTACCGCTGTGGAAGTTTTAATACTGGAGTGAGTAATGCGAATGCGATGAGCAATTTTCAGGAGTTAAGCATTCAAAATATTCGCAATCATGGATACGCATGTGCGCAAAGTAATATTTACGAATGTAAAAACGCCACAGAATCCTTTTACTGGACAAGCAGTGGAGCAAAACAAAAAAGTGTTGGGAACATGGTCAAAAATGTTTCACAAAATCCTGTGGACCGGGAATTCTACTGTACAGAAAAAAGCACATGGGCTTCTGATTTGGATGGGCAATTCCCAGAAGCATGCAGGGCAGCTGGATTTACGTGGACGGGAACGATGTGCTGTTCCGAACAAGCTGATCAGGATGAATACTACAATGATCCCATTACGGGAGACCCTGCGCAAGATCCTCTCTGGAGTACACCTGGAGGATGTTTTGACGAAACATTCGTACCTGAAGGAACTTCACCTTTAGATCAAGGAAGCCCAATTCCTTCATTAATCGTGAATGATGGAACTTTCAGAGGGTGTAATCTTCAACCAGGAGACCCTTATCTTGCATTGCAAGATCAGAACATCAACCCCCAGTCAAGTTTAGTAGATAACAAAGCTGTATGTTCACTAGTGCAAAACTCTGTTACGCAGGAAAAATTATATTGTGATATCAACCACGAATGGAAATCAATTCTTACCATCCCATACGAACCTGTAGGAGCATTAGATCCGAATCAAGTCACAGGCATGCATGAATCATTCGATCCTTTTGCAGGAACATCAAATGCGTGCTGCCCCACAAATGACTGTTGGAATGGTACATCTTGCATTCAAAACCAAGCAGGAAGTCCTGCGAGAACATTGTATAATGATAAAACGTGTGAAAATGGACAATGGATTACAGCACAGCGCAAATTCCGATGGGATTTAACACTGTCAGGATACTGTGGAAACCCAGCAGAGGAGTGCTTTAAAGAAATCAGTTACAATCCTCAAATACCTTCTTGTGCTTCCAGGTATGTATATACTTGTGAAGATGGCAATTGTGATTATTATTGCAGTTACGATGCAGAATGGACGACCAGAACAAAAATCCTTGCTGCAGAAATGAAAAAAATTATGGACACTCCCCCCCCACAACCCTCCTATGAACTGTATTGTGATACGGACATGGAAGCGATTACTAATTATTTGGACTATCCTCTTGACGCTGTTTTCCAAAATGTTCCTCCGGGAATCACCCCTGAACAACTTTTAGGAGCCCATTGTACAGTAAACGGGGAAGCAGACCAACCTTGCGTGAGTAGCATCTGTGTTGTGAAATATAACAATAATCTTGCAGTGGGACTAACACTGAATATCGAAGATATTGAAGACATTGCACAAAGCCCCTTGAGATTGTTTGGGGCAACACAAAGTGTATGCACTGGCGCACGTGATCAAGGTGGAAGCAGATTTAATCAGTGTACTCCTGCGACAAAATTGTGGTACAATCCTGCACTGCACGCTGTTGTTTATGTTCCTGCGGGAACCGTTACTGCGGAAGATGTGGATGCGCTTGGACAGTACATTAGAGATTTTATCGTTTCGAGTATTATAGATCCTTTTCGAATTCAAATTCCTGCGCTTTCAAGACCAGAATACGAGTTCATTCAAAATTCTCCTCTGATTCATGCAATCTATTTTGCAAAAAGACCCCCAAATGTTAATGTGTATACATATTATGAAGGTGCAAAGAGGTTTAGATATGCCATGCGATCCCACATCGGAGTTGCATACCCCAACATGGATGATCAACTGATGTGCAGGTATCTTCAAAATAAAGACCCGTCAATTATATGCAATCCCCCAAATGATTATTATGTCGCGTATAGCGATGATTCGAATGAGAATGAAGTTGTCACCCTTTTCAGAAATGACATGATGGCTAAACTGAGAGTTCCATGACCCATGAAAAAAGCACAACTCACTGTTATGTTCATCATCGTTATGATCTTGTTGTTAATTTTTGGATTGATGTTTTATTTCCAAAAAAGAGTAACGGAAGAACGTGGAGTCAGGGAAATACAGGAGCAAAGAATGACAATTGAAGCAGCACAACCCATGGTTGACTATATTACACAATGCCTAGACATTTGGGCATTGAGGGGATTGGAACTCCTTGGACAACAAGGAGGAGTTATTTTCCAAAGTCAGGGAGGACTGACGGATGATAACGATTTTAGGCCCAGTGATGAAGGAAGAACATATGTGCGTTATGGCCCAGAAAATGCAAAAGTAGCCTTTGGAATAGTTCGACTAACAGAGCGTGAAAACGTTGCGGCACTGAACAATGTTATTGCTTTTAGACCCCCAGAATATCCGTATCTTGATTTTCCTTATCGACAACTAGGTGTTGTTCCCCTTGTTGTTGATGATCAAGCAACACTGAGCTTGAACACATTAACGGTGTTAAAAGCAACGCCCCCTGCAATTGCGCTCAAAGAAAATTTGGAGGTGTACATCACAAAACAAGTGCTTGACTGTGTTCGTTTTGAAGAGTTTGAAAAACAAAATTTGCAAATTATTGACCATCCTGAACAGGCAAGCACAATGGCAACGATTACAGAAACAAACATGAGATTTTTTTTAACTTACCCAATTGAAATTGTACAAACGCAAACTCAGGCAAAATTGCACGTTGATAATTTTACCGTAGAATACCCATTTAAATTGTTAAAATTTTTCCAGATGATCAATAATGTTGTTGATAGTGATTCCAACAATATAAGCTTTAGTCCGAGGGGCATTGATACTGCTGAGTATAGCATTTCTGTAATCGACGGAGCACGACCCTTACTTCCGCGGGACGATGTTCTTCGCTTTACTGATAAAACATCACTCATTTTGGACAAACCTTACACATTCCTTGTTGCACGGCAGAACAGGGCGCCTGCGTTATGGCTCATTAACCAAAATGATTTGAATCAGAAAAAATTGTGCACGCAATGTTTTAGTACACAGCAGGATGGAAGCAGAATCAGTATTATTAATCCTTCATTTGATGGGAAAACCAACTCAACGGCAACTCTGCACATCGAGAATGATTGTTGGGATGCGAGGTCTGATTATAGCATTTTCCTTACTGCGCAAGATCCTGATGAAGACAATGTTACATTTAGTGTTACTGGAGGTAGTGCACTCGCATTACAACTCCCAATTACTCAAGCGGTATGGAATACTCTCCAAAATGGACCATCCCCTGGAGAAAAAGTCTATCCTGTACGGATTAAAGTCAGTGACGGAACTCCAGAATATGGAATGCCTGAGCAAGCATGGCAGGAGTATCAGGAAGTTAATTTAATTGTTGAACCAAATCAGTGCCCCCCATGAAAGTATCTGAAAATGATTGAAACAAAAAATATTTAAAAAAACTGATTAAAAAAAATAAAAAGTTGAAAATGACCAAAAATAAAATATTGAGAGGTTTGAATAACCTATCAAATTTGTTCAAACCTCTAATCGATTACTTTGAATAAGTGAGGGATTAAAGGATTATTCAAAGTCCTCTATTAAAATAAAAAATGGTACAAGAAAAAAATCAAAAAACTGAAAAAATGATTGGGAAAATAATCTTGTTTATACTCCTCATTATGCTACTTGTTATTCTCGCACAAACAAGCTTTGCGCAACAAGCAGGTATTGGTTGCTGTTGCCAGGGAGCGGGTTTAACAGGGGGATCGTGCTATAACGAACCACGATTTAGAGACGCGGGCTTCTGTACAGCAAATTGTCCTTCAGGATCCTACCAGGATATTGTAAACTTGGATGGTATGGGTGTTGACCTCACTCCCCCTACTGATTGTAATGTTATTTGTGGAGGAACAGAGGGAACACCGCCAACGCCACCACCAATAGGAATCGAAGGTTGTGGCAGCCCAACAAACCTCATCGCATTTTCTGGACAGGGAATAAAAAAGATTACACTGCAGTGGGATTATCCTGATTCGTGTGCAGCAACAGCATATGAAATCACGAGAACCTGTGTTGACCCCCCTAAAAATCCTGACTGTGGAGATCCTACAATCTCGAGGACAGCAACAAAAACGTATACGGATAGCGATGTACTCTGGGACCAATCTTACACGTATGCAGTCAGTGCAACTCGAGCAACGGGTCCTAGCGGTCCAGCTACGACAACCGCGAATGCTGGAAATCTTGAATGCTGGGACAAATCATCGGCAACACCCTTTTGTGTGAGTAATTGGTTTTACTATAAATTCTTTGGTGTGCCTTACGAGACGTATATGGAACTCAAGAACGTGGTGAATCCTACAGATCCTAATATCTTCCATAAATTTCCTGAGCAACTAGGACAAGCAGCAACTCAATTTATCGATGCAGTGTACTCATCAAGGTTCAATGGACCATTCGCATGCAATCCGGCAACGAATCGCCTACAACCAATTGGAAATCCATGCCAGCAAGGAGCGTGCGTTATACGCCAGGGCTCCTATTCTTGTGCACAGGAAACCGATTGTGCATTAGCAACTGCACATCCATTTGGTTTAGCATATACTGCTCAAAGCTGTGAAGGAAGTGCGCAAAATCCAAACTATTGCGTTCTTGACCGTTCACCTACCATCAGCGATCAATGCTACGCATGCCATCCCAGCATGACCTGTTATGATTACAAAAACAGGGAAGCGTGCCAGAGAAATAATTGCGGAACAGGAAATTGTGTATGGGAAAATGTTCCAGGATTAGAAGCCATTGGCATCGGCGTGTGCAAAGATCTTGAAAGGAGCAATTGCCAGTATTGTAATTCAGAAGGTTCGCAACTCGCGGATACTAGGGAAGGATACAACAACATATTTGATCAGTGTACAAGAGAAAGATCCATCGCACTGAGCACCCCTCAAAACGCTTGCTTCTTTAACCCTAATACTGGAGAAGCTGTTGGATGTGAAGTCGCAACGTGCGGAGATTTTACTACAGTAGGACAATGTGTAGGAGCGGGTAACCCTGCAGAAATCCCTACACAAAATGCAAATCACGAGATAAGTAATCCAAGTCAGAATGCGTGTAACATTCCCATTTGCAACTGGAGAGCCCAAGGGCTTGGAGGGGTTTGTTACAAAAATGCAAACAAGTGGGTTGATCTGAACGTACTTTCGCCTCCATCAGCGCAGGCAGACGATTGTCAAGGTAATCCCAATCCTGAGGAATGCGCAGCAGATTATTTTATGCCCTCATCGAGCATTGCAGTTGTTGACGATGAAAACGGAAGAACACTCCAAATTAATATTATTGACAAACAATCACGATTAGGAGATGAGCTGCTTAGAATAGAAGATACTTACAAGTTATACTACTGCTGGACACAAACAGGAACAACATGCGATCCGCATCAAAACAGTCAAGCACAATACAAAGGAAGCACGACAGGAAGAGCATTGCATCTTGTCGACGGATTTTTGTACGAAGGAGAAAACCAGATTTTCCCAACTGCATTTGATGAGGGGGCATGGGACGTTTATTATTATGCCGAAGACCCCGCTAAAAATATTGAAGTTATCCACCACCAAACTATTCAAGTATGCCATAGCTGTTCACCCCCCGTTGTAACCAATTTTAGAATTACTCCGGGAGGAAGCATTACTATAGATGAAGAAGAGGTTTGGGTAACTGAAGGAAATCCTGCAAATATTGAAATTACTTTTGCACCTCAAAATACCAGATTTGAGCAAGCGGTGATTTATAACACTGATAATCCCACCCAGCCTATAACCGCCACTCCTCAACAAATTGCTTCTACACCCTCAGGAGTTACATATCGCGTTACCCAAAACTTGCAAGAAGGAGAATACCTCTTTGTTGTAGCACAAGCAAGAACAATGCCTGCAAACCTTTACATGCGACCCTGGAACAAAACATTTTACGTTGATCATTCCCTGCCCCGAATACAATCAATTACCATCAATGATGAAGAGCTAATTGCACAGCCCATTGCAGTTGTTGAAAATCCTTTACGATTACACATTGAATTTACAGAACCAGTTGCTGTCAGCACATTGCAGTATCTTGCAACGGGCGTTAATCCAGTGACATTAGCCCCTGAACAGATAAGTCCCACGGTTATAGAAGCACCCATCTCCGAATTAAGTGCTGGTATTTATTATATTCAGCTCGTTGCACACGATGCTTCAGGCCAGTATCTTACGGAAGCAAGATCATTCGCAGTTTCAGGAGCGCACATTGTTGAGTTAATAAACCCTGAGTTTGGAGTTTCATCCCAACCACAATTTAATGCGGTATTCAGCACCATCTTTGAATCCGCAGAACTTTGCAAATTTAGATTCTGGCTTTCCGGAAACGGTTATAGCACAGTAGAACAAGCGCAAAATGATTTTGCAGGCCTCCAAGGCATGACTAGAGCAGATTCCTTATCATGGGGTGCGGCCATTGACATGGCAAGCAGGGTAGAAGACCAATATTATACCTACTCTGTCGTGTGTAGAATCGGCCAGGAATACTGGTACGACAATTTTGCATTAAGGTATGATACAACACCCCCCCAAATAACTGTTAGTCCCGTGCCATTGGTTATTACGGATGACAGCAGAAGAGGAGTAATTCGTGTGCAAACCGACGATCCCATTCTTTGTAAATACGACACAACCCAAGTTTCATATCAACAAATGAGGTTTAACTTCCCAGGATTCCCAAGCATACCCAAAGAACCTGTATTAACTACAGAGATCATAGTCCCAGAAAGTCAGGATGAGGAAACGTATTATGTTGATTGTGAGAGCGCAGCTCAACCCGCACGATGGCACGCGACAGGAAATGCAAGATTTGAAGTGAACCTCAATTTGCCATTGGAGATTATCACAGATAGTATTCTTGGGCTTGCCAATTCAACACCTTTCGCATTTACTATTGGCACGACAAAAAGAGCAGATTGTGAATGGGGATTGAATGACCCAGGTGCATTAGCCATAAACTGGGCGCAAATCAGCCCAGAGCGAATGCAATTTTCAGCAAATGTGCAAAGTATGAGACTGGGAAGCAACACATTGTACTTCCACTGCACCACGATTGCTGGAACCGAAGAGATACGCGCGCAGAAAGACGTCGCGTTTGATAATACCCCCCCAAGGATAACAAATGTTGATGATCATTCAGAATTACCCGCGCCAGATAACCTGCAATTCACTGCACTCACAAATGCTTTGAGAATAGGATGGACGGCAGTAGAAGATCAATCTCCAGCAACTCAAGTCAGTGGAGGATTTTATCGTCTTGAAACAGGCGCTGGGCAAGTGATTGTGAATACTACCCAAGTCGCTTATTCAGGAAATGGCCAACAGTTTGTTGTTAGCAGAGACCAACAGGGAAATGCCCTTAATTTATCAAATGGCACCCTCTACAAATTTTTCGTTTCTGCACTTAACAACATGGGACTTCGCTCAGGGGAGAGCTCTAGCGATGGGGTTACTATTGATCTGGGAAGAAGACCTGCGCAATGCGTACTTCAACAGTGTGGAGGATTATGCGGACCATGCCCAGCTGGAGGAGTTTGTCTTTCAGATATTGACTGCTTAAATGGCGCATGCATAAATGGAACGTGCAGCAGCAACACTTGTAACGACACAATAAAGAATGGCGGAGAAACTGGCATTGACTGTGGAGGAAGCTGTGCACAACAGTGTAGTAACGGAGAACTTTGTGTTGATAATAATGATTGTGCATCAGGGTTCTGCCAGTACGGCATGTGCGCACAACCTGAGGTGTGTGTTGGAACTGACTTGAATTGTGGAAGCATTTGCTCACAAAAATGTACTGTAGGACAAAACTGCTTAAGTGATTTTGATTGTACTCCCGGATTATTCTGTGATGAAAATGGACAATGTAATACTGAGCTCACGGGAACGGCATTATGTTCGGAGGGAAACATCTGCGCACAAGGTT
>JAGWAF010000017.1 GCA_018302085.1 Candidatus Woesearchaeota archaeon | reverse complement strand
AGAAACGGACATAACTTTTATGGCATTACTGTCCGTTTCTAAGTAGAAAACGACCATTTAGTCCTGTTATTTGTGTCGTTTTCTAATTTCAAACTTCTCGGCAAATTAAGAGATCATTCAAACTTCTCCGCAGAAAGTTTTTATCAAATTCAACTTTAGACTCTTTTTAAAATTTTAACGATACCTTTGTTGGCGTCAACCTCAACATAATCCCCATCTTTTAATAGTTTTGTACAGTTTCCCGTTCCAACAATACATGGTTTTTTCAGTTCTCTAGAGACTATTGCCGCGTGTGAAGTTATGCCACCTTCCTCAGTTACGATAGCTCCTGATCTTTTCATGGCTTGCGCATAATCAGGCATGGTCGTCCTTGTAACAAGAATTTCCCCCTCTTTTATTTTTGGAAGATCAGCTTTACTATAAATAATGCAAACTCCTCCTCTTGTTTTGCCTTTAAAAGCGATAGATCCTTTTATTTCAGAATTTGTGCTTTTTTCAACTTTTTTGCATATTATTTTTATTTCATTTTTGTTGTGGATAACATGAGATTTTTCGTTTTCATGGTAATACACATATTCTTGTTTTATTCGTTTATTAATCAGTTCTCTGTCAGGGATAATCCTTTTTTTGATAAACGCAATAATTTCGTTATTAAGTAATTGCACGACTTCTTCTCTGCTCCAAATATTCCCTGTTTTTTTAGTTAAACTTTCCGCTAAAGCATCGTAATAGACTCTAAATTGTGCTTGCGCCTTTTTGAAAATATCAATACGATCTGTACGAAGAAAGGTATAGGCGTGTATAATTTCTGCAAGAAGTTTTAATCTTTGGTTCTTAAGGCCATGTTGTAAGGCTCGATATGCAACTCTATTCCTGTTTATTTCATGAATTATTTTTTGTTTTTCTGATTTGACATCTTCCAGATTAATTTTCTCTATTTCCTTTCTAAAATCTTGTGGTGTCAAAAGGGGTTCAATGAATGAATATTCATTGTACCATCCGGGGAAGAAATAATTTCAAATGCGTGCTCCGCTTCCTGGCCAAGCTCTTTTCTTAGTAAAGAAACACATTCCGGCTGGATAACCTTTTCAACAGAAAACGGGGAAATAAAATAAGGTGCATAAGACTTGATTGCATCAATCCATTGATTAAATATCTCTATCGTAAGTTTTCCTGACGAAGCCTTCTTTGCGGCTTGAAGAAGGTCTTTTGATCTTTTTTTGTATTCATATAAATGTTTTTTCCATCCATCTAGGCTTGTCATCTGTTTTGCAGAGTGTTGAAAAACTTGTTGTGCATCGTCTTTTTCAAAGTATAAAATGCGCTGATTCTCGGTATAGGGAATAGACACTAATCTTGTTTTATTTACGGCCCAAAATCCAACCCCACCTATTTCGTCCCTCTGAAGAGTCTGGGGCCTTGTAGCGAATCTTGTAAGGTGATTAAACCATTTAGGAATCATACTCTCCTCCGTTATGTTTATGAATCGCCCATTAGACTATTTTAAACTTCTCATTCCTTGAATCCCCGGGCGGATAGCTCAGATGCCATGTGCGTACAGAACAATCAACGAAAGCTTCAAATCCAATTTGCGCGGCATCGTGGCAGAACGCCACATCTTCTCCTGATTTGCTTTGTTCATACCATCGAAAATCAACTTTCTCTAAAACATCTCTGCGAAGCAAGCAACATCCAAACCCGCACACAGCAACTTTCTTTAATGAATCGTCAAGAATTTCTTTTTTTTGCATTAACCTTAATTTTCCACCAGGTGCAAAATCATACAGCACAGGCGCAACAACTTTTCTTCCGTCGGGTAAGGGAAATGTTGACATAAATATTCCAGAACAAATCGTTTTTTTATGTTGTATCAATTTTTTGATAATGTCAGGTTGCACCATCACGTCAGAATCAATAAATAACAAATAATCGTAGTTTTCTTCTAACATTTTTTTTCGTAACAATCTTCTGCAATACGTAATATTGGCACACCGAAAACTCTTTTCTTCAGAAACCCGTGCGCATTCAAATCCCATTTTTTGGATTTTTCTCTGGTATTTTTCTTCATTTTTGTCAACAACGAACAGTACGTCAAAATGATCGTAATTTATTGCTTTCAAATGCCTCATAAACTCTTCTAAGCAATACTCCTGCCCTGGGTAAGTTGGCACGCCAATCAGTATTTTGTTCATTTTCATAGAAAAGAGGGTTAGTTTTATAAAGCTTTTATTGTTTTTAAACGTTATGAAATGCGAGATATGTAAGGGTAAGATCAACACAACCTTCCTAGAGAAATTAATAGGCACCTATGTTAAGGACGCCAAAGGTAAAAAGCATCTTATTTGTAATAATTGTCAAAAGAATTTGAAATCAAAACAAGAACTTTTGGCAAAATTATAATCACGCCCTCGTAGCATAGTAGCCATTGCGGCAGTTTCGTAAACTGCAGGTCGTGGGTGCAGTTCCCACCGAGGGCTTTTCTCTATTCAAAAAGTCCCTCAAAAGAAGGCTCTTGCCGGGGCAAATTTCCCCACATCTTATAATAATGGTGTACTGTACAACAAAGTTTGTCTAATCCAGTTTTTTTGATGTATAGTACAACCATTTGTATAATACACCCGAAAAGCTTAAATAACAGATACTAGTTGTATTGTACTACATGAGTGAAAAAGAACAAATCTTAGTGGATAACTTTCAGGAATATTACGCACTGGGTTTGACCGCATTTAAAACTGAAAAATATAACAGTGCAACAACATTATTCTTTAAGGCGATAGCCGCGTTATTAGACATTTTTATCTTAAGAAACGAAGGATTTATACCTTCTTCTCACACTAAACGATTTAGAATTCTCGAAGAAAAATATCTAGATCTATACACCATTGCGGATAGGGATTTTCCATTTTATCAGGATAGCTATACCAAAAAAATGGATAAGGAATCTGAGGAGTTATTAAAAGATGATGCCGAATCAATTAAAAAAACATTGGGACTCTGAAAGAAAAGATAAAACAATTTTTGACATCATTTGGTTTGGCTCCAGCGCGAAAGGAGAAGTCAAACCTAATGACTTGGACATAGTAGTTATTTTCTTGGAAGGTACTTTACGTGAGAGACTTGACAAAATATCAAGTATTAAAGAAAAATTAAAATCTACAGGATATAAAAAAATAGATGTCAAACAGATCCTCTTACAAGATTTGTTTTCTTCTGATTTTTTAGCAAGAACGGGTATCTTGTTAGAAGGAGTTAGCCTCTTTAAGCAAAGAAAGCTTTGTGAGGTACTAGGTTTTGAATCATTTGCTTTATTTTGGTACAATCTCAATGGATTGAGTCATAACCAAAAAGTTAAATTTAATTATATATTAGCAGGACGAAATGAAATGCAAGGAGTTATTAAAAGTTTAGAAGGGAGAAGGTTAGTGAATGGGGCTGTAATGATCCCGATTAAAAATACGTTGACCTTTGAGGGGATTTTAAAACAAAATAATATCAACTATAAAAAAGAATATGTTCTTACAACATCAGTATAAGCCGAATATTTTTTTAATGATTTTTAACCCATCACTCATATCGTAACGCATCAACAGGAGGTAACTTCGCGGCGCTCATCGCAGGTAATACCCCTGCAACAATTCCTAGGATAAATGAAAACAATAGCCCAAAAAGGATAAGAGAATAATTCAAAGATACAACGATTTGCACAACTCCGAGCTGGTTAATAGCAAAGATGGCAAGAAATGCGATTCCTAACCCAATAAGAATTCCAATAGCTCCTCCTGTAAATCCTAAAAATCCTGATTCTAATAAGAACAAGCGCAGTATAGCATTATTTGTCGCTCCAATGGCCTTCATCACTCCAATTTCTCTTCTTCTTTCTAAAACTGAAGTGTACATCGAATTCATAATCCCAATCCCCCCTACAATGAGGCTAATAAATGCAATTCCAGATACAACAAGAGTTACAATTCCAAAAATTTCTCGCGCCTGTGCCTGAACCTTTTTTGGATTAGTAACTTGAAAATTTTCATCGTTTCTTTTTCGCTCAAGTTCTTTTTCAATTCTTTCAGATACAGAATCTACATCTTGTCCTTGTTTTGCAACGGCAGTGATTGCAGAAACAGCATCAGGTTTTCCTAAAATCTGCTGCATTGTTTTAAGAGGAATAGCGATTCTATAATCCAGATCTTCGCTCCCCTGTTCTTTTTGTATTCCAATAATTCGCACTTTCACTCCATTCAGATAAAGCGAATTTTGGAGGCGTACTTCTTTGTCAAAATAATCTTCAGCAAATTTATACCCAATGACCGCAACGTTGGTATCTCCAGGTTCAAATAATCGTCCTTCTTGAAATTGGATATCAACTTCTTCAAAGAGCTTGTCCAGATCATTGAGGCTAATTCCCTGAACATTTTTGTAACGTTCTTCTCTTCCAAATTCAATTTTTAAATTTTCAACAAGAATGGCATTTACGTAGTCAACGGATGAAATTTTTGCTACGGTATCAACATCGGTTTGCGCGAGTATTCCTGTCCCTGAGGGTGGTCCAGAACCAAGGCCCCCAATAACTTTGGGTCCGATAAAAATGCGTCGTGGGCCTAATCGGTCCAGCGTTTTTCCAATACCTGCTTCAAGCCCTTCGCCTAGGGTAATTAAAGAAACAAGTGCAACAACTCCGATAATAATTCCAAGGGCAGTTAAATATGTTCTAAGTTTTCTGCTTTTTAGGGATTTCCATGCCATGAAAACGTATTCATTCACTGGTTCCACCTCAGTGCATCAACGGGGTGTAACCTCGCAGCTTGTCTTGAAGGTAATGCTCCTGAAATCATTCCAATGAAAATCGCAAAAAGTAATCCCCATACAACAAGAACCCAGTCAAATTGAATTTTGAGGAGGGCAAATCCTGCTTGTTTTGCTGCAGCACCAACAGAAAAACTGAGTGCCATACCCAATACCACACCAATTACCCCCCCGACAAGTCCAATAAGTCCTGCTTCAATTAAAAAAAGCAACATGATATCGTTATTTCTAGCTCCAAGACTTTTCATGACTCCAATATCTTTCGTTCGCTCAAGCACAGATGTATACATGGAATTCATGATGCCAATACAACCCACAATGAGGGAAATCGTCGCTATGCTGACAAGGATTCCCTGAACGATGGCAAGGGTTGTTCCGAGAAAATTGAGGATTTGTGTAGGTGTTAATACTTGAAAATGCTCATCGTTTCTATCTCTTTTCAAATTTCTTTTCACTTTTTCAACGACTTCTTCAATGTTTTTTCCAGTTTTGACTGTTGCTTCGATAATGTGAACTTCATCTGGCTTATTGAAAACTTCTCTCGCTGTATCCAATGGGATGATAATTTGTCTGTCATCTTCTTCATTTCCAATTTCTTCGAGAACTCCTACAATTTGAAATTTTTGGTCATTGATAAACATGTTATTGTTGGCGTGAATATCTTTTTTGAAAAGATCGGTTGCGGTTAGATATCCTACAATTGCAGCACGAGTTTCTTTTTCTTGGAAATGATTTCCCTCTAAAAATTTTAAGTCATAATCAGCAAAGCGTTTTTCTGCATCTTCCGATGGCCAAGCAATAATTCTTCCATATTGGATTTCTTGTCCAAACGTGAGCTTCGCACTTGTTTCAATTAAATAAGGTGTAACATAATTAAACTCGGCCATTCTTTCTAATGTGTCTACATCCTTGGTGCTGAGCCCAGATTGTGTTCCTGGCTGTCCTCCCGGAACTAAAACATAAATTCTATTCGCACCTATTTTTTCAAATTGTTCTCGAATGGCATTTTCTAACCCATTGCTGATAGAGATCAGTGCAACAATGGACATGACAGAGATTACAATTCCGAGAATGGTGAGCCAGCTACGAAGTTTTCTGTGTCGCAAATTAGTTAATGCAACTTTGGTATAATCAACAATCATGGTATAGCATAGGTTTTTTTATTTTGGGCCGTTAATTCATCTTTGATTTTTTTACAATCTTTCTATCTCTATTCCCCTATCTTGACGGCACTTTACTTTTTTAATATAAACAAAATAATAAAAAATAAAAGAGCGTAAGGATACGAAAAAAATAAAATTTATCTTTCGCCTTTCATTTTTGCCTTGTGATGCCTTCTTCTTCGTATATAATACAAAATGCCAAGCACCAAAACAATAATGGCAACTATATACCCTGTATAACTTGATCCTTTGAGCAAGCCAAATTTTTTCGCATCCGCATTGGTAAATATTCGAAGATCAATTTCTTCTTGTTTTTCAAATTCTTGGTTGAAACTATCTTTGTAACGAATTAAAAGCTTCAAAGGAGTATCTCCGGGCGGCAACTCATGTGTGTAAATTTCATATTCCCCTGTTTCGTAGTCGTCGCTTTCAAGATTTCCCAAATAAATTTTATTGTTAGACAGTACTTCATAATCTGGCGTGTCTAGCATTTCAAGCACTACAAAGTTTATGTCGCTTGTTCCAATGTTGGAGACTGAAATAACAACTTTTCCTTGCTGGTTTGCCATGAAAACTTCCGTTTCTTCTTTTGCAATTTCATACTGGGGCGGATTATAGATGGTTACTCCAAAGCGACTGTCAAGAGTATGTTTCTGATTAAACTTGTCGGTATACTCCACAGTGATTGGAACAAGGTGTACTTTTGAAGCAGCGTTGGCCTGCGCCGCTAGGTCAAAGCTGATGGTTTTTTTCTCTCCTGATAAAATTTCTCTAACAACTTTTTCACTTGCTGATCCAATCGGTGCAAGGTTGACGTTATCCAGTTGTAATTGTACTTTAACTTCGTCAACGGCAGACTCCGCAAGGTTGTGCAAGGTTACATTCACTTCAATATCCTGACCAGGTTTTGGTTTTTCGGGATAAATACTCACAGAATCGATCGCGACCACTGCTTCCCTTCCCCTGATGCGTACTTTGTATGGGTCTAAGACAACGCCATAATTTCTTGTGGTATAACTTAATTCAAATTCTTCTTCTCCCTCCGCTGCATTATCATCAACACGAACACGCCAGTAGAGGATGGCACTATCTTCTCCTGTTTGCCTCCTTCCTAGAGTTCCCAAGTTAATTTCTCTTTTTTCAGGTTCTGCAAGCGAGAAGGGATAATCCAGGCTAATTGTAAATCGTACATCTGGTACAGCATTTGATCCGTAGTTCTCTACTCTAAACCGTAAATCAACAAATTCTCCAGGTTCTACAGGGTCTGGGTCTTGGCTTAAATAAGTAACAGTGATACTTGATCGGGAGATTTCCGTTTGTTCCCCTTCCGTACCAAAAAGTGGGGGCGTGGCGTCATCACCACCAAACAGGTCGTATCCTTGTGCAAAGGTTGTACCCGACAAAAGGCTCATCCCAAGAATGATAAAAAGAATTGTAATGATTGGTGTTTGTTTCATAGTTTTACCCCTGTACCTTTCCATCTTTTATGTGGATGATACGGTCAGCCATTTTGGCTAATTTTTGATCGTGAGTTACGAGCACAATAGTTTTATGTTGTTCTCGATGTAATTGTCTGAGAAATTGTATAATCTTTTCTCCTGTTGCGCTGTCAAGGTTTCCTGTGGGCTCGTCTGCGAGGATAACTTCAGGATCATTTGCCAGGGCCCGTGCGATAGCTACTCTTTGTCTTTGCCCTCCTGAGAGTTCTCCTGGCGTGTGGTTTGCCCTGTCACTTAATCCAACTAAAGTAAGTAATTGTTTTCCCTTTTCCATTCTTTTTTGTAAAGGTATCCTTTGAAAGATCATAGGGAGTGCAACATTCTCTAACGCTGTTAAAGTTCCAATCAAATTAAACGTTTGAAAAACAAATCCTATCTTCTTTCCTCTAATCCGAGCAAGTTCTGATTCATGTAGATGACTAATATCTTGTCCGTCTAGCAAAACTGTTCCTGATGTTGGCAAATCTAAACACCCCACCATATTGACACAAGTACTTTTTCCACTGCCGCTGGGTCCCATTATGGCCACAAATTCACCTGGCCGAATGGCGAGGGATAATCCTTGGAGTGCATGCACTACTGCTTCACCCATAGTGTAGGTTTTCCAGACGTTTTTGAGTTCAATTACGCTTGATTTCATTTTTCACTTATCTTTTAATTTATTTCTTAACTGGGTGTAATACTCCGCAGCTTGCTGCGGTTGGGATTTTTATTTTTCTAAGCTTGATTATAGCTTCTCTTATTATTTTTTTTATTTTTTCTTGCTGCGTTCTCGTGAGTTGATGATCGGCAAAGGAAAAAATAATATTGCGCAAGCCAATTGCGTCCTCATGAAGCCAGGCAAGGTGGCTTTCTTTATCTCGTATGATACTGAAAAATTGTTTCATCTCTTCATTTTCTTTTTGATTGCCAATCAATGAACACGCCCTCATGTGCTGCTGCAAGTGACGAAGAAAATTTTCTTTTTGGGTCACAATCATTTTGAGAGCTTTTCTTCCTTGTGGGGTCAGGCTATACATTTTTTTTCTTCCTTCATCTTTAATCTGGACAAGTTTTGCCTTGTACAAATCCGCAAGTAAAGGGTACACCGATCCAGGACTGGGCTTCCATCCTACTTGTTGTTCCAATGCCTGCATGAGGCTATACCCTGTCATTGGTTTCTTCGCCAGTAGATTCATGACAGTCATCTTTAAAGGGCTGGGCACCATATCGATACCGATATATCGAAGCCGATATATAAATTTTTCCATAAAACATTTAAACCCCGCCTTGCTTTGGCGATCCATGGCGAAGCCTGAAAAGAAGAACAAAGTCGGGATCTACCTCACCATTTTCCTGGCAGGCATCATGATCCTAAGCGTTTTTGGGGTAATGACCTACAATCCAGACCAGCAGCAAACCTATTACTATGGTGATTACAAGTTTATTTTTAACAATCAAAAATTGCAGTATACCACTAAAATTAGAGAGGTTCCTCTTTCCTTCACTTACATTCCCAATGACGTCGAATCACTTACATTATCAAAAGAAACGATTACTAACCTCAAAAACACAAGGGTTCTCGCGATTACGTACGATCCTTTTGTTACGGAATCCTCGATCTTGGGCATGATGCAATTTATTCTAGAATCCGAGCTTCCAAGAATGAATAAAATGATTGTGCAAAGGGGACTCTTGAATGCTACAGGGTATGCCCTTCCCGAAATTTCATGTGCAAATGCTACATCTGCTATTCCAGTTCTTACGTTGCGGATGGGGGACCTTGCAGAATTGAGACAAGAAGGATCATGCTTTATCTTGCAAGCCCCCACTCAGCAGCAGCTTCTGCAGCATTTTGACAGGCTTCGTTATGAGCTATATGGGGTAATCCAGTGAGTGTATGGAAAAAAAAGATCTTGACGTAGAACCTGTGCATCGCGCTCCTTTCAGGAAAGAAGCTATGGATGCTTTAGTTCCTAAAAAAGAGAAATTAGAAAAAGAAGAAGGAAAAGGGGATAGTGAATCCCAGAATACCCAGAATATAGAGGAATCTGATTCTGAAAAAGAAGATCCCGGGCAAAAAAGGATAATCCTATGGGTAATTCTCATTATTGTCATAATTTTTGGTTTATTTGTTATTACAAAATATTTTCTTCCAGAAAAAGAATACCCTCAAGTTACGTATAATAATTTTAGGTTTGTAAAAATTGATTTAATTTGGTACACGCAATGGGTAAAGGGTAATACAACATATAACTTGCCATTTCGTTACAATCCTTATGAGGTGGAAAATGTTTCTGTAACTGGCGATTTGGACGCACGGTTTAATCAGAGGGAAATTTATATTACACACGATCCAGCGGATGCCAATCTTTCGTTCGTCGCCTTGTCTGCTACTTCCCTTTCCCAAAGTTTGGCAAAGGCATTTAACCTTAAACCGGTTGGTGCATGTGCGAGAAATGAAACAGTAGGCTGCATTGATCGTCCTATCGTAACGTGTCAAACTGAAAATATTTCTGTCATTTACTTAAAACAGGATCCTGAAACAAAAGTGGTACTCAACGGAAACTGCATGACCATCCAGGGTCAGGACTACGAACTTCTGCGCGCGACCGATCGTATTCTCTTCGAGTGGTATAGGATTCTGAAAATATGAATCCGCATTACTTTTCAAAACAGCAAGAAACACCTTTGCATGAAAAAAAAGTACGGGTAACTCTGCGTGGTCACCTTCTTCATTTCACAACAGGTTCAGGTGTTTTCTCGAAAACAAAAATTGATGACGGTTCATTCTTACTAATCGAAAAAAGTGATATTCCGGAAACAGTAACAAATATCCTAGATCTCGGTTGCGGGTATGGTCCGGTAGGAATAGCGATGGCAAAAGTATTCCCCAAAGCAAAGATAGTTATGTCGGATATTAATGAACGTGCTATTTTTCTCACACAAAAAAATATAAGGCAAAATAAAATCCAAAATGCGACCGCAATTCAAAGTGATGGTTTTGAGAACATAAAAGAAACTTTTGATGTTATTCTCCTGAATCCCCCTCAAACTGCGGGGAAAGAAATTTGTTTCAAACTTATCAGGGAAAGTAAAGATCACCTGAACAAAAACGGAACTTTGCAGCTTGTCGCTCGTCATCAGAAGGGCGGCAAAAGTTTGTCAGAATACATGAAAGTAGTCTTTGGCAATGTGAAAGAGATTGCTAAAAACAAAGGGTATAGGATTTATGTGAGCATGAATAAATGACTTTGTTTATTTTAATGAACAGTTGTATAAAAAAATGAACACTATGCAACTTTTCAAATTGCAGGACTGAAAAAGAAATACCTTTCAATGCTGGTAAATATGTAAAAATTACTTTTTTCTTGACCTCCTATATTCTTGTAAGAACCCGATTATTTTTTCAACTAAGCCAGTAGGGGTGATTTTTTTTCCATCGATTTCCGAAAAAAGTCTTTGTGCAATTTCCTTCGGCTTTTGTTTGGTGAAATCTTCGTCTACTTTAGCCAAATAATTAGGGTCGTATGTTATTGCCGCACTTTCACCATTATACAATTTGATCGTGACCATTTCACTATTATACCTTTTTCCTGTAATTATCGAGGGATCCCTGCATTGGTGAATATTAGCGCAACTCCACATTTGGTATAAAACAGAAATTGATCCGATGTATGTTTCTCGATCGTATAATACCCCTGGATCTTCAGGGCTGGGAGCCAGCATCTCGGCTTCGCCGTGCTCATCCCCTTCAAATGCCAAATTGACTAGGCGATCGAGCACATCTTTAGGATCCTCTATCCGTGGGGGGCTTACTGCTGCCTGTGCTTCTCCTATAACTGCAATGGTGTCGATGTATCTTCGTTCTCCCAATGGACGCCCTATTTCAATCAAACCTTTTTCGAGTGCTTGTTCGAATTCAGTTTTTACTTCTGGTTGTGGCATAATTTTCTCGAATTTTTCTTTACTTATAAAATTGGCCTCCTATTATTTTCTTCCATATTTAAAATAATTCCGTAAGATCATCTTTATATATAAAAACCCCTTGCCAGTCTCTATGAAACTCATTTCAACACTCCTTGTCACGTTGCTGATTCTCATCTCAGCGTGTACACCCACTCAAGTTCAAACAGAACCAGCGCAAAATATTACTCCTCAACCTGTTCAACGTTTGGAGTGCGGAGAAAACCAACTTCTTCAAGGCACTCAATGTGTTTGCCAGGAAGGTTACAAAGTCTGTAACAAACAATGTGTTCCAGAAAGCTACTGTTGTTCCAACACTGACTGCGAAAATAGTATCTGCGATAATGGCGTTTGCAAAAATACTTGTGAAAACAAATATTGTCCGATCAATCAAGTATGTGATCCTACTTCAGGAGAGTGCGCTTGTAAACCAAGTACAAAGTGGTGTGATAAACAACAACAATGTATTGGTGTGAAACTGTGCTGCAACAATGCAGACTGTGACAATCGTAAAGAGGGCAAGAGTTGTAACGATATCGTGCAATCCGTTGACGTTTGCCTTGATGGAAACAAATTCTGCAAGTTTGTACAAGTCCAAAAAGCCGGACATCTTGATTTGAACGGAGAGAAATTTGAAGTATATTTTGAAAATCTCTACGAAGGAAATTATACCGATCTTCAAATCAATGGAAAACCTTTTCAAAAAATTCTTATCCCTGGCAAAGTTACCATTGATAAAAATAACCAAGTTTCATTGAGAAATATTAAGATGCTTGGTGGCGTTTGTCAAGAGTTTAGATAATTTCTGATACATGTTTTGGAAGGGATAATTATTTAAACTCAGAAGTTACATGATCCACATGGCAAAAGAATTAGTGCTTACCGTGGTAGTAAAAAAGGAAGACGGAGGCTATTCTGCGTGGTGTCCCGAACTGGATGTAGCCAGCCAAGGTTCTTCAGTTGAGGATGCAAAAAAGAATTTGAAGGAAGCAGTAGAGCTTCATGTAGAAACGATGATTAAGAATGGCGACCTCGATCTGTTGTTAGAAAAGCTCGGACTTAAAAGGGAAGATCTCAAAAAAGGGTTTATTCTTCCAGAATCTTTTTCTGGGTCATTTGAAATTGCATTATCCGTGTGATGACCAAACTTCCGAAGATTTCAGGCAAAGAAATGGTAAGCTTCCTTCAGAAGCAAGGTTTCGAAATTAAGCGTCAAAGGGGAAGCCATGTTACACTGTACAAAAGGATTCTTCTGGAAGGGGGTTGTATGTCACAGTACCAGTTCATGCAAATCAAGAGTTGCTTCCCAAAACATTGCTTAGCATTCTCCGGCAGGCAAATATAACAAGAGAAGAGTTCTTGACTTTGTTATAGAGGACTTTGAATAACCCCCTGATTTATCGCTTATTCAAAGTAATCTGCCAGAAGTTTGAAAGAAACGGACATAACTTTTAGGGCATTACTGTCCGTTTCTAAGTAGAAAACGACCATTTAGTCCTATTATTTGTGTCGTTTTCTAATTTCAAACTTCTCCACAGAAAAGTTTCTAAGGGAAAATCTTAAAAATCGTCACTGCTTTTGGCTGTTATGTTTGAAAAATATCAATATGTGTTCTTGGCAATCATTGTAGTACTCATGTTTGGCCTTGCTATGTGGAGCATGTCGCAAGAATCTTTGGTGATTGATGAGTTTGCACACATTCCTGCAGGTTTTTCTTACCTGAAATTTCATGATTATCGCTTAAATCCGGAACATCCGCCACTAATGAAACTCCTCGCCGGCTTTCCGTTGCTTTTTTATCATACGAAATACGATGAGAAACTTTTTGAACAACGTGAAGAGTGGGAGTTCGGAAGAAGATTTTTTCTGCTGCAAAACAAGGACATGATGGAATCAATGATCTTTGCTTCGCGCATGCCAATGATTCTTTTAGGTTTACTTCTCTGTATTTCTGTATTTTTCTTCGCGAAAAAGCTGTACGGGGCAAAGGCTGGTCTGCTTGCCTCATTTCTCACTGCGTTGAGCCCAAACATTCTTGCGCATACACGTTATGTA
>JAGWAF010000016.1 GCA_018302085.1 Candidatus Woesearchaeota archaeon | reverse complement strand
CAAAGTGACCTAAAATAGTATTGTTTATATATTAGTTATTCTTTCTTTTCATCGAGGTGAATCTTGATGAGAAAAGCTAGGAAATTGGATGTGGTATGCCCAAACAAAAAGTGCATGACTTATAATAAAATTGGTTTAAAGAATATTATTCGCTTTGGAAAACAAGCGAACGGAACACAACGTTATCGCTGTGTTGATTGTAAGAGAACTTTTGCACGAACTATTAACACACCATTCTTTCATAAACACTTGAAGAAAAAAGAAATAATAACAATTTGTAAGCATCTTGCGGAGAAAAATGGTTTTCGTGCTATTGCACGAATCACAGACCATCATCTTGATACCATTAGAGCTGTGGCAGATGTTGTTGCACAACATTGCAAAAAATTTAACGAATATTTTATTACAGAATTGAAACTCACACCAATCGAGGTTGATGAGATGTGGGCATTCGTTAAAAAAAAGAAGAAAATTGCTTAACACCTTATTTGCAATTCACAGAAATTGGAAACCACTACTCCTATCTTGCCTACAAGAGGGATACTCAATT
The DNA here is from genome assembly GCA_018302085.1 of Candidatus Woesearchaeota archaeon. GTDB lineage: Archaea > Nanobdellota > Nanobdellia > Woesearchaeales > JAGWAF01 > JAGWAF01. Next base: position 11,597 of record JAGWAF010000016.1, on the reverse strand, counting down.
CTTTATCGGATTTACAGTCGGAAAATGGAACGATGAAACATGCGATATTTTTTATAAGATGCTAGCATCGCGATTGCGTTTTCCTACTAGAAAACGCAAGCTAACAATTTTTACAGATGGAAACAAACAAAACATCACAGCTATCGCGAAGAACTTCCACACAGATTCAGTTCGATACGGTCTACGCAAGAAAATCAGAATCAATCAAAAAATTGTCGGCATCGTTAGCAAAACAATATTTGGAAATCCAGGGCTTGATAAAATCGGAATAACACAAATTGACGGCTTCTGCTCAAAATTACGTGAACGTATTTCTTGTTTTACAAGAAAAGCACGAAGTTTTGCAAAACGCAAAATAGGATTGGAAGATCGCCTTGAAATTTTCTCAGTACAACATAACTTCATGGAGAAAAAACATGGCAAAACACCAGCAATGAAAGAGAAGATTACTTCAAAAATATGGAATTGGACTACCATTTTGCACACCAGATTAACAACATTAAACTAGGTCACTTTGACTTTTTTATCGAAAATACGTCAAGTTTATATAGCAAATTCGTCACCACCCTGTTATGAATATTCCGAGAGAAGCTATTCCAATTGATTTAGGGTTGTATATTAAAAAACAAAAAGTGTTGGTTTTCTCAGACTTTCATTTGGGGTACGAAGAAGCTTTGCAGAAACAGGGCATTTTAGTTCCAAGGTTTCAGTTCAAGGATACTGTGCAACGATTGGAGCATATTTTTTCTGTGTGTCAAAAGAAGAAATGGAGCATAAAAACCATCGTCATCAACGGGGATTTGAAGCATGAATTTGGAAAAATCTCAAATCAGGAATGGAGAGAGATCCTGCGATTGATGGACATTCTATTACAACATTGCAAAGAGTTGGTGATTGTAAAAGGAAACCATGACATCATTCTGGATCCCATCGTGAAGAAAAGAATGGAGAAGGGTAACGTCAAATTACAGCCCTTTTATAGAGCGGGAAGCATTGTTTTTACACACGGGGACATTTTGGTAGACACTCTTTTTGATGAAAAAGAACTGAAAAAAATCAGAACGATTATTATTGGAAATGAACATCCTGCCGTTGCGTTACAAGAACGAGGAAGGGTAGAACGCTTCAAATGTTTTCTCGCGGGAAAGTATAAGGATAAAACATTATTTGTATTGCCGAGTTTTCAATTGTTAACCACCGGAACGGACGTTTTACGGGAAGAAATACTTTCACCTTACTTAAAACAAGACTTAAAAGATTTTGGATGTTGGATTGTTGCAGACGACGGCAATGTCCTTGATTTCGGAATGTTAAAGAACGTGATGAAGAAGAGATAGAATTTGATTCTAAAAAGTTTATTTTGATTTAGAAGAGGATAGCTGGGAAAACTATAAAAAGAGAAAAAGAAATGGGGGAGTAATGAAGTTTATTGACAAACAAACCATCGAGCTTGACAAGGAATTAAATGAGCTGGACAAGTTAGTGCTACGATTTATTTCAATTCTAAAGAAGCACAGCAATTATGTGATTGTAAGTGGCTATATCTCTATACTCTTGGGAAGGACAAGAGCAACCGAAGATGTTGATCTTTTCATAAAACCCCTTTCGAAAGAACAAGTCAAAACTCTTTACGAGGATCTCGAAAAGGCAGGATTTTGGTGCTTAAACACCGATACGGCCGTGGAAATGTATGATTATCTTCATGAAAATACTACAATTCGCTTTGCTCTGCAAGGCCAGGTTATCCCAAATTTTGAAGTGAAGTTTGCACAGAAGGGATTGTCAAAAAAAGCTTTTGAAGACTGTATAACAGTAAAAACAAAGGAAGGAAACCTTATTATCTCTTCCTTGGAACGGCAAATTGCTTTTAAAAAATATTATTTGAAGTCTGAGAAAGACCTGGAAGATGCGAGGCATATAGAAAAATACTTTAAAGAAAACATAGATTTTAAAAAGATAGAAAAGGTAAGGGAAGAGATCGAACATGAAATGGCTTAAACCTGGAAAAGACAATAAAGAAGAAAGAGAAAACTTTATCGATTACTGGGTAGGGTATATGAAAACACATTCTGACAAGGAATGGGGTAAGCAGCAGAATATTCTTATTAACAGTCAATTGCAAAGCGCTCGTTGCGTCACTTTAAGCAGGGAGCAGTATCTTGCATTGAAAAAAGAATTATGAATGAACTTAATCATACGGTTCGCAAATGCCACCGGCATTAACTTTGCTGATTTTGATTTCAACAATATTGCCTTGCTCATCGGTGTACCTAAGACTGTCTTTGCCTTGGCCAAGGGCAATTCTGATTTCTTCTAGGATTTTTTGGTCGTTCATGGTAAGAAATAAAAAAATTAGTTGTCCTTGATTCTTATTTTAAGCTTGAGCTCTTTAATGAGTTCTTGTGCCCTTGCCCTCAAGGTTGCTTCAGTGATGTCTGCAGTTTCTGCAACAAGCTTTTGTGTTTTTCTTTGTTTGTGCATTAATGCAGATAAGTACAAGGTAGTTGCGGCCACTGAAATGGGAGACTTTCCCGAAGTAAGGTCGCTTTCCAATGCCATGTCAATGATTTCCAAAGCCCTGGATTCTGTTTTTGCATCTAAACCTAATTGGGATGCAAAGCGAGCCGTGAAATCTTTAGGGGACATAGGCTTAATTTGGATGTTTAAGCGTCTTGCCATTAATTTGTAAGTTTTTCCCAAGATTTTCTTGTCCACTTTGGCAATGTTAGCGATTTCCTTCAAGGTTTTTGGACTTCCATCTAAACGGCATGAAAGGTAAATTGCAGCTGCGATAACATTTTCCATAGCCCTTGCGATTGTGAAATTACGCTCTGCAGCCATACGGTACAATGAGGCAGCTTCCTTTTCTACTCTAATGGGAAGGCCCAAGCTGTTGGAAATTAATCCTAAATGGGTTAAGGCATTGCCCAAATTTTGCTCGATAGAAGCAGAGGTCCAGTTGTTTTTCTTCCTGATCCTGCGCATGAGCAATTGCTGATGTCGAGGAAGCCTTGCAATGTCTTCTCTCGTTCCTACCGTGGTGATAAGGTTGTTTGCAACCCTCGGATCGAAAGGAGCTCCCGTACGGCCTCCTGTAGGATTACTATCCTCATCGAAACTAGCGCTGTCCCTGCCGAAATCTACGACAGCATCGTCTAAAACAACGCTGCAACTACGGCAGACAATTTCTCCGCGTTCTCGATTATGGAAGAAATTAGAGTCTCCACATTCTGGACATTTTTGTTTTGTTAAAAGCATATGTACGCACCCCACTTAATGACAGTATTCTCTATAGTGGCACTAATATATAAATCTTTCTGTTTTTAGTTACTTTGTAGTGGTTACAAAAATGGGTGGTATTGTTTTTTATATAGAAAGTAAATCTGGCGTTCCATAGAAACATTTATATATGAGGCGTATATATCTATATATGTGATGTAACATGGTACAAGCGGTAATAAATATCGATGAAAATACAAACAGGGTTTTGAACATTGTGAAGGCGAAGTTCGGTTTGAGAGATAAATCTCAGGCTATAAACCTGGTCGCAACTGAATACGAACAATCTTCGCTAGAACCAGAATTAAGACCTGAATACAAAACTAAGCTAGCTAAAATCGTAAGCGGAAAGCATCTTTCCCGAGAGGAATTTGAAAAAGAGGTAGCTTAGTGTATAAAGACCTCTACAGCGAAGAGATTGCTAAGAAGTTAGCAAAGCTTAGGAAAAAAGATCCTGTTGAATATTCTCAAGTTCGGAAAAAGATGGATTCTATTTTAGAGGATCCTAGTCATGGTTACAAGTTCTTGGCCCATGACATGAAAGGCCTTAACAGAGTCCAGTTAGGGCATTTTGTTTTAGTTTTTGGTGTGGATCATCAGAGTAAGACCGTTTCTTTTGAAGATTACGACCATCATGATTTCATTTACAAGAAGAAATAAGTTCCAAGCTCCTTTTTTTCTAAATATGCCCAGCTCAAATTGAATATGCCCCCTCAGACTGTCTCACAATTCTTTTGCACTCTTCGTCGTAGACATATCTTGTGTTTTGGCACTTTGCTGTCGATTATACTCAATTAATTCGGCGAACCCTAACTCAAAAAACATAAATATTTAAAATAATTTGATTCTTAATGCTTTTAATGTCTTGGCCAAACTATAAGTCTAGTATTTTAATTAAAGGGAATCCTCAATCTCAAGTAGGGATAATTACTTTGTTTACACAGAAGGAAAAAGTCTCGTCATGCTTAGAACAAGAATATTTTGCTTTATTAGGACAATTATACAACCCCAGTAAAGGTATTAGTATCTTATTAAGGAATTGTTTAGCTAACAAGAACATTCGTTACTTGATTGTTTGTGGACAAGATCTAAGTAGGAGTGGAGAGGCATTGATTAAGTTAAAAAAAGAAGGAGTTGAAGAGCTCTATGAAAATAATCAATCGCAGGGTTTCTTAATCGAGGGTTTAGATGAGAAAAGGATTATTGAAAAAGAAATTTCATTAGATGCAATCAATCTTTTTAGAGATAATGTTCAGATATTGGATCACCGAAGTTTGCGGAATTTTAGTGAATTAAAAGCAATTATTCAGAACCTGAAACCGCTACCGTCTTATGGAGAACCTGAATTTTTCCCTGAACCAGAAATTAAAGTTAATAAATTCCCCACAGATAAATCAATTTTTAAAATAAAAAGCAAATATGTGGGAGAAGCTTGGTTAAAAGTGTTAGATACTATTATGCGTTTTGGAGTGGTTAAAAAAAGTGATTATGCTGAAGATCAAAAAGAAGTTTTAAACTTAACTGTAGTAATTACCGATGAAGATCCTGATCAAATTAAATGGGAAGGTTATTTTCAGTTCTCTAAAGAGCATTTAGAAGAATATTTACCATTAGTAGTATCTAATAAGAAAGTAGAAGGGATAAATTACACATATGGCAGTAGGTTAAGATCTTGGAGAGGAATAGATCAAATTAACTCATTAATTAAAAGATTAAAAAATTCTATTTATACCAGAAGAGCAGTAGCAGTAACATGGGACGTGGAAAAAGACCATGAAAATGAAGAAGCCCCATGTTTAGATTTGGTACAGTGTATAGTACAAGAAGATTCTTTGTTTATGACGGCCTTTTTTAGAAGTAATGATATGTTTGATGGTTGGCCTGAAAATGCTCTCGCTTTAAGAAAGTTACAATACCTCATTGCGGAAGAATTAAGTTTAAAAGTGGGCAGCTTAACAACTATTTCTGGAAGTTCACACATTTATGAAAGAAACTGGGAAAAAGCCGCCGAGATTTTAAGTAAGTATCCTGTTAATATTGAACAGCTTAATGATCCAAGAGGCAACTTTGTTATTTATTTGAAGGATAATCTTATTAAAGTGGAACACCAATCTCCTGAAGGTGTTGTTTTAGAAATAGTTGACGGAAAAACTGCCGAAGAAGTGTGTTTAAAGTTGGCACAAAAACAAAAAGTTTCTGATATTTATCATGCTTTTTATTTGGGAAGAGAATTAAATAAGGCCGAGTTTGCCTTAAAAAATGGTTTGAGTTATGAACAAGAACAAGAATTAAACAGTAAATAGCAGTTTTCTCATCGTCAAAGATTGTCAGTTTGTTTTGGTTAATACCCTGCGTTATTCGTTTAAGAGAAATTTCCACAATGGAATGTATTTTATCCTGCCTTTTATCCCAAACCATTCTTCCCCCTCTTCTGATTCATAGTCTTCTGTAAGAACTATCAGGTTATCACATTTCAACTCCTTGCCTGCTTTAAGAATGGCTCTTATCTCTCTGTCTTTTGTTTTTTGGTCGTTTAAGTTATGGCAAACCTGAATCAATTGAGCGACTTTTAATCCTTTTTGGACCACAAAGTCAACCTCTTCCTGTTCAGCATTCTTCCAATAAAATAATTTTGATTCTCCTCTCAGCTCATTTTGTTTGAGGTGTATCGCAACAGCATTTTCATACAATCTTCCAAAATTCTCGCTGAAATTGAAAGCTTTTGCCTGTATGAATCCGTTATCAATGCAGTATATCTTTTTGTTGAAGGATGCCTGCTCTTTTACTTTGTAAGAGAATCTACTGACTTCAAAAAACAGGAATGTTTCTTCTAGATAACCTATATATTTTTGAACAGTGTAAGTACTTTTGTTCTTGCCTGCATTTGAGAGCGATCTATATGAGAATTCCTTTGCGGTGTTAGAAATCAACTGCAATGACAGGTCTTCTATCTTTCTTGGAACTCTGATGTTAAATCTCCTGACTATACCTTTATAAATTATGGAATCAAAAAGGGTTGAAAGGTAATCCTTGTAATCTAATTTTTTCAGTAACGGTTCCGGATACCCTCCGTCAACCAAATATCTTGAAAGCTTTGCTTTTATCTCTGCTTGTGTAAGCTCTCTGTTTTCGACAGAGATATATTCCTTGAAAGAGAAAGGGAATATGTGGATTAAGACATGCCTCCCTGTCAAATGTGTTGCAAGTTCTTGACTTAGCAATTTTGAATTGCTGCCGGTAAGCACTAAATTATATCCTCCCCTTTGGAGCCTATTTGCAAATAGCTCCCACTTTGGAAGATTTTGTATCTCATCAAAGAACAGATTTTTTGGCTTGCCATATATTGAATCTACCTCTTTCACTATATCGTCATATTGTTTGACTTCAATAAGCTCTTCATCATCAAAATTTGCATAGCCAAAATTTCCAAGTTTGTTCATTATATGTATGGCAAGGAAGGATTTGCCTGCCCTTCTTGGGCCGATAACCACTTTAATCAAATTGCCTTCAAATTTCTTTGGGTCTACTTTTCTTTCAATATACTGTTCAGCAGACCTATTCTTTATTTCTTCTTTTTGTGCAATTATTTTGTTTCTTATCATTTTTGTGCATTATTTTAGTCATAATGAACGAAAATAGCTAATTCTGTTCATTATAGTGTTAGATAGTATATAAATTTATGCATTTTGAAGCAGATATACTCAAAGCATTAAATTATCGAACATTACAATAGAGAACTTTGCAAAATGTCAAAAAATGGGGGGTGTTTTAGGCAAAGTTCTCTAGAGAAGTTTGAGTATTTATTATTATTTCAAACTTCTCAATACTTTTCGTAATAGTGAAGATGCCCCATTCATGTTCGAATATTTGGTGCCTTCACTATAACGTTTTAAGGCGTTCTTTCTCTTTTTAAATTTCAGAAGTAATAAAGAGCTCAAATGTCTATAATTCTTTCCTTTCTCAAAATCTTCCGAATTTAGAACTCTTGAATTTTTCCGGTTGAAAGGGTTTTAATTGTACAATTTTGCAAGGCAAGTTTCTTTTTGCCAGTTCAACTTCAATGTTGACATTATAACTTTTCTGGTCATACCCAAAGCAAAGCACGTCAGGCTTTTCATCTTCAATGACTTGGTACTTATCTCCCGGATTGCCAAGTATTGCCTTATCCACAAGTTCTTGTTCTACAACTCTGAACAAGCGCGTTTCTTCGTCATGATCCGGTTTTCTTTTTTTCAATTTTTCAACAGTTTCATCGCGCGCAACAACCACAACGAGCTCATCGCCATACTCTTTCGCTTGTCTGAAGAAATCTTTATGCCCTTCATGCAAATAGTCAAACGTTCCGAACACCATCACTTTGGTCATGTAAGCAATGAAACGACTGGTTTTTTTAATGCTTTTGAATTATTATTTTTCCTGCTGGATATTATTGACTTGCACAATGAAGGGTTCCGCCATCCATGACCATCTCAAAACAATCTATCGGGACTATCCTCATTCCTGGAAAATAGCGAGAGATAATCTCAAGAGCAGCTTTATAAAAGGGTTATTGCGCGAGCCAGCCTATTGTTATTGAATTGGTCGTTAGCATTAACATCATTGTTGTTGAAGTTGTTGTCGTTGCCGAGACAGGAAGGACGGCTCAGTAGCCCTGCGCACTCTGAAAAAATAAACACTGTTGCTCCAAGACGTTCACCATTTTTTGGGTTACCAGCTGTCGCAACTGAATTTCACGACAATGCTCTTTATGGAGACTCTTGTCATAGTGACAGGACGTGTAGCCCCATACAAAACTTTATTCCACTTTGTGGCATAATCTCTTGGGAAACTAAAAAATAAAAGAAGAAGATTATAAAAGTATTGATTAAACCCTTATTTTTTCGGCGCGACGGCTACCGCGCGAGCCAGCCTAACGTTATTGAATCGGACGCTAGCATCAACATCATTGTTGAAGAAGTCGCCGACGCCAAGACCCGCAGGACGGACAAGAACAATACTATCGTCAATTATTCCTTTATTTTGCAGATCAGTGTTTGTTAAACTTCCGATATCAAGACTAGTTCGTCGCATGCTTTCTAAATCCTTAACAAAGTAAGGAAGACCTTCTTGGAGCAATGCCTTTGCTTTATCATAATCCTTAACGTCAGCTAAAGAAATGGTTTCCCAATTTTTGCCATCAGAAAGATTTGCTTGTCTTGCTTTTCCTTCAGTCCAAGCTTTTCTTATTGCGAGAGTAAGAGGATCAGTTGTTGGTTCTTCATCGGGTTTATCTTGTAATCTAAAAGTAAGTTCATGATATCGACGATTAGTACCATTACCTGTATGTGCTGCGTAACCGGCAGCTGATACTAATTTAAGAATTTCTTTATCAGGCTCCCAAGGACGCATCACGCCAGTCGAATCATCAATACCATGGAGAACTATAGTGCTAGAATGATGTGAGTAATGAGCATTATCTTGTCCTTGCAAAGCATTTCTAATGTAAGCTTGACGTCCAAGACTTACCAGCACTCCTCCTTGTGTCTCTGCCCATGCAACCGCTTCAGGATGAGAAACATAACCACGAGAAGCAGCACTATAATTCAACGTACCAACATTCGGCACTTCAACTTGAAACGGCATTTTTGTATATCGAAGTTTTAAAGTCATAACGTCACTAATACCCCCTTTCACTTCTTCAGCTTCTGCCGTTTTCGCTTTTCTCTGATTTTTTCTAATAGTCATGATTTCACCTGCTATTCTGTAACTCTTGTTTGGTAGTGGTATATTTCTACCGTCTTAAAGGTTGCCACACCACTACTGGTAGTACAATACTAAGTTTTATAAAGAAAGCGCGATAAAAGAGTGTATGAACACTGAAGCATTACGAGAAGCAGGATTGACCGAAGGAGAAATCAAGGTTTACTTGGCATTATTAGAGTTAGGTTCAACTACGACAGGTCCTATTGTAGAAACTTCTGGCATTGCAAGGTCTATCATCTACCAAATCTTAGACAAGCTTGCACAAAAAGGTTTGGTTTCTTACATCACAAGATTGAAAACAAAATATTTCCAAGCGGCAGAACCGAAAAAGATACTACAATTTATAGATGAAAGAAAAAAGAGATTAGAAGAAAACAAAAAAAAGGTAGAATCTCTCCTGCCACAATTATTATTGAAACAGCAAATGGCGAAGGAAAATGAAATTAATGTATACGAGGGTTTTAAGGGTATTCAAACAGCGCATGAGAAATTTTATCAAAGATTAAAAAGAGGAGAAGAATATCTCTGTTTGGGGATATTCCCACTTCAGGAAGAGCGATATCATTCATATTGGGAAAGGGATCATATCAGACGAGCAAAGGCAGGAATCTCTTGTAAGTTATTATTCAATCAAGGAACAAGCGATGCAATTCTAAAAAATAGAAATTCTTTCAAGGGTTGCGAGGCAAGACTAATGCCAATAAACGTTCAAACACCAGTATGGATCGAAATATACAAAAACATCACTGTTATCGTGATGCAATTCAATAAAGAATTTGCCATTGAAATTATGAACCAGGAAATTGCAGATTCTTTCAAAGCATACTTTGAAGAGTTCTGGAAAAAAAGCAAGCCCTTCAAAGCTTAACCTCCACATTCTCTTTTAGAACAAATCCGTTTATAAAATTACACCATTTTTGGCCCAGTTATAGTCACAAATCCCTATTTTTTACCGGGATTCACGGTACATTATAATTGCCCGGGATTCCCGGATAAAGAGAAACCTTTATAAATAACAACCATTTCCCGGTAGGGTATGCAAATACACCTGCCCAATAGTGCCTTTTTGGGAAATATAGATCCATTTTTGAGGTCATTTGATCATTCAAAACCAGAGGAATTGTACATCACAGCAAATAAAAAATGGATTTCTGTGCACCCTGTAGTTTTATCCATGGTCGCAGCATTAGGGCTAGCTCTTAATAAGACGAATATTCATTGCGAGAAACTTGAGGCAACATCGAGGCACTATCTCGAAAGAATGAATCTGTTCAAGTTTCTAAAAATAAAATCTGAAATCAAGATAACTCCTCATGAGGCGGCAGGTCGTTTTATCCCTCTTACTCAGATTACTAGCTCTGATGGGTTGACTAAATTTATTACAGAAATGATCCCTTTACTTCATTTAGAACCTAAACAAGCAGAACCTATCAGATATGTTATAAGTGAATTAGTTAGAAATGTCCTAGAACATTCGGAATCGAAATATGGAGCAATTTTAGCTGCACAATATTATAAAAAAAGTAATACGATACGCATAGGAATCGTCGATACCGGAGTTGGCATTAAAAAGACAATAAACAGGGCATATCCAACTAAAACGCATTTGGAAGCGATTCGTTTAGCATTGATGCCTGGGATAACTGGAACTACACCAAAAGAAGGGGGGACGGAGTATAACGCAGGGGCAGGTTTATTTTTTATTAAATCCATCGCTACTGTAAATCGGGATTTCTTTATGATCTACAGTGGCAATGCCATGTATAAACTGCTCAAAAGCAAACGGCAAAAACATTTAACACTCCATGCAGACCCATTTAATGATAAACACTCAAAGGGAGAGGATTATTCACTCTGGGAAGGAACCGTTGTTGGTGTCGACATCTCCTTAGATGCCACGCAAGAGTTCACATTCCTGTTGGATCTGATTAGGAAAACGTATATTAAGACGATTAAAGAAAGAAAAAAAGAAAGATATCGCAAGGCAAGGTTTATATGAACGAGATTAAACTATTTCCATCAGTGGGAAGTTTTGCAGAAAATAAAGATATTGCAAGAAGTATCAGGCTCAAAAAGATTATCCCTGCATTAGAAAAGAAAGAAGACGTGATTTTAGATTTTCAAGGTATAGATTCTGCAACTCAATCATTTATTCATGCATTGATCAGTGATCTGATTAGAAAATTCGGAAACGAGATACTTGATAGAATATATTTTAAGAATTGTAGTGAAACCGTTAAAAAAATAATTAATATCGTGGTAGAATACATGCAAGAAACTGATTAGACGCTTAATTCCAAACTCTGTTCTCCTACAGAACAAATTCATTTTCGTTTATAAAATTGCCTGTTTTTTCAAATAATGCAAGATTTCTAAAAAGAACAGAAATAGTGGAAGGTACTTATTTTTTATAAAGAAGTCTTTTGCTTAATCAGATTTCAATAAGATTTAGAATTTTTAAACGCTAAAAATTCCATCATGCTCAAAAATGTTTGGCATTTTTGGCACACCGAAAAGCTTTGCTTTTCGAGTGTTCTTTGAATGGTGGTTTACTTCGTAAACCACGATGGGTATGC
>JAGWAF010000091.1 GCA_018302085.1 Candidatus Woesearchaeota archaeon | reverse complement strand
CATCTTGCTTATAGCTATTTCAGTATGCTCATCAAGATGTAATTGTTTTTCTAGATCTGTTGGAAATCGGAAGACTAAACCACCGCCACTTCTCGAAAGATGTCTGTACAACTTCATAGGCTCCGGCCAAACACCTAATTTCCTTGCCACAGTAATCGCCCTTTGAGATTCTTCTTCGTATGGAAATTCCTCATTGCATGCATCACATCTTTCTCCCTTTAGAATAAAGATGTAACCTTCAAGTTCTAAACTAATATCCTCAACCTTTATGAGATGACCCTTTTCACATATTGGACATGCTTTCATTTTCCTTCAGCTCCAGTTATTATAAAAATTTCTTTATATTCATCGTTTTTAGCAAATATGAGTTTTCTGCTTTTACTGCTGCTATGAGCATAAGCTTCGTACTTGTTTTTTCCAACTTTATCAATTTTGTACGCATTTTCTAAAAAGCTTTTTAACCCAGGGATGTCGTAGTCCCATTTTCTCATCCATGCGGCTATAAAATGTTTACTAGGTCTGATTTTAAAGCCGGTTATATCCATATCTTTTTCACTATAATTTGTAATGTTATTGTTATATATAAAGCTTTTGTTTTTCGGGGCTAAGATAAGACAAAGTTTATATGTTATTAACTCTAAGAGGTTATACGAAACTTAAAAGAAAATCATTGAAATCAAAACATCATCTTGTCAGAGTAACAGATTAAACAGACTTCAATCCCCGCGCTCAACCAAAATCTTTATATATGTGTAATCACATTAATCCACATAAAGGCCAAAAATCAAAGAGCCCTTGGACAAAAAACCGATTCTTTATCAGGTGATCAAAATGGGAAATATAACTTTAGCATTGCCGGAAGACCTTCAAGAAAGGATGAAAAAGCATTCTGAAATCAGGTGGAGCGAAGTAGTTAGAAAATCCATAGCAAACAGGATAGATATGTTAGAGGCAATGGATAAAATAGCAAAGAAAAGCAAGCTAACGAAGAAAGACGTTGATGAAATTTCTAGGAAAATAAAGAAAGAGACTTTTGAAGAGTTAAACAAAAAATGATTATTGTAGTTGACGTTAATATTCTTCTTTCTGCTTTAATCAGAGATTCCACCACAAGAGAAATAATTGTCAAATCTGAACATGATTTTTGTTTTCCAGAACCGTCCCTACAAAAGATAGGAAAGTATAAACAATTAATTCTTGAAAAATCAGGTTTTTCCGAATTAGAATTTCTGGCTATATGGCATACATTACTCCGTTTTGTTCAAACTATTCCTACAGAAGAGATTATGCCCCATTGGGAAAAAGCAAAGAAGATAATGGAGCGTATTGACCCAGAGGATGTGACCATTATCTCATGCGCATTAAGCCAGGAAGAAGCAATGATATGGTCTAATGATAAACATTTTGACAAACAAAATGAAATAACAACTCTTAAGACTGAAGAGATTGTAGAAATATTCAATAAAGACTAAAATTGTTGTTGACTGTTATACCCTGACTTCAACCCCCACAGGGCAGTGATCCGAACCCATAATATTTTGTAGAATAAACGCATCTTTTAATTTTGGCCGTAAATTTTTTGAAATAAGAAAATAATCAATCCTCCAGCCAACATTTCTCTTTCTCGCATTAAACATATAACTCCACCACGAATATTGTTTTGGCTCTTTATGAAATTCTCTGAACGTGTCAACAAAGCCTGCCTTTAAGAGGGTTTCGAAACCATCAATTTCTTCCTGCACATACCCCGCGGTTTTATTATAATTCGATTTCGGATTTTCCAAATCGATTGGAGTATGGGCAACATTCAAGTCCCCGCAAACAATAACAGGTTTCCTTTTTTCTAATGTTTTAAGGTAATGAAGAAAATCCTTATCCCACTGCTGACGATATTTTAATCTTGGCAAACCCCTCCCTGAGTTTGGAGTGTAACAGTTTACAAGAAAAAAATGGTCAAATTCTGCAGTAATGATCCTTCCCTCTTTGTCGTGCTCTGGAATGCCCATTCCGCAGGTGATATTGATTGGCTTTATTTTAGAAAATATGGCGGTGCCTGCATAGCCCTTCTTTTCCGCACTATTCCAAAAAGTATGAGGATATTGCAAAAGCAGCTTATCCACCTGATCGGGATGAGCCTTTGTTTCCTGAAAGCAAAGAACATCAGCATCTTCCTTCTCGACAGCCTTCAAACAATTATTCTTTATACAAGCTCGAATACCATTTACATTCCAGGAAATGAGTTTCATGACAATATTTTATCGTCGTTCTTTTTAAGGTTTGTGGAGTTAATCTTTAAATATAACCTTAGGAGATAAGGTTAGTATGAGCGAGGATATTATCCACTTGGAGAGATCAATGATGTATACCCCTGTTGTTCTTGGCCAGTTTAGAAAGCATTATGCCGAACTTGAAATTCGAACTCAAAAAGATGGATCCTTAGACCTGGTTGTTACAAAATTAGCACCCACACAGAGACTTGACCTAGATACCGACTTACAATTCTTTCAACGTAATCCCGACCTGCCCACTGAGAATATTTGTTCACGAATGGAAAATTATATGCCTAAAAATCCTTCTCAGAATGAAGTGGTATTTGAATTGAGATCGTCAATGATCCATACTTGATTTGGACCCAGTTCAATTCGCCTAGAACATGCAATGTTCACCTCTTCACATGCTGATAAATTAGATTTAATGGGTGAAGAGGTGAACATTGCATGTTCTAGGCGAATTGAACTGGGTCCAAATCAAGTATGGATCATTGACGATCTCAATTCTGGATTTGGTTTAGGGCCCAAAGCCTTTAAGGCTATCGTGCTTAATGCACACCAAAAAGGCGGTAGAGTCTTTGTAACAAGCAATACCCCCTATGATAAACTGGTTCATCAAATGTTTGGGATAAAAGAAGAAGAAGAATTAGCACGCTACGAAGATAGAATCCAAGCAATGTTTAAGATTCTACATGTGATTGGTGGGAGCGCTAGACAAGCCGTTGCGTGGCATCAATCGATTGAAATGACAGAACGTAGTGCATTAGAAGGAAAACTACAAAATGCGATAGCAAGACAAGACTTTGAAGAAGCAGCAAAGTTGAGAGATCAGATCAAGGCTTTGTCGAAATAAGTTTTGTAACAACTTAGAAAACTTTAAAAAATTGTTTACCCCGATATTATTTAAATCGTATTTAATTCTTGATAGAAAACTCTTCAATTTTTGGATTTATGCAATTAAGATAATCCTTCGTTTTCATTTTGATAGAATGCATTAATGATCCCGCATTAAAGGCCATGTATTCTTCGTCAAATTGCGCTTTATCAACGATCATGTCGACGCCAATCAAATTTCCAAAAGGAGGAACTGCACCTTTTGTGCAACCTGTGACTTGTGTTAACTCTTCTCCTGTAGCCATACGCACTTTTTTAGAGTTGAAAATAACTTTCAATTTTTCCATGTCCATCCTTCGATCCGCAGGAAGAACACACAAATGAAAACCATCGTCTGTTTTTATGAGCAATGCCTTTGCACCAATGTTTATTGGTTCACCACGCTCTCTTGCAGAGTCTTCTGAAGTGATTGTTGGAAGATGCTGTTTTAATTGGAAAGTAATGTTATGTTGCTCAAGCAAATTTTTTATTTGTTGTAATAAGTCCATGAATCTAAAAATGAAGAATGATTTAAAAAATTATGGATCCTAACCGTTCCCGGGAAATAAACAATCCCGTAGATAGGATAAAATACGTTTTTCAGCGGAACAATTTGAATCGTACGGATTCTTTTGCTCGACAAATACGTCATTTAGGCAAGGATCTTTATCAGAACTAAAATTATTGCCAGAAAATAGGACTAAGACAATTCCTTCATATCGTTTTAGAAAACGATCGTAATTTGTCTGATCATGTTCAAACGCAGTGTCAACAACCTTGCTTATTTCAGGATCCTCAGACCATGCTAAACCTTTAACTAAACGTAAAAATTGGTTGCCGGTAATATCATTAACGCCACTGAGGTTGAAATCAGTAATAATTGCGCCATATTGATTTTGTTGATCGATGAGAAACGACAGTGCATCTTCAACAGAAGACGCGTGATCTACAGTAAAGCCCTCACCTCGTAACAATCTATGCAAAGTTAGGACATCGGACTCTTCGTCATCAAGGGACAGAACCTTTGGAATCATAAACAGGATGAAACCTCTTCCTTTTTAAAAGTGATATTTGCTATATAGAAATAATATTGAAGTTACCATTGTTAAGTGATTAAGTCCGCAACCTTTAAAAGTACAGAATATTGTTACTTATAAGTGGTATCAAAAAATAAACACCGCGTCCTTGTAGTAGACGACGAGCAATGGAATGTTGAACCCCTCTTAGGATTCTTTGAAGAGTGTAGAATTCCCCATGATCACGAGGGGGATCTCACAGTAGCTGCAGAACGCTTACGTGCCGAGTTTAGGGCTAGAAGACCTTACACCGTTGTAATTTCTGACAACCATTTTGATCAAGTTCTTGAACCACGTTATGGAATCAATTTTGACGGAATAGACTTAGTTACTATTCTTCGACAAAGAAGAGCTCTTTTCACCGCAAGCCATAAAAACTTTATTAAAGATTTCTTTGGAGCGGACTATGCTAAGGTTCTCTTACCGCTAGATGAAAGAGTTATGATGTTCTCAGGCAGCGCCGCCGCTGATAGCGAGTCAAATCCTGAACTCTACAAAGGTATCCCAATTGTTCAAAAATTCCCTGATAGGGACGGAAGTTATTGTGAATCAGGAGTTATCGCACAACTAAGAGCGTTTGGCATTGATTTTTCAAAAAGTCCCGATTCCATTCGTAAAAATAAGCAATCTGCTCTTGAAAGTGGCCATGAAATATTGGTAAGACAATTCTTGGAATCGCGAGGCATTCATTATCAAGACTATTGCTGACCTTATCTGTTATACCTTCAATTTCATAAAGTTTAAATTCCTCTTGTGATCAACAGAAAAGATGGGCACTCCATTTCAGAAAAAAGTGTACGCACTTTGTTCTAAAGTACCTCGAGGAAAAGTGACGACATACAAAGAGATTGGCAAGGCCATTGGTAAGCGTGGTCAAATTTACAGGGCAGTGGGCGTTACTTTAAACAAAAATCCTTTCGCTCCAAAAGTTCCCTGCCACCGTGTTGTTGCGAGCAACGGAAGTCTTGGAGGATTTGCAGATAGCTTGAAGAAAAAGGTAAAAATGCTCGAAGACGAAGGAATTCTTATAAAAAACAATAAAATTTTAGATTGTCAAAAACCACCAATCAATAGATTGGTGGCATGTGCAACATGCCACTATAAACAGTGGTTTTTGAGCACGCCAAAATTCCGCGTACCCATCGTGGTTTAGATTTGAGTATTTCTTATTATTTAGAAACGGACATAACTTTTATGGCATTACTGTCCGTTTCTAAGTAGAAAACGACCATTTAGTCCTGTTATTTGTGTCGCTTTCTAATTTCAAACTTCTCAATATGAAAAGATATGCAAAAAACTTAAATTACGATCTATCTATGGTCTTGTACTTGTTTCGAACAAAAAAATGCACGCTTGGTGCGCAAGGCACCACTTCAAAAAGGGACAGGAATATCATTTATATAAAAAAGTTTTGGCCTTTTGAATGCTCTACGTATTTCTTCGATCATCAACAAACCAAAACAAAAAAAATAAAATAAGTAGCTAAGATCTCAAGAAGCTAGAACTTGTTTCTTGGATTTTGTTCTGCCCAGCATTCTCTACAATACACGGGTCTGTCTGGCTTGGGTGGGAAAGGTACTTTACATGCATTTCCACACTTGCTGCAGGTCGCATCGTGTAATTCTCGCGGTCCCGAATCTCTGCGAAAGCCGCCTCGGTTAAAATCTCCCATTTTTATTTCCTCCGTTCTGACATAAAAGAAAACGTTGTCGATTTCTCCTATGTATTCTTATATATTGAACGGTATGATAGGCAGTCCTTTAAAAAGCTTGCGATTGAAAGGGGGTTTAGAAGGCATTTTAGACCCATTTTGCCCATTCCAAAAAAGCTTTTAGGAACAGATACTATGATCAGTAACGACAATCACATACCAAAAAGGACTTGAATAGCCCCCTGATTTATGGGTTATTCAAACCTCTCCAAATCTCAAAGAATTTGTGTGGGTCAAGATCGTAAACCCGTGTGAATTTTAAAAAGAGTGGGCTAAAGGAAAAAAAAAGAACTCGCTTCCTAAAACCTTCTTCTCCCCTGAAACCTTCTGAAAGTAGGACGAGGAGAACGTGGAGGTCTTATGAATTCTACGTGTTCACAATGAGGAGTGCTCATCTTATGGATTAACAATGACCTGTCTTGAAGAATACTCCTAAAGTTATCATGGTCTTCTTGGGTAAGTAAAGAAATGACTTTTCCTTCACATCCTGCCCTTGCAGTTCTCCCAATTCTATGCACATAATCCAGAGACGTTTTGGGAAGATCATAATTGATGATGAGATTAACGTTTTTGATGTCCAGGCCTCGTGCTGCAACGTCACTCGCAACTAAAACATCTAGCTTTCCCTCTCTAAATGCATCCATCACTTGTTTTCTCTGATGCTGGGAAATTCCCCCATGAATGGCTTGTGAGCGAATATGTTGTTTGTAAAGATTCTTATGGACAAGATCGACCCCGTGACGAGTTCCACAGAAAACAAGCACTAAACCCTTTGCCTCAGTTTTTAGCGTGTGCACTAACAATGAAAATTTATTATTTCTCTCGGTATCATAATAATGTTGAATGAGCTTACTCTTGTCCACGTACGATGGCATCTTTACCCTTTCCGGGTTATTCATGAACTGCTTCACAATGTTCATAATTTCTGTAGACATCGTTGCACTGAAGAGCAGCTTTTGAGCTTTGGGTGAAATTTTTGAGAGGATTTTTTTCACGTCTTGGATAAATCCCATCTCAAACATTTTATCAGCTTCATCCAACACGAGAATATGAACACGACTTAAGTTTAACGTTCCCCTCGAAAGGTGATCTAACATTCTTCCAGGAGTTCCCACAACAACATCTGCGCTTCTCAAATGGTCAATCTGCGGGCCGATAGAAACCCCCCCGTACACTTCAACAGTAAAAGTTCTCCTATACTT
>JAGWAF010000015.1 GCA_018302085.1 Candidatus Woesearchaeota archaeon | reverse complement strand
AAAAGATAAGTGAAGTAAGAGTTACTTTCCAATTCAAATTAAAACAAACGATGAGGATCGCGATACTTGCTAAAAGATTGAGAATAATGTCCTGCACTGCAATCCCAATAAAACTATCGATGCCATACACGTCAGAGTCAATTCTTGTCAGGGTATCTCCAATCTTCTTCCTTTCATGAAATTGCATGTCCATACGTTCAATGTGGTTGAACAATTCCGTTTTCACGTCAAGCACAATACGTTCTCCTAACGCTTTTGTTTCGTAACTATAATAGATCTGTGCAGCACTCTCAACAATAAAGATAAGAATGAAAACGATCATGAGCCAAAAAAGAAGCACGATATCTTTGTTGATGAGCACGTCGTCGATGAGAATTTTTAATAAGTAGGGGTTGACAAGTCCAAGAACGGAAAGGAACAATGAAACGAGGAGAAGACTTACAACAATCTTCCAATGGGGCTTAGCATATTTGAGAATACGCAGTGCCTTTTTGAGGAATGGTCGCATGGTTGTTCCGAAGAAAAATCGTATTTAAAGCTTTGGAAATTGCAACAATATTTTTTTTAAAAGAAAAATAAGGAAATAAAAAGTTAAGATTCTTATTGGATAAACCTGATATTCTTGGCGGTTAATGGCCCCCTTGCCGGGGCGGTGATTCCAAGCAAAGGATGTGGCCCTCTTATCATTTCGATATCAGTCCCACCAAATGGGCCAGCGACCTGAATAATCATCCGGCCTGCTTCGGGGCCTTCGACAATATTTCCTTTGGCCCAGAAGTGTTGCTGCCCAGAGGCCTTCCTAGATCTTCCCCATTGATCTACACGCATAGTGGATCGTGCCATGGTTTACCTCACTATTCGAATGTCTAATGGCTCCAAGGGGCCTTTCTTTTCCTTCACATCAACTTTGATTCTTGGCCTTAAACCTCTCAAGTGCTCAAAGGCTCCTGCACCGGCTTGCATATTGATGAGAACGTAATGATTTCCCCCTCCTGTAGGGTACAACTTCGCGCGTAAACGACTTCCATCTTTACTAATCATACCAGAATCAACAACGTACTGCGTCATAACTTCACCTCATTTTTTTAATAAATATAATTACTGTCTTATTCCTCTCATTCGTCTATATAAATGTTTTGCCGATGGTTTAAAAGGAAAAAAATTATGCAGCGAGTCGCTGGCTTTCGGTTCTAACATTTTCTGTTAGACTTGTAATCTTAGACATAAGCGCCCTCAGGTCTTGGATAACCACATTAAGCTCGTCATGTGCTTCAGGATTTTTTTTAAAATAATCAGCATATTTTGTTTTCATTTGTATAAGGGCATTTATTTCCATTTCAACAGCTTGAAGAATTCTCCCGAGAACATCGGAAAGAAGGTTAATTCCCTCTCCTAAAGCTTTGAGAGCCTCAATCATATTTTTCGCACTAATTTCCGACACAAGTCGATCATAATTATGAAATGCTTTTGCTCCTCTTGCAAGCTCGTTATTAAGATTAATACGAGAACCCATTCCCAAAACGTGCTTCGATCCTAAAATTGCCATTTTTTATTCACCTCATTTTTTTAAGTATTATTCTCTAGTATTTTCTTTTCTCTATTTAAACTTTTGTGCTGATTTTTTCCAGTAGCTCCTTTGCCTTAGGGTGTGTGGGTAATACTTTGAGAACGTGTTGCAGTGCTTGCCTTGCTTTTACAAAGTCTTTCAGCTCGTATGAGCAGGCTCCAAAGGCGAAGAGGGCAACGATGCTTTTTTTGTCGATTAGAAGGGCCTGAGCGTAAGCTTTCAATGCAGAGTCATATTTTTTATTGGCGACGAAAATCTCCCCCATGTTGAGGTAGAGGTTTATGTCTCCTGGATTTATACTGATTCCTCTTTTGTAACTCTCAATAATTGCGGAGGCGTTCTTTAGTTTTCCGTACGCCTCGATTAGGTATGCGCATACAAGGGGATGCTGCGGGTTTAGGGCCCTGGTTTTTTCAAAAACAGCGGTGGCCTCCCCAACCCTTTTCATTTTTAGTAGATTAATGCCGTACTCAAACCATGCGCGATCATCAAATGGGGTTTCTTCACATTTCTTTGCGATAATATCATTGTACAGCTTCAATTTTTTTTCTACTTTTTCTTTTTCTGTTGTAGTAAAGTGATGAATTGGAATATTTGTTTTCCTGATTTTACCTCCCATCGCCTGAATGCTAGGCTCTACTAACTCGTGCACTTTGAAAGAGTAAAAGATCTCAGGTTTTTTTCTAAAGAGCCGCACGACATGATTTTCTGTCCATCCACGGAATTTTTTAGTTTCTGGATATTTGTCTTCATAACTACTTATAAAATTTCGAGTATTAACATCCTGAGAGTAATTTCTTTGGATAAGTGTAAATCCGTCAATCTTTTTTTTATTATTTTCTTCAATTATTTTTTTGACCTCATCAAAATCAAAAGAAGAAATGCGTTCATCAGCATCTAAAACAAGTATCCATTCCCCAGAAGCGTGTTTTAAACTCTCATTTCTTGCTTTTGCAAAATTATTTTCCCAAACAAAGTCAAATATTTTCACTTTTGGAAATTCAGAGGCAATTTTTTTTGTCTTATCCGTGCTCCCCGTGTCAACAAGAATGATTTCATCAACAAAGTCGTGAATATGTTCTAAAAAAGATCGTATTTCTGATTCTTCATTTTTAACAATCGTGCAAAGGCTGAGCATAGTGTTGCAAACATTGCTGTCTTTTTATTATTTTCCAATAACTTTATAAGAGAAGAACGTGGAAAATGAAACATGTTTGCCATCGAAGTAATAAATTTGCGAAAGACGTATGGGAAAGTGGTCGCGGTAGATGACGTTTCGTTTAAAGTAAAAAAAGGTGAAATTTTCGGATTTCTCGGAGTAAACGGTGCTGGAAAAACAACGACGATTAACATGATTACTGGCCTCCTTCAAAAAGATTCTGGCACGATAAAAATTCTCAATCACGATCCTGAAGAAGCGTGGGAATATGTAAAAAATAGAATTAACGTTAGCACTGCATATTACCCCCTTTCCGATGCCCTCACTATTCGACAAAATTTGCGTATTTATGCCAAAATTTACGGTGTCAAAAATGTCGAGCAAAAAATAATGAGCCTCATGCAACAATTTGAACTGTCTCATTTGGCAGATCGTAAAGTTGCCGATTTAAGTTCTGGCGAGAGAACGCGTACTGCCTTGTGCAAAGGTCTCATTAACGATCCTGAAGTATTGTTTCTTGATGAGTGCACAGTTGGCCTAGATCCAGACATTGCTGAAAAAACTAGAAGGATCATTAAAAATTATCAACAAAAAAGTGGTTGTACTATCTTATTCACTTCGCATTACATGTACGAAGTGGAAGAGCTCTGTGACCGTATTGCATTTATGGATAAAGGGAAAATTATCAAGATCGCGACTGCGGACAAATTGAAAAAAGCGATTAAGAAACATACGATTGAAATAACGGTAAAATCTCGAGCCGAAGAATTGAAAAATTTTTTAATGCTGGAACAAATGAATATCCTTCTTGCCGAGGATAACACAATTATTTTTGAAGTAACTTGCGAGAGGGATAAAATTTATAAGATTCTGAATAAAATTTTTACAAAAGGCTTTCTGCTTTCGGATCTGCACATTAAAAAACCAACCCTGGATGATATTTTCATTAAAATTGCGAGGGGAAGGAAATGAAGTGGCATAGAATTCTGGCTTTAATGTTAAAGTACTGGTATATCACCATTGCTAGGGCTGACAGACTCTTTGATGTTTTTTATTGGCCTATGATTGATCTTGTAGTTTGGGGTTTCGCGAGCAAATTTATAACAGAATTATCGGAGGTAAACCTCTTAAGCGTTTTACTTGGCGCGGTTATTCTGTGGACGTTTTTGTGGAGAGCCTCCCAGGATATGTCCGTCTATGTCTTAGAAGACTTTTGGTCAAGGAATTTGTACCATTTATTCTCCTCCCCTATAAAAGTGAGCGAGCATATCATTGCTATCATTTTGTTTGGACTTGGAAGAAGTTTGGTGACTTTTGTTTTTTTAGCAATCCTAGCATTTGCCCTTTACGCTTTCAATATTTTTTCCATTCCTTTATTTTTTTTAATCATCGCAATTTTTTTATTGTCCTTGCTTGGTTGGATTCTTGGTTTAGTCATCACAGGCTTGATTTTTCGTTTTGGCCAGAGAATTCAAGTTCTCGCTTGGAGCGTTGTGTGGATTTTGCAGCCGTTTAGCTGTGTTTTTTATCCATTAAGTGCATTGCCTCCCTGGGCTGCAGCAATTGCCAGAGTAACGCCTTCCACATATGTTTTTGAAAATCTTAGGAATATTCTTGCACAACGGCCCCTAGATTATGGCGGTCTTGGTTACGCACTGATTGTCGAAGTGATCTTTCTCTTACTTGCATCATGGTATTTGAAAAAATCCTTTGATGCTGCAAAAAAATCGGGTTTGTTGGCAACAGGGAATTAGCCACCGCCAAGACTCGAATTAAGTCTTGTAACATTTTTTATGTTTTTTGCAAGATCTGTAATTACTAGTAATATTTTTCGTTGATTTCTATCAATTGCGAATTTTACGTTTACAGGATTAATGTCAACTCCATATATCCTGCTTTGAGATCTTATAAACTCATTAATTCCATCATAAAAGAGCATGTTAAAAGATCGAGCAACAGCTCGCTGTTCTTCGTCGCTAGCTTGGTTAGGCCAGCACAATGAAAATCCATCTATAAAAGGACTAACTGTGTAAGCATGTTTACTCTTATTTCCGTTAATGACAAAAAAGGTTTCACCTACTTCCTTAACTGGATTGACACGGGCGCATGCCTTATAGGGCATATCCTCAAATTTTATATTTTCTATAAAAGGATGCGCATCTAGAGATGATGCAGCAGTATTAACACATTGAGCATAAGTTAGTACCTCCCAAAAGGCAATATCTCTATTATAGACATGTATTACACAACCAGTTAGATCGTTTCTAAATACTACTGAGTCTTGACCAGGATATGTCTCGGGATGAATATCAGGGCCATCCAGAGCAAAGCATCGGGCCTCTAAGGGTTGTTCGTCAAAAGTTATTACTTTCATTTATTCCAAACTTCTCATTAAGTTCCAAAAAGAAAATTTTCTCTATCTTCTGGCAGTGCATTTTCCCCCATGATAACTTCGAGCTGCCCCCTTAAATTATTATAGGCTCGTTCAGCATTTCCTGCTGCGGTTATTATTCTTTCATCGTCGCTATCAGGAACTCTTTCTAAAACAGGTTTTCCGCTTTGCAAATTTAAAAGAAACATGTCCAGTGTTCTTGATAATTCTAATTTCCATTGATTATGTTGTGTAAATATGCGATTCATTATGCGATTTCCTTCTTCAATCGCGCCATTGCTTGGTCTTTGATAAAGAATATTTCCATCAATTTTTAATTCTTCTCCTATCGCAATCGTTGTTGACCTGTCAAAATTTCCAACTGGTGCCACTTTTGCTGCGTCATTTATTGGATCTACGGCATAGAATGCGCTAGAGATGAGTGTCCAGCCTGCTACCGAGAGATACCCGAGCTTATGTGCAAGCTCTTTTGCAAAAAGTGATCTAAAACTTGTTGCGGCAGATGCGGGATGCATGTTCATCCGTTTTGCGTAAGGTGCTATCTCCTCTGTCATATCTACTGTTTCCCAAATAACACCAAGTTGACCAGCATACGCCCCTGCTTTGGCAACCCAATCGGGTCTTGTGTAGCCATCAAGGGTAAAAGTTACTGCCCTTACATATTGTGGTCCAACGGCCTTTTTGCATAATGCCAGAGCCACGGCACTGGACATTCCAGGAGCACCTTTTTCATTAACTCCTGGACCAGCACTCAACATGACATAGTATCCTGTAGCTAATCTTGGTGTTAAACTATCTCTCAATGTTTGCACTACCTTTTCTGTAATTCTTTTGCTATATTCGCTCATGTTTATTCCCCTAAAACCCAACGCAATCTTCTTCTCTTTCTATAAGAAAACCTACTTGTTTTCCTACTTTTAATGAAAGTGCGTCTTGAGTTTTCAAATCTTTTTCGATTGCCTTCAATGCTTCTGTTGCTTCTTCGTAGGTAGTTGGCGCATTTCCTGTGTATACTTTTGCAATGCTCTGGATGCTTTGCCAAACATCATAATGCACTGCATCTTTTTCTGGCACTTTTTCTTTGTATACTTTTCTTAGTTCGTTTAATCTTTGTTCTGAGTATCTTAGCACTTCGCCATAAGTTTGGCTTGTTTGTAATGGGCTCACCGCTCTTGGTTTTAATCCACCCATCTTTGTCTGATATTCTAATGCCTTGCCAACGCTATTTATTCGCAAATACGCTGCTATCTCTGTGCTTTGTGTACTTTGTTCATAGTCTTTCATGTTTGTTTGCCTCCTAGATTTTTTTGTATTCCTGATGCAAGATCAAGGAAAAGGATATGTGAAAATTTTTCGAAGCCGCCTGCTTGTGTAAGAATAATCTTGGGAATTTTTTTTGCAGCATCCGCAATTGCTTTCCCTATACTTTCGAAATACTGCGCTTCTACACATAACAAACCGCAACTGTCATAGAGGTATTGGTTAACTCCGCCAGTGACGAGAAGAATGTCCGTGTCTGCGAGTATTTTTTTTAATGCTTCTTTTAATATTTCTATATACGTTTTACCGTTCGTTGCTAACTCAAGATTATATTGAAAACTATTCTTCTGGGTTATAGCATCTCTTTCATAAATTGTAGGATCTATCTCTGGATTTACTTGTATCCCAATCAAAGTTATATTTTGTTTTCCTAAAAGAAGATGATGCGTTCCGTTAGCAAAACTTGCATCGATGTCAAGAATTGTTATTTTCCTTCCTTGTTTTGCCATTTCATTTGCAAAGATTGCTTCGTTGTTAAAATAACAAAATACTTGCTCATGGTTTTTTTCGGCATGGTTTCCTAATGTTCCTGGCAATGCAATGACAAATTGTTCTTTTTGTTTTTCCGCCTCAAATAGCACAAAAGGAGCTTCTAGGGCGAATGTAATAATTTCAGGAAATAAAGGAACTTCTCTATCATCAATTTTCTTGATATGTTCTGGTTGTTTTGTTCTTCTTTCAAACAATTTTAAAAAATCAGTAACAGGATGCATCTCTTTTATTTCTTTGTCCATCCTGGGTGTTGTAGATGTTTTTGCTACGCAATTTGCACCTTTTTCTTTCGCATACGACAAAATATTCCTTGTTGTTCTTGAAAAAAAAGTTTCGATTGGAAACATCTTCTTATTATGGAGAATTTTCAAACAAGAAAGATCCTTATCCATGTGAGTAGGCATTTGATTTTTTTCAAGATACCTTTTCGGGAATGCTGCTATGCCTTTCTGCTTTACTGCTTCTGGGATGGTAATGCCATGGCCATGGGATTTTATGTTAAGTACACCTTCAAGTATAGTATCATTTTTTTCTGGATATTTGCCTTCTAAAAAGTTGCAAAATACTTTAAAAAATATCTTTCCTTCAACATCACTCATATTTCTAATGTCGTCTATAGTGATTGTTCGTTGCCTTGCAGCATACCCTGCTAGACTTTGTATCAGAGGTATTTCCATATATCCTTATAATGCCTATCTTTATTAAGTATTTCTGACAAAATATCTTAAAATTTACGATATATTTAAATATAAACTCCATTTTCTCTACCTTTATGCCCTATGAAAGCGCTTTAAAGTCGAGAATTTTAGATGAAAAAGATAGGCAAATCCTTATGATTCTACAGAAAAATGCCCGCGAAAGCCTTACCAATATTGCAAAACAAGTCCATCTTTCTATCGATTCTGTCAATAAACGTATCAAAGAAATGCTAAGAAAAAAAATATTTGATTTTTGGATATCCATAGACCCTAAAGTTATAGGTTTTCCATTAACCATTGACATCAAAATTAAATTACAAAATATCACTGAAGACGCAAAAAACGAATTTATCGCACACTTAAAAAATCATCCCAGAGTTATTGATTTATTTTCAACTGTGGGAGATACTGATATCACTTGTGTTTTTATTGCTAAAAATGCTCCTGAATTTGAAAAAATATCAACAGAGATTAGACAAAAATTTAGTAACATCATTGCAGATTGGAAAGGCATCTTGGTGCTAAAAGTCCATAAATTGGAATTCTATGATTTAGATCAGTACAACTTAAGTGAGCTCTAACTATTTTTTTTAGTTTGCTTTTCTTAATCGTTCTCTACGCGTGGTGCAAGAATAAACGATAACAGAAGCCTATCCACGACTTTATAATCTAGGCGTAAGGGATAATCCCTGCTAAAACGGATTTCCGCCTGAGGAGCGAGCTTTGCACCAGCAATCATCTTTTTTAGGTATTCTATGGAATATTTTGATTTTACTTTCTCCAAAGCATCATTCACAATTTTCGTTTGCTGATCCTCTTTCAATTCGATGTGCGCATTACTGAGATCACCCTCAGCGGAGACGACAAAACTCCCATTATCAACACTGAGTTGGACCGCGTCTGCAACGATGTCAACGTCCTCAATAGCATCCGTTAAGCGGGCACTCTCCATAATTACAGAAACTGGAAATTCTAGTGGGGGAATTCGTTGTTCTTTCTCCTCCATCTCAATGAGGGGAAGGGAAAAGGTTCTGATACTATTAGATTTGAATTGGATTTGGAGCTTGTTGTCCTGAGTAATTTCTAAGGTTACCATATCATTTGTTTTTGCCCTTCTCAGAATCTGTTTCAGATTGGCAAGGTTAATCGCGATAGAAACATCTTTGCTAACCTGATATTCTGAAAAACAGCTTGGAAGAAGCTTGAAAATAACCATCGCAACGTTTGCGGGGTCCATAGCAACAAGCTCAATGCCATTATTTGAAATTTTAAAATGAGCCTCGTTTACAAGATCGGAAATTATGCTAATACTCTCTTTTAAGTAGCTTGGATCTGCTAAAGCAAGTTTCATCCCACGTACCCCCTTTCACTACCGTGGAGGTTGATCTTCTTTATATATGTTTTTATTCCTACGGTTTAGTAGAACGTCTTTATTTTCATAGGTCATTACGGAGATTTACTGCTCCCTTGATCGCAGGTTTTGCGTCGGCAACGCTGCACCAATCGTGTTGTCTTCTGATCTTACTCCAAGGTAATGACCTCATTTACGACTTTTTCTGCTGTACCTGCCCCTACTAGAATGAGTTATTTGAATGTTATTGTCTGTCCATTATTGACGATGTGGATTTCTTCCTGCTTGTAGCTATGTTCAAGGCCGAGCTGCTGCAGTGCTTTGCTCATCTTGGGAACTCCATGGAAAGGGATAATGTGCTGCGGCTTTACCATGTTGAGGAATTCCCTGAGATCTTCCTTTGCAGGATGTCCGCTCACGTGCACATTCTTAAACATTCTGACATGGTATTCAGCCAATTTTTCTTCCAGAACTTGTCTCTGTTCCAGATTAATTGGAACGGGAATGGTTTTGCAGGAGAAGACAACAAAATCGCCCTTCCTCAATTGGAGAGGCAAGGTTCTGTTCGCAATTTTAGAGAGGATGGCTTTTGATTCTCCTTGATGTCCTGTGACGACAAACAAATACTTTTCAGTACCTTCGTGCATTACCATTTTCATCTTTTTTGCAACATGTTTGGGGAATGCACAGATTTCTACCATTCCTGAAAATTTTACAAGACCAACTTCCTCCGCAGCTTCTACGTATTTTGCCAAGCTTCTTCCGCAAAACACAATTTTTCTTTTCATTTTCCTTCCACACTCTACGATGGATTGAAGCCTTGCAATGTGGGATGAGAAAGTTGTTACAATCACTGCTTTTCCTTTCGTGTCCATGTCCAGCAGAACTTCTTTCAGCATTTCTTTTGCAACGGCTTCGCTGGGCGTTTTTTCTTCAACAGGAGCGTAGAGGCAATCGACGATCGCTGCCTTCACACCTATCTTCGCGATTCTTTCCAAGGCTTTGTAATTAGGCTTAGATTCCAAAATAGGGGTGTTATCGAATTTGAAATCATCGGCATAGAGCACAACACCATAAGGGGTATGCAGTGCAAGCATGCACGTCTGGGGAATCGAATGCGTCATATGAATAAACTCCACGCTCAAATGTTCAGAAATTTTATACGTCTCATTGGACTCCACTTCAATCATTTTATTTGGCAAGGTAAATCTTTCATCCCGCAAGATTTTTCTCAGCACTGCCATACTAAAAGGAGTTGCGACAATGGGGCAGTTGTATTCCGATGCCATCCAAGGAATTGCTCCAATGTGATCAAGGTGGGCGTGGCTGGGAATGATCGCTTTGACTTTATCTTTCCAGTCCTCTAAAACAGTGTCATCTGGCAAAGCGTTACCTTGCCTAAGGATATCTGTAGAAATTCTTTCGTGCTCTTCATCATCCGTCAGGGTGATATAGTTAGGCATATGTAAGCCCATGTCAAAAATCACGACTTCATTATCGACCTTAATCGCAACCATATTTCTGCCAACTTCTTGATATCCTCCTATCGGTCGAATTTGAATGGTCATAGGCTCATCTTTTTTTCCGTGTTTTTTAATGTATCTTTTTTAGTGTTGTTTTTGATGTTTTTTTGAAAACCAAACATGACTTGTTCTGGATGCTATAGGAGGTCGTGTAGGGGGCACTGGTAAACACTCAGAATTTTCTTCGTAGAATGCATGGACTGTGTCACACAAATCAAACAGGGGGTGTGCAGGTCAATATGGATAGACAGCATGAGCTCCTTCTTCTACTGCATAGCCAGCGCTATTCCAACCTATGAATTTCAAAGGATTGCAATTTGATGATGGTCTAATTACAATATCTTGGCAACAACAACCATCTCCCCAACCTCTTGCTACTAAATAATCCCAGCAGATTTGTTTGTTTGGAATAGCTGTAAAAGTTGATGTAATATCGGAACATGTGTTTAAAGAATTTGTGGAATAGTATCTGTCTGCTCCACATATTTGTATACACCTGTTATCTTCCTCAGGTGTTGCATCATATGTCCCTTCTTCTGGAGGTTGTTCTTCAATATCGTCTTCAACATCTACATAATCCTGTATCATTCTTTCAAAGCATAATTTTTGACAATCTTCTAACATAGGAATAATCCTGCCTGCTTCTTTTTTTGCTTCCTCAAGTTCCCTTTTAATTTTCAAATCTTCTTCTTTTAACTCTTCCAACTTAGCCCTGGCTTCCTCTAAAAGCTCCTCTGCTTCTTCTTTCATTTGTTCTGTCCTTTTCTTTGCTTTTTTAACAGCTTCTTTTACACGCTCAGGGTCATTTTCGATATCCCCCCAGTTCTGCTCTGTCTCTTCTGCAGTTTGCTCTCCATCTCTCCACTTATCCCATTCTGCATCCATCATTTCTCTTTTGACAAGAACTTCTGCGAGGGTTAACTTTTCGTCACCGATGGCAGCAAATGTTTCTGCATCTTCTAAAGCAGCTAAGCGTTCTTCCGCAAGTTGGATACGTAACTCAAGCATTCCAACCCACTTTTGTTCATTCATCGCTTCAGATTCTATGTCAAATAATTTTTTCCTTATGTTTGATACTGTGTTCAAAGCACCTTGTAAAGTTCTTGCTATACCATTACATTGAGGACAGTCATTCTTAACCTGTGGAGGTTTATCAGTAAATCTTTCCACTCTTTTTGGCTTTTCTAAAGGGGTGTCATCATACCCTGTTAGGCTTGATCTATTGCTAAGTTGTTTCAACAAACTACCTTGTTTTGGTTCACGTAAAGAATCTCTTCGAACATCTTCTAGTGTTAATCTTGACTGGGTTCTTTCAGGTGTTAAGTATTTCTTGTTACAAGCACTACATATTTCCATTGCAAGATCAAAAGGCATACCAAACTTTTCGACAAGTCTGTTTGCACAACCTTCCAAAACATAGAATTTATGATGACCTTCTCTTACCAAAGCCTTTTCTAATTCTTTTGCAAATTCTTTTTTCTTTTCATAAAGTTCATTTTCCTTGTCAATTAATTCAGTCATCTGATCACTGAGTTTGTCAATTTCTGCGTCTATTTCTGGACTTGGTGGTTCTTTCTCCAGTTCTTTCTTTTTATCGTAAGCTTTCGACCATTGCTTTTGTAGTCTGTCAATCTCAAGTTCTATTCTCCTCAAGCCGGCAGAGCCCATTTCTACTCCTAGACTTTCAAATTTGGGATTGACACGATCACCAATCCAGTCATGGTACTGAGCTTCAAACTCAGCCATGTACTCGTCCTTGCAGAAGATCTCTGCTTCGCCGCAAGCAGTAAGAAAAGCTGTGAGAAATAATATGAGGAATATTTTCTTCATTTTTGATTTTTCCATTCTTAAGTATAAAAAAAATGGTCGTTTTCTACTTAGAAACGGACAGTAATGCCATAAAAGTTATGTCCGTTTCTAAATAATGAGAAATACTCAAACTTCTCTAGAGAACTTTGCCTGAAACATTCTCTTTTTTGCGTTTTGCAAAGTTCTCTGTAGAAAACGTGAAGGTGTGATTGATTCTCACATAAGGATAAATCCTTATCAGCCTGGGGTCCATTTCGCTTTTGCTTAATGGCCCAAAATAAATCTGAGGGGTGAGGGATTCGAACCCTCGAAGACACTAAGTCAACAGATGACTAACACGGTTCTTCATTGCACTCGTTGAGCACTCGGATTTTGAAGTGTCTTGAGTCTGTCACGTTTGACCACTTCGCTAACCCCTCAGTATTTTGAATGGGGCAGTGATTTATAAAGTTATTGCGCAGATTTTCTATGACGCTGCGTCACTTTATGAGAATTCGCTATCTTAATTTGTCCAACTGATCCTCGATTTTGTCGAGTTCGCCTTCAAGAAGTTCAAGTCTTGTTCTGGGTTCTTCAAGGAGCTGCTTTTCTTTTACTCGAGCGGGTGGAGGAGTTTGTTGAGTGACTTTTTTCTCCTGGGTTAATTCCGCGGCACGCATTTTTGAAGCGGGCAAATATCTCCTTAGCCTTTTATTGAGTACTGCCAACTCTTCCATGACTCTGCGGAGCTCGTACGTGTAGGATAACTTTTCTTTCCTTAACTCTTTGAAAAGCTCGTACTTTTTTAGGGATTGAATCACACTGCGAGAACTGAGGAGCATTTCCTTGCGTAATTCGACTGGTTCACGAATACCAACGTAGTACACTTCCTCAACGATTTCTTTCTTCTTCATACTACATCTCAGGCTCTAAAAGAGTTTTGTTAATGAGATCAAGTCTTCCATCGATGTCTTCAATCTCTGATTGCCAGGCATCTAACTCAGCATCTTCCTGCTGCTTCAATTCCTGAATTTTCGAAATAAGCATTTTTGCTTTCTCAAGTTTTTCCTGAGTCAAGCGCAAAACGTCTACAATGTTTTTGTATTCTTCAATTTTTACAAAGATGGGCATTTCGTCACTCATAATTATCCTCCTTTGAAGAGCATCTGGTCCACATATACCAATTTCTGCTGCACATTTTCAAGGTGCTGCTTCCATGCTTCGAGACCGTCTTCCTGCTCCTTTTTAATTTCATGAAGCCTTACTAGGATGTCGTCTGTTTGTTTCAATTTATTTTTTATAAGTTCAACGTTGTCGAAAACAATTTTATAATCTTGCACGCTAACAAAAAGATGTTTTGTGATGGGTGCTGTAGGAGTTGGTTCTTCTCTCAAGAGGGGTTCTTGAGGTATAGGGGTTCTCGCTGGTTTTTGCCGGACTCTTTGGACAGGTTCAGGGGCTTTTTCTTTCGGTGCCTGTACCGCTTCTTCTTCAGGAATATGTTGAAATTCTTCTTCAGGAGGAATCGGAGGGAGTTCTGGTAATTCTTCTCCTGGGGTAATCATGGGAAAATCTCCTTTGCCTCGCATTTCTCCAAGATCAGGTAAGGGAGGGGGAGCAGGCATCTCTAACTCTTCCAAATTGACTTTCTTAAACTCCGCAGGAGGAGCTGGAGGAAGATCCATCTCAGTCTTCTTTTTAGAAAACAAACCCATCTTATTCTACACCCCTTTTTACTCTCCTCAGGAAGCAGCATATTTTAATCTTTTGGTACTACTGAGGAGTGCTATCTTTTACCAAAAGTAGAAATACGTTCCTGTTCGTATCTTTGTTGTCCCGCCTCTGTTGGGTATCGATTATACAAACAACCCATGCAAAGTTGTTCAGGGAGCACACCAATTTTGTTATATGTTGCCTTTAATTCACTATGTCGCAAGTAACGTAATGAGCGAAGGGGTTGCGCAGGCAAGTCACTAGTATCCCATTGATATCTTTCTTGTAGGAGACTACGAACTTTATCGTTGATACGAGGAAGCATACTTCCTTCAATAAATCTGACCATTTCATCCATGTCAACTTTTTTTCTTTGAGCTGTACATTGTAACCTATACTGCTCCGCATAATCTGCCGCGCCAAGTTCTTGTAAAGTCCGTATATTAATTCCATAATAGCAAGGCCCTATGATAGGCGGTGTTCCAATGCGTGCGTGGATTTCTGATACCCCTCGGACCACTAAGGCGGCAATGACTTCAGGTAATGTGTTCAATCGTACAATGCTGTCATCGGCCAGGATTACCCTTTTTCCTTGCAGTGAAGGATTGAAACTATACGCTCGCTCGATTTTTCGTTCTCCATGATCACGTAAAAATGTTCTTGACCCCCCTCCTTCGTGTACCTTAATGATCTCTTGCCTTGCGGATAACCCCAGACCTTCCGCTAATCCTTCAGCAAAAGGTCTTGCAGCATTGGGTACTGCTACAACCACAGTTAATTCTCTATCAAGATTTTTTCTCAGGGGGTCAGATTGAGCAATTAATCTTCCGGCGTCATATCGCTGATCATAATTGGTAATAACGACATTGGGTTTTGTAGGAACGTCGACGCGACTATTCGCTTGTGAAAAATAATGATTTTCAAAAAAACAGTGAGCGATAGGTTGAGTATTCTGCCTAGGTCTTTGCCCCCTTTTTCTGATATATTCTTTAGGCCCTGTGATTTTACCATCTTTGAACTGTATGAAGGTCCCCTCAGGAAGTCTGTGGATTGATTGAGATGGTATATTTAGCGAATCTAAACCAGCGCTTTCTGAAGAAGCTGCAAAAATCCCTTCTCGCTCATAGACAGCATACCATAATGGTCTAAATCCTTGGATATCTCGAGCCAAAACGAGTTCTCCGTTGACATCATTTGTTGGGTTATAGGAGGAACGAGCAATGATTATATTCCAAGCACCATCAAAGAGATTTGCCAAATGCGCAAAAATTTCAGACCAGGCCTGTACTTTTTTTCTGTTGGTGATGTTTTCTAGATATCGTCTTGCTAACTCTTCGTTGGTGTCTACCAATCCCCGCCTCAATTTGCTTTCTAAAGTTCGTCTTTGCACAGGATTTGGAGCGCGTAACTCTTGTCGCAGGATAGTTTCCAATATTTCGGTATCAACCTCTAAATCAAAATGATATCTGCATATTCCCTGGAGTAACTCTCTTATCTCTTCCCAATTAGCAATGTTTCCGTTGAAGCAGAAGCCAAACTTGGATGCTTGGTGAAGACTTTGATGGGACCATGGCTGCAATAATTCATAGTGGAGTTCTTTTTCATCCATGTGAAAAAGATCTTCGACGGACCCTGCTCGAGTAACCGGTTCAAGTATTCTACTATCATCTACCGCTAGAAATCCAGCTCCCTCCTCGCCCCGATTTTGGTTCGTCAACATGAGGTCTCGCAGAGAAGGCAACGCTCCATGAGGATGTCTGCGTATATCGGGTCGCCGCAAGAAAGCTACCGCTGCAACACCACAATTATGTTCAATTTGGTCCCCCATAGAAATGGAAATCTTTGTCTTTATTTATCCTTTGTGTTGTGGAAAAAAGTGATAAATTTTTCGGAAAGTTTTCAGTTTTTGGTTTTATTTTTGAAATTTTTTTGCTTTTTTCGGTATTTTTACGGCTTTTTCGAGGGTACGTTTAATAATTCTTTTTTTTATAATTATCTCATGAAAAGGTTTTGGATCTTGCTTTTTATCTTGAGTTTCTTATTCGCAGCTCCTGTTTTTTCATGCGATGCAGCCACGCTTTTCGTGGACAATCAACTCCTTTCTCTTGGCGAACGTGCCAGCTTTTCCCTCCGAATTTCTCAAAAAATGAATCTTACATGGGAATATTGGATCGAAGACAGTTCTGGAACTTTTGTGAAAGAAAAACAAGTAACTCACAACCCAGGAAGAAAGTCTTTTACACCTAAGAGTATTGAGGGCAAGGTTGATTATTTTGTTGTCAAGTCCATTGTTGAGCAAGGTGATTGTGCGTACAATCTTTCCGGGTTTATTATTGTAAAGAATACATTTAATGAAACTAATGCAACTCGTGCAACGTCTGCTGTTACTGTTCAGGATAAGGATGTAGTGCTTTACCAAACTTCTCTAAAAAAAGCCATGCAGTTTCTTCCCTGGGTGTTCTTGTTGCTTGCTACGGTGCTTTCCCTCACCGTCTTTTTGTATCGAGAACAACCCTAAGGTTTTTATACCCCTAAGAAACTTGTATCCCCATGCAGAACCTTGATCATCAAACACGCCTAACGAAAGGGCAAATTCTTACACGGCCCATTATTGAAATGTTAGGCTCTCCTAAAGAGCACATCGAAGATACGATGAGGGCCTTTCTGAAAAAATTGGAGCAGTCTGATGTTTTTACAATTGTTAAAAAAGACCTTGCTCCTGCACAGCAGCAGGGAAAACTCTGGAGTATTTTCGCAGAACTGGAAATATGGTTTAAAGATTTTTCAACCTTAATTGATTTCTGCTTCGCAGCCATGCCATCCTCAATAGAAATTCTTGAACCTACGGATTTTAACATCAATGCTGGCGAATTAACGGGCATGCTCAACCAATTACAAGCGCGTGTTCATGAGGCAGATATGGTTGTTAAGAACGTTCGCCTTGAGAGTAAAGCTTTGGATGCGAATTCAGTTACCATTTTCAGAAATTTTATTAGATTTTTGTTACTCAGCGGCCCCAAGACATTGGAGGAAGTAAGTGCACCAACGGGTATCATTCCAGACCAAGTCAGGCCCTTTTTAGATCGCCTCATTGAAGCAGAGGTCATTGAGCTTAAGGACGACGGGAAATACTATCTTGTTCCAAAACATGAACGACGAACAGTTTGAGGAATTGAAACACCAGATTGATTCTATTCTCTTTGCCGCAGGAAGCAAAGTAGAGCTTACAGAGATCGCTCGCTTGTGCAGCATGGGCCATAACCTTGCCCTTGTGGAACAAGCCATGCAGGAATTACAGAAAAAATACGAGAATCATCCAACCCTCATGCTCTTACAGGAAGGGAATGCGTACAAATTGCAATTACGTGAGAAATATATTTCCGTTGTAAAAAATCTTGTTACAAAAATAGAACTCACGAAAACAGTGATGGAAACTTTAGCTGTTGTCGCGTATAAAGCACCAGTACTCCAATCAGAGATCGTTCACATCCGCACGAACAAGGCGTACGATCATCTCGATGAATTAGAAAATGCAGGCTACCTTACTCGAACTAAAAAAGGAAGAACAAAATTGATTCGACTAACAGACAAATTCTTTGCCTACTTCGACATTCCCCCTGAAAAATTAAAGGAAAAATTTCAAAATATTGCAGAACTTGAGAAAACTGTTGAAGAGAAAGAAGCTGAAGTGCACCAGCGAAAAGAACAGTTCAGGGAGGATCAAGAACGCAAAAAAGTAGATGAGCATCGGCACAAAGAGCACATCAAGCAAGAGCATGAAAAACTTTCCAAAGTAATCGCAGAGAAAGAAAAAAGCATGAAGCTGGAAACGTATACTTCCCTTGAGAAGGTCGAGAAGGGCGAACCCTTTGAAGGAACGAATATTGAGGTTGTCCAGGATAAACTAGGGGAGTTAGAAATTGTTGAAGAGGAGTCATCTGAGGAGGAGAAAAAGGCAGAGGAATCGCCTCCTAAGGAGTTAGAGCCAGAATACGCAAAAGAATTCAGTCTTCTTGGTGAAGAAAAGGTTGAAGAAGAAAAAGGGGAGGGTGAAGAGAAATCTGAACTGGGAGGGGGGGGAGGAGAGGAATCAGGGGAAGAAGAAGTAACTGAAGGAACAGAAGCAAAGCCTGAAGAAAAGTCTACTCAGGAAAGCGCATTTGCAGGAAAAGGATTATTTACAGAAAATGTGCCGCCAGGTTTTGAAAAAAGAGTAGATCAAAGAGTTAAAGAAATCGTCCATCCAGAAGAAAAAAAAGAAGGCGAAGAGGAAAAAGAAGAATAATTCTCAATAATTCTCTCGTTCTCCTTGAGCCCTTTTACCGAAACCTTAATAAAGTTTTCAGGAATCTCTAATACGGGGATGGTATGCTGATTATTAAGGATGCAAAGTTGCTTTCTGGGCAGAAGGAAGTAGTTCGACACATTCTAATTAAGGACGGGAAGATTTTCTCCATCACCAAAAAACTATCCAAAGTCACGCAGGAACAAATAATTGACGCGCAGCATAACTTTGTGATTCCTGGAATGATTGATTGCCATGTCCACCTGAGGGATATGGAATTGGCACATAAGGAAGATTTTCTTACAGGAACAAAGGCAGCCGCGGCAGGCGGAGTTACTACTGTTCTAGATATGCCTAATAGCAAACCTCAAACGATAACAGCAGCAGCATTGGAACAAAAAAGGGCAGTTGCAAAAAAGGCGATCGTCAATTATGGATTTCATTTTGGTTGCACCCCCCAATTTGATCCAGAAGAAATAAAGAAAGCAAAGAATGTCGCTTCTACAAAACTATTCATGAACCCTTCCACAGGTAATATGTGCATAGAGGATGGCCTATTAATCAATAAAATTTTCCAGTATTCTAGAATGATGTGTGTACATGCTGAGGATGAAAAAGTTCCAGTTGCGGTAGAGTACGCAAATAAAACAAAGAAAAGATTGTACTTATGTCACCTCAGCTTAAAATCAGAAGTAGAATTTCTCAAAAAAAATAAAACAAAAAACATTTTTGCAGAAGTTTGTCCTCACCACCTTTTTCTTACAAACGACGATGTGCAACGCCTCAAAGGTTTTGGCATGATGAAACCAAATTTAAGAAGAAAAGAGGATCAGGAAGCACTGTGGAAAGCGATTCACAATGGCATTATTGACACTATAGGGTCTGATCATGCCCCACATACGAAAGAAGAAAAGATGCAGGACATCGCATGCTGCCCCTTCGGAGTTCCAGGACTGGAAACAACCCTGCCTCTGCTGTTAAAC
>JAGWAF010000014.1 GCA_018302085.1 Candidatus Woesearchaeota archaeon | reverse complement strand
CCTCCACCAAGTGCAATGACCCCCTTGATATCATCCTGGCTCGTGCTAAAAAGAATGTTTGCAAAATCCTTGACCACATCCACCACAAAGTCGGGATGCGTTTGCTGGAACATAAATAAGTGAAAGCCGAAAGATCCATCAGTGATTCCAGGACAAAAAATCGGAACATTGTGTTTTGCTGCTTGACAAAGTATCGAATTGCCGTCGGCGAGCATGAGACCAATTTCCCGGAGCATGTCAGAAACCGTCCAGCGTGGTTTTATCGAGTACAATTTTGATAAAATCTGTTTCATATCTCCTTCAAAGTTCTCATAACTTCGAGTTTTGATAAACAGATTCCCAACGCGGTTGACTCCTGTTTCGTACAACTCAACATCATCGGCATCAAACGATCCTATCTCAAATTGCTCATTATGTGCTCGCATGATATCTTCCTCAATTGCTCCAGTAGTTGTGACTATGACGTCAGCCATCTTTAATCGAACGAGCTGCGCAAAAAACCCACGAAGTCCAGACGTTACCATGTTAGACGTGAATGTAAAGTACTTCTTTGCCCCTGCCTTTTTCATCTTCACTATGACCTCAGAAGCCCGCGCAAGTTCAACACTCTGAAATCCGACGGACTGGTATTGGTCAACGAGTTCCTTGACAGTCATTCCCGGTTTCCATTGAAAGTCTTTAACTGTGATCATTGTACGCCTCCATTATTTCGATAGTGTGACGATAAAAATGCATTAACACTACAAAAAAGATAACATCAAAAATGTAGAAAGAGAACCTTATGACTGGGTCTTTACACCATTTAACATGAATACAGTGACGTATCGACCAATCAGTTGTGCCATGCACCGTATAACTCAGAGGCGGTTTATAAAGCTTACCACCATTAAATTTACCCGCTATGTTGGCCAGGGTGATAATCAACATGAAGGTCAGATTGGGGTCGTTTTTAGTTTTTTTCATGAATGCGGGCGCAAATCCTGACGAAGCAGTGTCCTGGGGTAAAATAAGTGACAAGGCAAGAATGGTAAAAGTTTGGGGTGAGGCAAGCATTATTTTTCCGTTGCTTGTCGCGGGAGCTTTTTGTGAGAATTAAAAAAGATAAATTTAGAATAGAAAGATATTTAATCGAAGATAAAAACAAGTCAAACAATGATCCTTGTTGATGTCCACTGTCATTTAGACCACGAATATTTCAAAGATAAATTAGACGAAGTCTTAAAGCGTGCAAAAGAGGCAGGTATCAGAGCAATCATCACCCAGGGTGTGAATCATGAGTCCAATGAAAAGTTGTTGGAGCTTGCAAAGAAAGATCCTATTATAAAACCAGCGATGGGACTCTACCCCCTTGACCCGCCAAATGTTAAACTTTCCACAGAAGATCCTTTCATGTCAAGAAGTAAAGTTTCCGTTGATAAAACATTAGCTTTTATTGAAAAAAATAAGAATAACATCATCGCTATAGGAGAAGTGGGGATGGACTTCAAATTTTCAGATGATGAAGAACCTCAAGCTGAAAATTTCAAAAAAATTATCGATTTGGCAAGAAAAATAAAAAAGCCTTTAATTATTCATTCTAGAAAGGCAGAAAAATCAGTCATTGATCTGTTAGAAGACGCAAAATTTTTCAATGCGGACATGCACTGCTTCTCTGGAAAGAAATCGCAGTTAAAGAGAGGTGCGGATCTTGGTTTGTTTTTCTCAATTCCTACAAATGTTACTCGTTCGGATCAATTTCAAAGCAATGTTTCTCATTTGCCCATGGCAAATATCCTCACAGAGACGGATGCACCTTGGCTTTCTCCTTATCCTGGAAAAATGAACGAACCTGCCTTCATCAAGGAAGCAGTGGAGAAAATTGCGGAAATTAAAAAACTCACTGCAGAAGAAGCGGCAAATCAGATTTTTCAAAATTACCAAAAACTATTTCTATAGTTTTTGGTTTTCAGAAATTATTCCTCCAATCTTTGTGCAAAAAACCAAATAAGTATCTATTCAAAAATATTTTTAGAATATTCTTAAACAAATGGGCGGTCGGATGATTTTAAAGGTGGAAGGTCAAGCACCCCTCTTACATAATTTCTTCTCTCGAGAAGCGTTTCCTTATGGGGCATAACAATCAATGGGGACTGAGCTTGGGGTGTATTGGCGCTTTCTCCTAATAGCGTCGTAAGCTCTTCTTCTGTCGTTTTCATCAAATTTTCCACGTATTCCCTTAATCGTTGATTAAAAAAGTATGGAACCTGAGCTACTTCGTTTGGATGAATAACAAGCCCTCTTTGTCTACGGAGTGATTCTGAGTCTTCAAGAAGGCGTTGTATCTCAGAAAATGAAATGGGATTAGAGGCGGTATCGTCCTGAACAAACTCTGTAACCTCCTGTAAAATCATATCCAAATTATCATCTGGATGTCTGTTTAACTGTCCTAACGCAAGTAAAGTGGTAAGCGGCCTTAGTCGGTAGACTTCCTTTTTACAATCTTTTTGGATTTGGTTATACCATGTTTTTGAACGGCCCCATTGCTGGCCAGAGTCTTCAAGTGCTCGTAAGAGTTCTCTTCGTGAACGACTTGCATCTTGTACAACATCAATAAGGTATTCAACTGTGACTGAATCAACGACAAATCCTATCGTTACTAATGGTCCGTGAGTATTTCCAAAACCAGTATAGCCCTTGCTGATGATTGGTGTCCATAATTGTTCAGTTAATTTTCCAAGAATGTAGTCGATAAAGATATTGGATTTTTCTCGTCCGTCATTATCTTCCTTAGGAATCCAATGCGAAATAACGAGTCCATGTTGTCTCGATGAAAATAGACCTGGTCGGTATTTAACATCAACACTAAAACTCTTGACAATGCCTGCTTGCATAGTAAGCAAAATTTGTGTTTATTAATAAAGATTACTGCGATCGAGGTGGTGCACTAATGCCATCATTTTTGATCAGCAGGGGCAATCTCAATTTTCCTTTTACTGCATTGATTTGGGCTAACCTTGTTTCAGGGGTTGGTGGACGAGCAGGAACGGGAGTTGCTCTTTGAGTAGACGGAGTGCTTAATCTTCTTACCAATTCATCGGCCAATCTTTTTTGCGTTTCAAGAATATAGGCCTGCGCTGTTTGTTCTAAAGTTGTTGTTCTAGAATCATAACATAATTTCAGTTCTTCTCCATTTAAGAGAACTAATCCTTGTTCTGTACGAAGTTGTTCTGATTCTTGTAATAATCTACCCCCATTTGTATAAGCATCGTTGGGCTGCACAATAAGAATAGCATTTTTTGCTTCGTGAACTACATCAACAAGATCTGCGTCAGGATTTCTGTGCATTTGTCCTAAAATAAACAGAACGGAAAGGTGTGTTAAGTTTCCTATAGACAAAAGAGCACTCCTCATAAGCGTGCAGGGTTCTACCTCCCATTGTTGTTTGTATCCTTTGATCGCAGAAATCCTAGTGGGCATACATTGACAAAGTTTTTGTGTATTTTCTATGAGCAGTTTTGTTGCCTCATATGGCAGATCAAAACAGACGGTTTCAATAGACCCTACTGTTTCGTCGCAAGAAAATCCTTGTCCACGATATGGGCAGCCTTCCTCTTTTTCTCTGAGAGCGCGAATAAATTCTCCTTTAGAATTTCCTCTTAGTAAATAATCTGTTTCTGGGGTAAAAGATGCAACAAAGAGGAAATATTTTATTCCTGTTGACCCACCTCTACAAGCTGTGGGATGTATCTCGACATTTGCAAAGTCAACAATTCCGCGCATCGCCTGGATAGTCTTGTAAGAATTAATAAATGTTTTGCTAAAATTATCCCTCTTCAGGTTTTGAGTGAACGAAATTATGCATTTCTGAAGCGCGTTGCTCAGGGGTTTTTGGAGATTCAAGGTCAAGTTTAGTTTCGAGCAGGTGTAAACCCAATTGATTCGTAATATTTCTAATTGAAGATTCAACTTCAAGTGCAAGATTCATTCTCACAATCTCTTCAGGGGTAGTTTGCTTAGGGTCGTAGCAGGATCCTTGCTGGGCAAAAGATTGAAACACTATTCCGTGCGCAAGGAATGCCTTCCCCGCTCTTTCCCAGTGTTCTGCCAAAGGTGAATTGCTCATCGCTTCCCGTTGCATACACCTTCTAATATTCCTTGTCGCCCCAACTATATACCCCATAGCGTCCAAAAGCGAAAACCTTTGATGTTGTGCCTGTTGTGCTAAGGCATAGCCAACGAGTGTCGCAAGTGTTAAAAATTCCGCTCCTCCTTTGTCTTTTAATTCGACCCTTCCATTTGCAGTTATGCACCCAAAGTTACAAGAATACTCTTCATGCAAGTATCTTAGGATGGTGGTTATCTCATCTGTCTCGTGAGTAGGCAGAACAAGTCCAGCAGCCTCGACAAGTCCTCCATTTGCTGTCGTTGTACAGCAGTATGTTGATTCTCTGTGGAGTGCATCGATAATAGGATGTCGTCCACTATCACCGAGTTCTCCCCTACCACTAAATCTTGCAACAGTTACGCGATAGGTAGGCGTATTATTCCCATGACACGTTGGGTTGAGAACGTGACGCACGCACCTAACGATGCCTCTGTAGTTAACTTCACTCACCATAAAATTTGTGCTGAGCAGCTCATTAATAAAGCTTCCTAGCTCATCTTTAAAAACAGAGGCCTACCCTCGCCTGTATGGGTGGAAGGTCGTTTCTAAAGTCTAGTTTACCGAAATCTCTCAGGCTTTCGTATGAAGGGAAGATGTTGAATATTTTCCTCACGGGCATTTCTTCAAAAAAGAATGATCTTAACAAGGGACGTTGGGGTAAGGACTTAACCTATGTTAACGAAACTCGCATTATGAAGAAAAATGAGGTTATTGAGGAGGCCAGGGTCAATAATGCGGTTGGCGCAATCATTACAGGTGCAGATCCCCTTATGAAAATTGATCGTTGCGTTTCATACATCGGTATGTTGAAAGAAGCTTTCGGAAAGGATTTTTATATTCAGCTCTTGATTCCTCCCACATTGGTAACTCCCCAGCGTTTAGAAAGGGTGTTCTTGGCAGGGTTAGATGAAA
This sequence comes from Candidatus Woesearchaeota archaeon, assembly GCA_018302085.1. Classification (GTDB taxonomy): domain Archaea; phylum Nanobdellota; class Nanobdellia; order Woesearchaeales; family JAGWAF01; genus JAGWAF01. The sequence goes on along the minus strand of JAGWAF010000014.1, from coordinate 7,457 downwards.
TCAGTTTCCGTATGAGCGTGCATGAGAGAAGTGACTGGTCCAAAGTACGCTATGCACAGAAATATGCAGCAACAAGTATTGTTTTCGACGCTTTCCCGAACAAAAAAAATGAAGCGAAAGCTTTGATTGATGCAATGAAAGGCAGAGTGAAACATATTATTATTCGTGAGCTTGAAAAAAATGATTCTAATGAGCACCTCTGTAAGGATTTGAAAGTGAAGAAAAATAACAGTATCCAGGATAGTGAGGAAACTGCGCATGAGCTTGTTAAATATGCTCTTAAGAAAAAATACCATGCACATTACTCTTCATCAAAAATGAAACATACGACGACGAAAGAGCGTATGAAGCTTCGAGCAAAACAAGTTGCACGGAAATATGAAAAAGTCACCAATGAAGGCACGATTGTGCACGGGGTTATTTACTTGCCAGAAATTATTCCCTCCGCCGAATATCATTTGAAATTGCAAAGCATGAATAAAAAAACGGTTGTGAAAAAGCTTTTTCGCATTAAAAGAGATTTGCAACGTGAATTAAGAATACAATTTGATGCCGTGGACGTCGATCCCGAAAAGCTTCGCTTGATTACTGATACAAAAACAGTACAGCACCACGCTCGTCATCTCAAAAGCATGAAATTAAAACCCGCAATCGTAGAAGAATACCCTGCAGCAGAAGTCCCTGAATTGCAAGTTGAATACTTATAGAGAACTTTGCAAAACGCAAAAAAGAGAATGTTTCAGGCAAAGTTCTCTAGAGAAGTTTGAGTATTTCTTATTATAGCAAAAGACACGAATGATTATACAAATTGTCTTTTGCTTATTACGAACTGGCATCTATTGCAAAATTATTTATGTCAGTGAGTATATTTCAAACTTCTCTATAAGAAATCAAGGATAAACTTAATAAACACAGTTCGGTAAATGCCTCTTATGCTATGCATCAAAACATTCAAGGATATCTCCAAAGCTGACGTTGCCCTAGCAGGAGGCAAAGGAGCCTCTTTGGGGGAAATGACCTCTGCGGGAATCCCGATTCCGCCTGGATTTGTTATTCTTGCGCAAGCTTTTGACGAGTTTATTGAGGAAACTGGGGTAAAAGCAGATATTGATGCGGTCCTGCATAAAGTGGATCATAAAGAAGTTCACACGGTGGAAGAAGCCTCTGAAGAAATCCAAGCGATGATACTCAGCCAGAAAATGCCAGAAGCCATCGCTGTGGAAATTAAAAACGCTTTTAAAAAATTAAATTCCACATTCGTTGCAGTACGTTCTTCAGCAACTTCAGAAGATAGCTCAACAGCAGCGTGGGCAGGACAATTAGACACGTATCTGAATACAACAAAAGACAAATTGTTGGAAAATGTCAAGAAGTGCTGGGCTTCTTTATTCACACCCAGAGCCATATTTTACCGCTTTGAAAAAGGACTTCATGGAGAGGGCATTTCCGTTGCTGTCGTTGTGCAAAAAATGGTTGACAGTGAATGTTCTGGAATAGCCTTTTCCGTACACCCGGTTACTCAAGATCCAAATCAGCTTATTATCGAATCAGGTTTTGGTCTTGGTGAAGCGATTGTATCGGGGCAAATCACCCCAGACAGTTACATTGTTGAAAAGAATAAACTGAGAATAACAGAAGTTACGGTAAATGTTCAAGACAAAGCACTCTACAGAAATCCAAAAGGCGGCAATATTTGGAAGGACCTCTCCGAATCACAGGGAAAAAAACAAGTCCTCAACCAAAAAGAAATTATTGAACTGTCAAAATTAGTCATTCAAATCGAAAAACATTACAACTTTCCAGTTGACATAGAATGGGCAAGAGAGAAAGAAAAATTCTACATTGTACAGAGCAGGCCGATAACGACGCTGGTGAAGGAATCTGAAGAAACGAAAGCTCCGGGAGAAAAGGAGACAGATAAAAAAGGATTTCGATCACCAGAGCTAAAGAATTTTAACCCAGAAGACTGGAATTTTCATGGACGTTGGCAAATAGAATTATTTGCCGCATGTTTTTGGACTTCTTGTTTTAATCCTAAAATTCTTTCATCTTTAGGAATAAATATAAGTGGAAGGGTATTATTTTATTTAACTGGCGGCTATTCTTTTCGTTATAAGCCACAATTAGATAGAATAAGTGTCCAGATTTACGAAAAGATAAAAAGAAAAGATACTGCTTTCTTAGATAAACTTGTAGACTATGCTAAGAAGACTTTTACTAACGCAATTAAATTTGCTGAAAAATACAAAGATAAAGAAATAACTGAGAAAAGCTTCTGGGAATTTTTAGAGATTGGAAAGGATTTGCATCTTTACTGGGCTATTACTGCTGTGCATCTCGCAGGAATAGTAGAAAAAATACTTCAGGAGCAGATAGTAAAGGAATCTCTTCCTTCGGAATATGTTCCTTATCTTATTCCAAAGATTGTTACCCCATTATTTGAGCGGCAGCAAGAATTAAAATTGCTTAAAAAGAAGATAGGTGATAGATCTCTAATTGAAATTAGAAAAAACAAGAAACTTCTTAATGAGTTTGAAAAACATAGGCAGAAATATGCATGGATTGAAATTTTTAGCTGGATTGGAGACGAGCTTAGCCAAGAAAGACTTTTCTATCAAATTAAGGATTTTAAAAGTTTGGAGGAGAAAACTCCGAACATTAAAGTGTCTACTAACCTTAAATATCTTGTTGAATGCATGAAAAAAGTTGGCTATGTTAAGCAAGCGGGTGCAGAATATACTAGCATATACGAATATATGATGAGACCTTATCTCTATCGCCTAGCTGGCTTTTTAGGTATTTCTTATAGGGAGATGGTTAGGGCTTCTCATGAAGAAATTGCAAAGGCAATAAGAAATCCTGATGAGAGAAAGAAATTAAAAAAAATAGTAAAATCAAAAAATCAGAGAAAATGGGCTTTGTTTGGAAGTACTGACTGTAAAGAAAGCGTTCTATTTGACGAATCTGATGTTTCTGCTCTTGAAAAACAAATGATTCCTCGCTACGACAAGAATGTTAAAGAAATAAAGGGAGAGGTAGGAAATAAAGGATTTGCGAAAGGTCCTGTAAGGATAGTTATGAATGTTGATGATTTTCATAAAATGAAGTCAGGAGAAGTTTTAGTAACTACAATGACAACTCCTGATTTTGCTATTTTAATGCAAAAATCATCTGCAATTGTCACAGATATAGGTGGAATGTTGTGTCACGCCGCCATTTTTTCTAGAGAAATGAAAAAACCTTGCGTCATAGGAACAAAAATCGCAACCCGGCTCCTCAAAGACGGAGATTATGTTGAGGTTGATGCAGGTAAAGGAATTGTGAAGATCTTGAAGCAAGCAGAACACGAACCCAAGCGTCTCGAACCGAAAGAATATGAATATTTATGGTCAAACTATGACATTAATTTTATTACCACGTCTTGCAGATTTTTTTCAAAGCATTTCAAAGAGACAGATATTGTTCTTGTCTATGACTGGAAGCAGAGAGAATTAAAATTTTTTCTCTCAAAAAAGGATTCAGAGCGAATTGCAAAAGAATGTGTAACTTTTTATCAGAATGACTTCAATTCCTGGAAGAAGAGCATTCTTGCTGATATGCGCAAAACAGAGCAGCTGGTGAACGAGACAAAAAAGTATTGTACGCAGATGAGTAAAATGCCTTTTGAAGACATTAGGCTTCACTTTCTTGAACGGGTTAGATTATTTCAATCGTTCTGGAACAGCTACTTCTATTACACGAATTTCTTCTCTGTAGCTAAGGCAGAGAAGCTCATACTCAAAGAACCCCAGAAATACAAACTTCTTAAGAAGAACCTCGAAGAGATGAGCAGAATCAAATTCAATGCGCGAGGCGTGTTAAACAAGTTTCTTATGTATAACGAAACTTTCCGTCCGTATGTAGAAGAAATCGGAAAGCGTTTGCGACGAGATGATATTGCCTGGTTGAGTGCTGAGGAAATTTGCGATTTGATGAGCGGCAAAGATGTTCCTTATTCCGATCGCAATAAGGCTTATTGGGTTTTAGCGCGAAGATTTGAATGGAAATTAATATCTGGGGAAGAAGCGAAGAAAATTAGCGATGACTTTGACTCCTTTCATTTCAGGCCGCCCACGGGTGTTATTAAAGGAGTAACCGCCAACCCAGGTATATACAAAGGCACGGTTAAGATTCTAGAGATTATTTTCAGTGATAATATAACAGAGGCGATTCACAAGGTCCGAAAAGGAGATGTTTTAGTGGGAAGCACTACCGGCCCAGAAGTGATGGCGGCTTGTCAACGGGCTGGCGCAATCGTAACTAACGAGGGCGGACTTACATCACACGCTGCGATTGTCTCCAGAGAATTAGGGATTCCTTGCATCGTGGGCACGAAAATAGGTAGCAAAGTTCTCAAAGACGGTGATTATGTTGAGGTGGACGCGAATAAAGGTGTTGTGAAGATTTTGAGGAAAGCTGGGGAAGCCAAGGCTGAAGCGGGACATAAGCCAAACTTTCAAAAACTGTTATCTAGAAAACATGCCACGCTAACGGATGACATATTGATTCATGCATGGAACGATGAAAAAAGATTCTCAAGTTTAACCGGGATTCAAGAATATGTAAAGAACCTAGAGATAATTGATGGGGACTTCTATTTCGATTTGAACTGGATGGAAGAAATAACCCGCAAATATTCAGATAAGGACCTTAAAATATTTAGAACATTCATAAAAGAAGGCTATTCTCACGGAGAACGATTGAAGTCTTTCGTAAGAGGTCTAAATAACAGAATAAATATACAAGACGCCTTTTGGGAATCAGTAGAACTTCTAAAAAATCTTTTAGTTTTCCTTCCAGAGACACACCCCCTAGCAAAGGCGATAGAAATGCACGTTGCAGACATATTAAAAACTAAAGGCGTCGGGGAGGGGAAATTAATGAAGACACTATTGGAAGTCTCAGCACCTGAAAAACTGAATGGGTCCTCCTTGGAGATCAAAGAATTGAAGGAGATACAAGAAAAGGCATCTAAAGATAAAAAATTCAATTTGGATAAAGCGCTAAAAGAGCATACCGATAAATATGCTTACTTGGGGTATAGGGAGCCATTCTCACAGGGGTATAACAAAGAATTCTTTAGAAAAAGATTGGAAAAGCTAAAAAGCGAAGAGTCTGTTCCGAAGAAACATAAACTATCTTTTAATAAATCTGAAAGAGAATATATCGATTTGTTACGTGAGTTCGTTTATTTTAGGAACTATCGTACTGAAAAGCTCTACGAAGCATTGTATTATCTTGAACAGGTTTGGAGAAAGTTATCTGTAAAATATGGTTTGGGAGAAAAAGACATAGGATATTATTTGTTAGAAGAGATAGGGAAACTCTTAAATGAATCAAAGAAAGTAAAAGACTCCAAGATCTCTGAAAGAATATTGGGCTATGCCATGTTATTGCATAACGACCAGATAGAATTAATAACAGGTGAAGCACTAAGGGACAAGAAAGATTCCCTGAACAAAGTAGATTCAACCATAAAAGAGATTAAAGGTAGTGCGGCTTACCGTGGAAAAGCTTCAGGAAATGTCCGTATCGTATTAAAGGCCAGTGAACAGAATAAGGTCTCAGAAGGGGATATCTTGGTGACAACTATGACTACACCAGATTTCTTACCTGCGATGCAGAAAGCTATTGCGTTTGTCACAGATGAAGGTGGAGTAACTTGTCACGCTGCAATTATTGCACGCGAGATGAAGAAGCCATGTATTATAGGTACTAAAATCGCAACACAAGTCTTGAAAGATGGTGACTTAGTTGAGGTGGATACGAACAAAGGAATTGTGAGAAAAATAAAATGAATCCATTTAGTCAGCAAACAGAGATTTTTCGTTGGGGGCCTGTTCCTATAAAATTGTTCTACATGGGGGAATTTAATCGTTGTTTAACAACACTTTTTCCTAAAAATTATCCTGGGCATAGCTGGCCAAAAACTCTTTTTTTGAAGAATGAAAACAGGATGGTTTGGCTCAATGATCATAAAAAATTAAGAGAACATGGAGAAAGCATTTTTCTCAAATATATGTTGTATATTAACCAAAGAGAAAAAGCAAGAACAAAATGGAAAAAAGACAGGCAAAAGGTTATTGAATTCGAAAGGAGAATAGACAAAATGAATTTTGCTTTGTTATCCAATAAAAAATTTATCAAGGTATGGCATGATTTTCATCAATGGGTAATAAAGTTTTGGACGCATGCTATCCTTCCAGAACTATCAAATTATGGTTCAAGCGAACTGCTCCAGAAAAAATTAATGGAGCACATCAAAGATGATGGAGACCTTATGTCCGCAATGGAAGTTTTAACGGCACCCTTGGGGATCTCTTTTTATCAACAGGAGGAAATAGATTTGGATGAAGCAAAAGATATTTCCGACCATCAAAAGAGATATTTTTGGTTAAAAAACAGCTTTGCAAGAATAGAAATTCTTGATATGAAATTCTTTCGTGAGAGAAAGAAAAAGTTATCTAAATGTGTAAAGAAGAAAGTTGCAGAGGCGCTAGAAAATGCGCGCAAGAAAAAAGAAGAAGTAAGAATAAAATATGCTCTACCTAAAAAAGTGATGGATATTGCTGACGCAATAACAGACGCTATTTTGTGGCAAGATGCAAGAAAAAAAGATATTTTGATTTTCTTATATTATAAAGATTTGTTGTTAAGTGAGCTGGCAAAAAGATATGTCTTATCAAAAGAGGCCTTGCTTGACTTTGATTCCATAGAAATTGAAAATCTTCTGAGAAAAGATATTAAAAAAGAAATTAAGAAAAGAGAAAAAGCATTTGGAATATTGCTAACCGATGCAATACAAGTTATAGACACTAAAACAGCTTTGCGGTATTGGAATCTTTATGCAGAGGAAAAAGTTTCGGAACATACCCAAGAAATAAAGGGCATTATAGCAAGCAAAGGTGTCACCCATGTTGTAAAAGGTACGGTAAAGATTGTGCTAGACCCCTATAACCTGAAGAACTTTAATGAGGGAGATATTTTAGTAACTGCCATGACAACACCGGAATTTGTTTTTGTAATGAAAAAATCTTTAGCAATTATCACAGACACTGGCGGATTAACATCACACGCTGCAATTGTCTCCAGAGAATTAGGGATTCCTTGCATCGTGGGCACGAAAATAGGTAGCAAAGTTCTCAAAGATGGCGATCTGGTTGAAGTGGATGCGAATAAGGGTATTGTGAGAAAATTATGAACGCAGAAACGGAAGGTTCAAAAATCTATCAAGAAGTAAGCGATCTGGAGCACGTTCAACGTTTGGTAAATAAGTATCAACTGGTTCCAGGTGTGAAAAGAAAAATTACTTTTTTGACCGCAAATTGCCTTATCCAAGGTTATAGTTCCGGTATTAGATCAACGATGGGGTTTACCTATACCGCTCTGGGATCGCTAGAAAGAAATAATGATTATTA
>JAGWAF010000013.1 GCA_018302085.1 Candidatus Woesearchaeota archaeon | reverse complement strand
TCGCGGGGTCGGCTTCGCCTAAAACGCCAAGCGTTTTCCCCTGCTCTCCCAAATTTATTTTTCGAGGTTGGAATTTTGTGGGTTGCCTCAAAATTCCTCCGCTCTGAAAAATAAACTTCGTTAAATTCCGATGTTAAACTCAATCGAATTTTCACTTAATAAAACAAAAAAGAGTTGGGGGCGGTGCTTCGCACATATACACTCCCTTCGGTCGAAATTGATATCTTGAAATTAGGGCAGGCATGACAATAATCAGAAAACTAAATTTGATGTATATTCTTTATTTTAATTGCAAAAACACCATTTTTAGCGATTAATTCCTTATAATTACCAATAGATTCAACAGATTTAATTCCTTCCTCAATATTATTGGTGCTAGAAAGTGTACTTTCTGTTCCTTCTGTTTCTAATAATTCTCTTACACTTCTATAAAGTGTCTTTCTTTCAACAGTACATTTCAATCTCTCTTCACTACCAACTTTTTTAAAAATAATGAAATCTCCTTCTTCAATAAGATTAATAGAACTTTCAGAAAAATCATTTTTGTTAGCTCTGATTTCAATGTTTTTCTGACCTTTTTTAATCGCATTAAATGGGCGTTCATATAAATTTTTCAAGAAAGTTTTACCAGTCATCTCAATACAACCTTCTCATTTCACAATTTTTAACGTATTTTACCAATTCTGGAAATGTATCAGTGTATATGTAACCTTGAGGAGGATTGAAACCAAATCTATCCTTTAATGTTCTAAGAGGAATTGCCTCAACTAACTCATCCAAGTGTAATATTGGAAAAGCAAATTTTGATACTTTTAATCCTTGATTAAAGTCCGTATTTCCTATCCCATCCTCAGGAATTTTAGTAGGATACTCTACTGGTTCGCCAACTTCAGCACCCAATTCTTCCAAAATTTTATATAGGTGCTTCTTTGCCTCTTCAATATTAGTAAAATTTCCTCTTGCTTCTATTTCAATAAAGTTACCTAATCCTTTGACTTCATCAATCGCTATTTCTGTATCTTTGAAATTCCAAATGCTTCTGTTTTTCTCAACAGAAATAAGCTCCTTGAAATTGAGATTTTCAAAAAGTTTCTTTAGAGCATCGAGATTTTCTATTTTTGTTTCAAATTCATCGCAAGAAACCGTTTTGTTTCCATCTTCATTATGCCATTTTTTGTAATTCAGACTAAATCCTTTTTTAGATTCCCTTAATCTAAGCCATTCTGAAACAGGTTTCTTGCTTAGAAAATCTCTATGTGCAGGATTAAAATAAGTGTCTTTTTGAAAATCTCCTTGTTTCTCAAGTTTAGCGATTGATTTTAGTTTCTCAATTAATTCTTTATGATTCCGCAGAGGAAATTTTAATTCTACTTCTATATGTTTCAGGTTATCCATAATATAATAAAATTAGTGCTATTATTAAAAGTTTACTTTATGACGCGCCAAAAATCAACTCCTTCGCCTTCGGCTCGGTCACGTTGCACTCTCCTCCCGTTGGTCGTCGGAGGATTTAACAGGGCCACTTCGGTTTCCCAAATTGCTCGCCAGGAGGTCGGAATTTTCTGGGTTGCCTGAAAATTCCTCCACTCGGCTCGCAACTTCGCATAAGCCCGATGTTAAAATCAATTATGACTACGGGGCACGAAATAAGAATATTTATATATCAACATAGCACTTGTTTAATGCTATGGCAGATAATAGTATTGTTGAACATGGTAAACTTACTTTTATTGGAAAGTTTATTATACCTTGGGCAATAAAATATAGAAACAATCTGGTATTAAAATATATTAGAAAGTATGATGCTTCTTTGTTAGATGTGGGGGGGGAAGAGGGTATTTAGTAAAAAATGCAATTTGTAAGGATTGTATTAACATTGATGAACAGGGTTCAATTAAAATAAAAAAAGATTCTGCTGGAATTATTTTATCAGAAAATAAATCTGCCCCTATTAACATAACAAATAAAATACCTTTTCAGAATGAACAATTTGATTATGTAACAATGGTTGCAGTGATTGAGCATCTTAAAAATCCTAAAGAAGTTATTGATGAAATCAATAGAATTCTTAAACCGAATGGGCTATTGATTATAACTACTCCCTTTCCAGTTGTTGAAAAGATATTATTCTTTCTAGACCGTGGTTCTGATCAATTAAGAGGTAAATCAGTAGAGGAAGAACATGAAAATTATTTTAATCTTAAATCTATGGACACCCTCACAGAAGGTTTATTTAAGATTAAAAAATACAAACGGTTCCAATTGGGCGTTAATCAATTGTTTATTTATAGAAAGATTTAGTATTTCGTGCCCCTATGTCATAACTCTCCTCAGCCTTCGGCTTCGTCGGTCGACCGATACTTCGTATGGTCGACGATTTTAACAGGGCTTAACCGACTACGAAACCTTGCAGGTTCAAAGAAATGTCTTGCATTTCTTGAACAAGAAATCTTCGATTTCTTTGTTTCTCCGTCCAAATTTTGCCCCATCTCTGAAAATTTCTCCAGCTCTGTTCGGATTTTCCGGCTCTGAACTGCGGTTCGAGGGAAAATCCTCACGAGGTCGAAATTTTCGAGGGATTGTCACTTCGTTTAACCCTATAAGTTAGGCGTAATCCGCCTTTGGGGCAAAAGATTTATTAAACTTAACGATTTACCATTTTTTATGAAGATTTATCTCGCAGCCAGATTTGATAAAAAAACAAGAAGTTAGAGATTTATATGAACAATTTAAAAAATTGGGGCACGAAATAGCCACCGATTGGACATTACATAAACCAATTAAACCTTACGAAAATAATCCTGAAATCGCTCGTGAATATTCTGTTGAAGATGTTGATGCCGCCAGAAATTGTGATGTTTTTATACTCATGACTGACGAAGCTGGTACCGGTGTGTATGTTGAATTGGGAGCGGCTATTTCGTCAAATCTCGAACATGGGAAACCTAAAATTTATGTGATTGGCAAACATACGTCGCACTCTATGTTTTATTTTCATCCATCGGTAAATCGTAGAAAAAATATTAATGAAGTTTTTGAAGAAATTGAAAAACTGTAATTTGCCCCTTCAGCGGGCTTCTCCGCTCCCCTCGGTCGCTCGCCACGCCGCGCTCCATTCGAGGAACATTTCCCAGTAACCACGCTTTATGAATTGCTAGATTTGCTTACATGTAAGTAACATTTATATATAAGTTCAATTACTTACATGTTATGCGTGGATTAAAACGGGAAAGGATACTACGTGTACTTCTGACAGAACCAAGACCATTAAGTAAGAATCAAATCTCTAAAAGAGCTAACTGTACAAGACAGTGGGTCATTCTCTTCTTAAGAGAACTGGGGAAAAAGAAACTCGTCAAAGAAACGAAAGTTATTGATCACAGTAGACTCATTAAATACTGGCTCGCGATCCATAAAAAGCCAAAAAAATACAGAGAATATATGGTCAAAGAACCTTTAAAGTTACTAAAAAAAACAAAGCTAAGCTATGCTCTCACTACTTACCAAGCCGAAAACATTGTACAACACCACCTTTTCCCTTCAAGAATAGATATTTACATCAAAGAAGAAGATTTGCAAACTTGGCACTCTCTTTTCTTAAAAAAAGGACTGTACGGAAAAGGTAATGTTCGTGTTATTATAACCGAAGAACACACCACATACGGGAAACGAAAATTAAATGGCCTTTTCATAGTTTCACTGTTCCAACTAGTCATAGATTTATACACCGAAGGAGGACCAGCGGCAGAGGCAGCAGACATGCTCCTTGTCAAGCTTTAGAAACATGTATCTTGAATTTGAAACGAGAACCTCGTACAAATATCTTAAACAAGTAATCTCTGCATTAGAGGAACCAGTTTGTATTCTCGGCGGATGGGCGGTTTTTCTGCACGTGAACAAGAACTTTCAAAAAGCGCAGGGCAGGCCATATCTTGGAAGCAGGGACATAGATCTCGGCTTTCATCTCAACAAAAATGCAACAATGGAACAAATGAAAAAGTCCGCGCTCTCAAAATCATTGGATGTTCTTCAAAATAAGCTCAAATTTAAATCTGTATCTTTCCGATTACTCAAGGAAATTCATACAGAAACAGAAGAGGAAATTGGAGAGGGAAAAGTGATTCCAGCGCATTTTATCTTTCCGATGTACGTTGATGTGCTTGTTGATGATGTACCTGCAAAATTCGGAGATGTTTTTCACTTTCATCCGGCAGACGAGCCACTATTGAGATTTGTTTTTGAGGACAAAAAACACCGAGAAGAACTCAAAGAGTTTAATAAGAAGCTTTGGCTGCCCAAACCAGAGTTATTGCTTGCCACAAAATTGAATGCTTTAAAGCATAGGGATAAAGAGCATAAGAAGATCAAGGATGTTTGCGATATTTTTGCACTGCTGTGGTATTCTGAAGAAAAACCAGAAGAGTTAAAAAATAAAGTCGGTCAGTTTCTCCAAACAGAGAATATTAAAGGGGGAATCAACATGATAACAAAAGAGGACTATCAAAAAAGCAGCGTACAATTAAACCATACCCCTGAAGAAGTAAAGAGAGTGATAGGAATGTTACAGTAAGCATCCCTATTCAACTATTAAACTTCTTCCAAACCGTCGCTCCAATTCTTTCAAATCAATTGCGATGCTAAAATTATTCTCATATTTTGCACTAACTCTTTTTCTTTTATAAATCTATGGACAGCAGCCAAAATCTACCTGCAGTGCTCACCTCGTGCCATTCTAGCCTACTTGTACACGCAGTTTACTTATTAGATAACTGCGCCAAATAGGCTATAATTTGCGCAGTTGTCTATACATATCAACTCTGAAATCTTTAAATCCAAATTTTTTCCATATTTTATGAGCAAAATCATTATCCGTTTGAACTGATAATTTCGCATACTCTAATTTTTTCTCTTTAAAGATTTCATACGCTTTTTTGAACAATAGCTTAGAAATTCCTTTTCCTCTTTCTTTTTTATCAATCACTATCAAATCCAGATACCCAACTTTTTTAATTTTCCAATAAGGTTCTCTCTTTTCAATATTAAACAAAATGTAACCTAATAACTTGCCTTCGCTTTCGGCGATATAGCACCATTTATTTTTTCCCAGAATAAATTTTTCATAATAATTTTTCTCTCCTTTTTTAAGTTTATATTTTGGATCCAATTTATCTAAAGGGGAACAATTACTTAATATCTCCTCTCCAAAATTGTCTATTTTCCTAATTCGTTGGATATCTCCCTTATTCGCTTTTCCAATTTTTATGACATCCCTCTTTGGTATGCTCATAGTTTAAAGTCCCATTAATTTTTTTATGTCAAAGCAGCGATAACATTTTTTCTTTTAATTGTTCAACAGAAAGATGTTCATGTTTGAAATGTCTAATTTGGTCCGTGTCGAGAAGATCTGTTTTACTTAAGTACACAAGAACTTCTTTGCCGAAGTTTTTCACAACGTCAAAAAGTTTTTCCTGTTGATCCAAAGGATAAGGTTCAGTTACGTCAAAAACATAAATGATAAGATCTGCGAGGAGTTGTTGAGCAAGATATGCCTGCTTTTCAATGTTGTTCATTTTATTGAAACGATTCAGAGTTCCTGGAGTGTCGAGAAGTTGCACAAGACGTTCTTTTTTTCTTCCTTCCCCCGGCTTTGTTAAGTAAGACACGTTGATCCCCTTCGTTGTAAAGGCGTACTCATCAATCTCCGGTTTTGATCCTGTGAGCTTGTACAACAACGTTGTTTTCCCGACATTTGGGAAGCCCGCAATGACCACCGTTTTTAATGAAGTTTTAATGACTGGATATTCCCTGATAATTTTTCTGCAGCCTTCCAGATAAATAAGATCCTTGCCTATTTGCTTGACAAAAGAAGCGCACCTGCCATAACAACTTTTTCTGAGCACGTTTAAGGTAAGCGCATCTTTAGGATTTTTCATGCCTAAGAGAATTTTTTTCCTCAAGTGTTGAATTTGTTTTACGACCCAAGCAATTGCACCCAAGGAATGTTTGTACTGATCAATGTCAATGGTTATTTTTATCAATTCGTTATAGAATGGGGGCATTTCATCCACCCTTGGAAAAGTTTCAACAATTTTTTCCAGTCTTTCTATCAGGGCTGCACACAAGATTTCTACTTTTATTTTTTCAATCTGCTGTGATTTTCTGAATTTATTATGGGCAGGAAGTTGTTGTCGTAATTTTTCTGCCTGCCGATGAGCCTTCTTGATAGCAACATCTAACTGGAAATCTGCTTTCTCCACAGTGGGGATGTGCTGGAAGTTCATAGCTGTTCCAAAATGAAGTGGTTTATATACATAGGTACAAAGGGGGACCCTTTTTTTAAATAGCAATATTGTAAATAATCATCAATCACAACCTTTATAAACAACCATCACTCACAAAAAGTGCTGTGAGAAAAGAACGGAAAAAGATACAATATTTTCTCACCTAATGAAAGGTGTTTTGAAACAATGGCTGCCATCAAGGCATTAATGCCTAGCCAAAGGGAAAAAAAGCGTTACTTGGCATTTGAAGCAATTGCTGAGAAAGAATTCGCAAACAGTATCATGAAATTGGTGGTCAGAGAAATAACCAAATTTTTAGGAGAATTGGGAATGGCAAAAGCAGGCATTATGATTATTCCAACACAAAAAAACAATCAGGGAATATTAAGAATAGACCACAAACACGTGAACGAAGTAAAGGCAGCCCTCACTCTAATTAAAGAAATCGACAATCAACAAGTTATTGTCAGAAGTCTTGGAGTTAGTGGAATATTAAACAAAGCTCAAGTTTATACGAGGTGAACTTATGCAACCAATGCCGCATCAATTAATGGGATACGATCGTGCAATCACAATGTTTAGTCCCGACGGACGACTATTACAAGTAGAATATGCAAAAAAAACCGTAAAACAAGGAAGCACCGCCATTGGAATCGTTTGCTCTGATGGAGTACTGCTGATCACGGACAAAAGAATTATTGAAAAACTCATCGTCGCAGACTCTGTCGAAAAAATCTTTGAAATAGACAGCCACATCGCATCCGCAGCAGCAGGAATTATTTCTGATGCACGCGTTCTTCTTGAACGTGCGCAACTCAAAGCACAACAACATCGTGTAACGTACGATGCACCTATTGATACATTAACCGTTGTGAAAGATATTTGTGCATTGAAACAAATCTGCACACAATCAGGAGGATTGCGTCCCTTCGGTGTTGCAATGTTAGTTATAGGAGTAGACAGCCAAGGACCAAGACTTTATGAAACCGATCCTACAGGAATTTATTTCGAGTTTAAAGCAACGGTCATCGGGGAAGGAGAAACTGAAGCAGAGGAATTACTCAACGCAGAATACAAAGAATCAATTACGATTGAAGATGGATTAAAATTAGGCATGAGAGCCTTAGCAAAATTTATCGGTAAAGATTTTGATTTGAAAAGAATCGACGCAGCCTACATTACTACTAAAGAAAAAGAATTTACACACGTCAGCAAAGAAAAGCTTGACAAAATTATGAAAGAGATCAAGAGGAAATGAACATGACAGAAGAATTGTTAGTACAAAATAAAACGGTAGTCGTTCCAGGGGAACCCCTCGCGGAAGGCATGGGATTTTTGCCCAGTAAAGGAACATACAGAGACCATGAAATGATTCGCGCAAAGCGCCTTGGCCTTGTAGAAATTGACGGAAAAGTCATCAAACTAGTTCCGTTATCAGGATGCTACATGCCCAAAACAGGAGACGTTATTATTACCCAAGTCTTTGACGTTTCCTTCAGTGGATGGCGCCTCGACACCGCAACAGCATACCCCGCAATGTTGGGGGTTAAAGACGCAACTTCTGATTTCATCAGCAGGGGAGCAGATCTTACTGAATATTACAATTTGGGAGACAACCTTGTTGTAAAGATCATCAATGTAACAAGTCAAAAACTGATAGACGTTACAATGAAAGGTCCGGGATTAAGGAAACTTCAAGGTGGCAGAATTATCAAAGTTAACCCCAATAAAGTTCCCCGAATCATCGGAAAACAAGGAAGCATGGTTTCCATGATCAAATTTGCAACGAACTGCAAAATTATCGTGGGGCAAAACGGCCTAATTTGGATCGATGGCACCCCCAATGAAGAATTGGTTGCGGTTAATACCATAAGAATGATCGAACACCTTGCACACATTTCTGGATTAACAGAACGTGTGAAAACATACTTGGAAACGCAATTGGGCAAAAAAATAGAAGAAGTTCCTCCAATGGAAGAACAGGCGTACACTCCTGCTCCACACCCTAATTATGGTGAAGGGGAAAGAGAACACCGACGCCCTCAAAGATATCGCTAAGGAGAGTGACAATCATGACATACAAAACAAGAGTAGACGGCCGCGCATTTGACGAAACAAGGCCAATCACGGCAAAAGTAGGAGTTATCAAAAATGCTGAAGGCTCCGCAATGTTTAAGATAGGACAGACAACGGCATACGCTGCAGTGTATGGTCCCAGAGAACTGCACCCAAAATTTTTACAAAATCCAAACACAGGATTATTGCGATGCAACTATAACATGATGCCCTTCTCTGGACACGGAGAGCGTGTACGACCGGGACAAAATAGAAGAGCTAAAGAAATTTCAATGGTCACGGAAAATGCACTTGCACCAGCGTTAGATTTGAAAGATTACCCCAACACAGTTGTGGATGTTTTTATTGAGCTCCCCCAAACTGATGCGGGAACACGATGTGCGGGAATCTGCGCGGCATCCCTGGCGTTAGCAGATGCAGGTTTTGAAATGAAAGACCTCGTTTCATCCGTTGCAGTAGGAAGAGTTGACGAGAGAATTCTTGCAGATCTCAACTATGATGAGGAAGCGTACCAATGTGAAAAGGGAGTTGCGGATATTCCTGTAGCTATGTTCCCCAACACAGGGGAAATTACCCTTCTTCAAATGGATGGAGACCTTTCAAGACAAGAATTACAAGAAGCATTAAAGTTAGCAAAAAAAGTTTGTCAAAAAATCTATGAAGTGCAAAAACAGGCACTGAAAGAAAAATTTTTGGGTGAATCAGAATGAGCATGAAAGACGAACAAAAACAACACGTTCAAAAAGCACTGCAGGAAAACCTTCGCTATGACGGAAGAAAAAAAGATCAGTTTAGAGCGGTGACTATTGAGTATAACATCTCCAAATCAGCAGAAGGATCCGCACGTGTAAAAATAGGAGACACCGAAGTCATCGCAGGAGTCAAGATGAGTGTAGAAACTCCTTACCCAGACACCCCTGATGAAGGAAGCCTGATGGTCAATGCAGAATTGTTACCATTATCAAGCCCACGCTTTGAGCCGGGGCCACCCTCTGCAGAAGGCATTGAAGTAGCCAGGGTCGTAGACAGGGGAATTCGAGAAGCGGGAGCCATTGACGTTAAGAAACTCTGCATCGCTAGAGCAGAAAAAGTTTGGATCGTAACAATTGACATCTGCACAATTAACGACGCAGGAAACTTAATTGACGCGTCAAGCTTAGCAGCCATTGCAGCATTGAAACAAGCAACCTTCCCAAAATATGAAAATAACGAAATTGATTACCAAACACGCACAGACACAAAATTGCCAATGAGAAAATGGCCTTTAGCAATTACCGTTTTCAAAATAGGCAACCAACTATTTGTGGATCCTTTGCGCGAAGAGGAAGACGTTATGGAAGCAAGGTTAACAGTTTCTACAACTGAAGACGGAAAAATCTGCGCCTTGCAAAAAGGAGGCAGTACGCCCCTGACGCCAGACGAAATTGATCAGATGATTGTACTTGCACAAAAATTCGGAGACGAACAGAGATCAAAACTGTAAGGGTGGTACTATGGACGACATGACTAAATATGAAAAAGCCAGAATCTTGGGAAGCCGCGCATTACAATTAGCCATGGGCGCCCCTTTTTTAATAAAAATTTCAGAGGCAGACTTAGAAGCGATGGGCTTCAACCCTATTGAAATTGCAAAAAAAGAATTTGCAGCAGGAGTTATCCCCATCATTATTAAACGCGAAACATCAGTCTACACGCGCGAAGAAGAAAAACCAGAAGCTGCTTAGAAGTTATTTGCTATATTTCTTTTTTTATTTTGTTACGTTAGATATATACTCAAAGCATTAAATTATCGAACATTACAATGCTTTTCGTAATAGTGAAGATGCCCCATTCATGTTCGAATATTTGGTGCCTTCACTATAATACTTTTTCATTTTTGATATTTTTTCTCGAACATTTATTTTTGTCATAGTATTAAAAATCTTGAAAAACATGATGAGAACCCCCCCAAAAAAAATTATTTTGAAACGAGGTCATGCGCAACTTCAAAAAGATTAACATGATACTCAGTATGATAAAAAGCAGCCATCGCGCATGCTTCTAACAATTGTTCCCTGTTTGGAGAATCACAAAAATGATTGTAGATCCTATTTTCTGTGGAGGTATATGTTCGAAAATCTGCTGAAGACCTTTCTGAGTTATAATCCTAAAATTATGCAACAGTTAATATCGCCTCAAGAAATGATGCTTCCCTTTCAATAAGTTCTTGCACCGCTTTTTTTGATCCTAAGACTTTCCTCATCACATGCCTTGCAGAAGGTAAACCACTTTCAGGATTAATCAGCTCAGAATCTTCAAAAGGAGTTTCGTGCAATGGATCTTGCGAATTATAATCGGGATCAAACATGCCCAAGCAGTTATCTGAAAGTTTATAAAGCTGCTGTGAAAAACGTATTGAATGGCACGCTAAAAAGTTAACAACAACATTTATAAAGCGCAAGAGCATCGATATAAAAAAAGCGGTGAGCCAATGGGAGTAAGGGATTTTTTTAAGGATATTCCACGGAGTTTGAACGGGAAAAACTATGGCGATTTAGCCGAAAGAAGCCCAAGCCAGGCCATCAAGTACGTTATAGGAATTGTTGTTCTCTCATTTTTTCTCATGTGCATCTTCGGAATTCCGCAAGTGCTGAGTTTTGGGGAGTACGTTGATGAGCAATTGCACAAAATAGACAAAATCCAGATTGATGGAAGAATTATTATGAATGACCCTATTCTCATTCCTGAAGAGGATCCAATCATTGCAATTGACGCTACAAATAATACGGTTAAGGCGGAAGCTAAGCGCATGCTTGTCACCTCAGAATATTTCTATTGGAGAACATACTCTGGAGAGGTCAAGAAAGTTAAGATGGCCGATTGGTTCAGAAATCCGGAGAGTAGAAAGGCTATCGCATCGTTTATCTTTTTAATCGTGCTACTCGCCCTTCCAGGATTTTTATTCTGGTTCATGGTTGCTTTGGTTATAAAATACCTCTTAATTATTACACTCTTTTCAGGGATTATTTTTATATCCTTAGACCTGACAAAATACAAAATCCCATTCAAAAAATTGTTTTGTATCTGCGCATACGCTGCAACAATTCCTATTATCATTGAGGTTATCATGCTTCCTTTCGGCACGGACTATTTGCTCCCCCTCTTTAGTGTTGTTGGGATTCAGTTCTACTTGATCACTTTTATTTTATATGCAACGATGGTTATTCTCGCACTAGTATTTGCAGAAAGAGAAGGCATTGATCCCCCCAAAACAAAAGAAGAAAAAAAGCCAGAGAAAACATACGAAAAAACGGAGGATGACCTTCCTTACAAGAAAAGATATGACGAGGAAGAAATTGTAGATGTTGATGAGCAGGGCAATCGCAAGAAGAAAAAATTAGATGAGGAGACAGGATGGGAAGGACCGGTAGAGAGGTTTTAGTAACCACAAGGGGAATGATGGACATTTTAGGCAGAAGGCAATCCAAAGATATGATTGCGTATACTGACAAACACAGCCTTGTTTCTGAAAAACCTTTTTTATACATGATCTCTCTTCCTAATGACCATATATCTACCAAAGTCATTGAACAAAACAAAGTGTTTGTGATAAATTTTTTTAAAAATAAAAAAAATATTGAAATCAATGAAAAATTCGATCCTCGCTTTCAAGATCAATTCAAATCCATGGCCTTCGAAAAAGCAGAAGCGAAGACAATCGATTGTTGCAAAATTTTAGATGCTGATGCTTTTCTTGAATGTGAAGTCATTGAGACGATGCACACGGGAGAATGCACTTCTTTCGTGGGAAAAGTAACGATGAGGTCATAACGATGTTATCAAGCGACATACAAAAACTGAATGCATTAGCAAAGAATCTGAAAGACAAAGGAATCTGTCATACGACAGATGAAGCGTTCCACAAAGCCCAAGAGTTGTTAGGAATGCCCCAAGTGTTAGAACAAGTGAAAAGCAAAGAAGCAAAACGAGAGCAAGAAATTGAGAGCATAAAAAGAAAAATCAATGTCCTGGAACAACAGTTACAGCAGAAACAAACAGAAATCCAACAGTTACATCAGGATAAAGAAGATCTTGAACAACAGCAACAAACATTAGAAAAACCTGTAGAATGATGCGTAACCTTATTCGTCTCAACTGTCAACCTTCTGCTCATGATTTAGTTGCGGAATATCGTGTTAGCCCTAAAAAAAGTGTAAAGCAGATTGCACTACAATTTCTTGAACATCGTCCCCAAACAAAAAGACTCGAACCCACAATTTTTTATCTCGATCAAAAACAAAAACTCATAAAGATTGCTTTTCCCAAGGAAGGATTTGAAGAGGGGAATGCTCCCGCGCTGCTCTCTTCGCTCACTGGAAATTTTTTTGGCGCGAATAATGGCATCCGCTTGCAGGACATTAATCTCCCATTAGATTTTTTACATAGCTTCAAAGGCCCACGCTTAGGGGTTGAAGGAATACGAAAATTAACAAAAATTAAAACAAGACCTTTTCTCGGGAGTGTTGCCCTGCAAACAGAGAATCATATTTTTTCTTCCCTCTGCGATGGGATGGATGTTATACAAGATTATGATACCTTAACGAAAAGAGAAAGTTTTGAAAGTCATATCAAACAGTTGTTCAAGCAACGCGATAATGCGGAGAAGGAAACAGGCATGAAAAAACTGGTGTTTCCCAACATTACAGCAGAGACGATGGAAATGTTGAGACGCGCAAAAATTGTTCGGAATTATGGCGGAGAATTTGTGATGGTTGACCTGATGACAACGGGCTTATCAGGATTACAAACGCTTCGTGACCATTGGGACCAAGGCATTTATGCAAATCGATCAATGCACAATGAGAAAAGTGACATTGGCATTTCAAATCTTGTGCATGCAAAGCTTGCCCGAATGATTGGGGTGGATTGTTTACGCCTAGGAACCTCATTTCTGAACTCGAAAGAAACAAAACTTGTTGAGTGTGAACTAAGTAATCATATCGTAAAAGAAAAAAATGATGTTCTCAGCCAAGCGTGGGAATCTACTCCAGCAGTTTTACCAGTAGTTCTTGGGAATTTAAATGAGCATCATCTTCCCTCCGTCTTCCAAACTTTAGGTAATGACGTTGTTGCCCTAACTGAAAACCCGCAGAAAGCAAAAATATTCAGGCGAGCCATGGAGGCAGCACTGCATCAGATTCCCTTAGAAGATTACGCCATCGGACATCCTGAATTGAGAATGAATTTCAGGTGAGTTATTCAAGATATTTTTGAATTTCTTCTCTTTTGAGAATGTTTAATGAAACATGAATACCATACGAAGTAAATTTGAGAACAAGAATTTCTTCCTTGACAAGTTCATGGGCAGCTTTTTTTACATCGCCTTTAAAATGACCAGGTAGGCCTTTTTTGAGATTTTCAATGTCCGTATGTTTTCCACCAATGCAACCATGATGGAAAAGTTTTTTCACAATAAAACCCTTCAGTTGCTCAATTTCCATGGAAAGAAGCCAATGAAAAAAAGCGTTTATATGTTCATCGACGAAAAAATCGAAAATTTTTCGGAAAGGTGATATGTTTTTTCGGAAATAGTCACCTACAGCAAAAACAGCTATTACAAAAAATGTAATTGTTAATACCAAAAAGTATATAAGTTAGTTATACTTTTTAATATCAAAATGGAACAATCACTATTCATACGCACATTTGGAGACTATCCTTTAATAAGAATCCTTGATTTCTTAATTTATTCAAGAGATTTTGATTATCCAATTACAGAGATTGCAAAAAACGCAGATGTGAATTTTCAGACGTTAAAGAAAGTATGGTCCAGGCTTGAGAAAAGCAAAATGATCATGGTTACAAGGACCTTGGCAGGCGCAACACTCTATAAGATTAATATCAATAATCCCGTTGTTAAAAAAATAATTGAAATCAACAATCTTCTCGGCTGGAAAGCAGTTGAGAAAAAGCAGAAGGCAACGATATAGTTCAAAACATGTTTCTTCATCGGTATAAAAATTAATTTTTTTACAATTTTTCTAGAACGACACAATTCACCATCCTGAATCTTTAAGCCCCATAAAGCAGTGAAATGCGCATATAGATAGTGATACTCAATCACCCGAACTAAGATTGATTTTTCGAGAAAGAATAGATTCTCGCGACTCTTTGCTACACTTTCGGTTCGCTCGTCTCTCCAAGTATTCGAGAGGGCGTAACCGGTATACCCGTTTCTTGGATCACCATATCACTCTCTTTAATCAAATCATCCAGCCCTGATCTTCTACTAACTCCATTATAAGATTGAACTACCATCGCCCTTATAGTCCTTGCTTCAGTTCTGCATATTTCATATAATCTTTTACGAGCCTCAACCTCATCATGTGCAACTCCAATCACATTGTCATTCGCATCCTTCACTCTATTTGAATACTTTCTTTTACCTACAAGAACAAGATGGTTATCACACAGAAAGAAAGAACATTCAAAAATATAAAAAACACTGTCCAAATCAGTTACACACCTTGCAACGTAACTGTTGTTCGGAATGGCCCTTTGATATATTTCAATCCGATCTCTACAAACTCGTGTATCTGGCGACATGGTGATTAGATAATTAGATTGTATTTTACTACAATTTTTCTCGCCCTAGCTTTCTTTTAACAAACGTATCGTTGCGCTTCTCCCTTCGCTCCCACGTTCGCCTTGCTTTTACTTCAACAAATCTTATATACTACATCTGCTCTCCTAATTATACGGTTTCTGGATAGGTAATACGTCAAACAAATCTATATGCTGGAGTATACAAGTCTTTATATAGAAAGTGAACCTACTCCGTAGTAGCATCAAAATACCACATCGGGGGGATATGGAATGAAATCAATGAAACTATTGTTGATCAGCACGTTATTCTTAGTCTTGGTCGCCTTGGGCGTCAGTGCACAAACTGCAACGCTTGACAGCACTCCATTAAAGATTGGAGACAAAAACCAAGATCGTGTCACCGTAGCATCAAGTTTCACAGTCACCAACACAGGAAATGCATCCTGTACTGCAGACGTAAACACCATTGCAGTTTCCAACAGCGCAACAAGCCAAAGCGCGTCAAGCTACGTTAAGTACGCAGTTGCTGGCGGTTCCTTCCAGTCAGGCCTTCCGGGCATTACTTTACAACCAGGTTCTAACACTGTAAATATTCAAGTTGCCATTCCCGATGATTTCGACGGGGTTGATAGCAGCCTCAGACCAATAAGCTTTAAAGTTTCTGATATTCAAGTGAGTGGTTGTGGCGCAACTGTCACAAGGGCTTTGGAAGTCCAAGCAGTTAACCAATTAGAAATTAAGGATGCAGACTTCTGTTATACAAACCCTACAGAAGGTGCTCAAGAAGATTGCTCCAGTATAGATGATGGCGATGACGTCAAAAACATCCTCCCAGGAGCTAAAGCACGCCTAACAGTCAACGCAGAAAACAAATTCAGCGACAACGACGACTCAGGAGAAAAAATCAAAGATATCCAAATCAATGACGTCCAATTGGAAATCAATGTTGACGATCAAGACTTTGACGTTGATGAAGACGAAAATTTAGATGACATCGACGCTAACGACGAACAGGAAGAAACAGTCACCTTTGATGTGGATGAAGACGTTAAAGATGGTACATACGACCTGGTAATCAGGGTTTTCGGTACCGATGAAAACGGAGCTTTCCACGGAGAAGAATTCAAAGTTGATCTTGAGGTGGAACGAAGAACCCACGACCTTATCATCAGAAGTGGAAGCTTCCAGCCTAACAAGGTTGCTTGTGCTCCAAGAACCGCAACAGCTCGTTACGGTTTCAGAAATACTGGCACTAGAGACGAAGACGATGTTGTCTTTGAAGTGTCTAACAGCCAGCTAGGCATTTTACAAACAAAAGATCATGGGGATGTTGATGAAGACGATTCTGAATCCGGCTCAATGACTATAACCGTGCCAGAATCTACAACTCCAGGAACGTACACGTTCTTCTTCAGAAGTTATTACGATACAGACAGCCTAAGCAGTGAAAAATCTGTTGATTTGGTTGTTGAAGCATGCGGCACTGGCAGTGAAGAAGAGGAAGAAGAAGTTGTTCCTCCTGTTGTTCAGCCACCCGTAGTTATTACGCCTCCAACACCTGTCGTACAACCAAGAGCAGCTCCAACTGTCAGAACAGCTGCAACGACTGAAAGCACAGGCTTCGGCTCATGGTATGTTATCGCCATGATCATTGCAATCGTTGTTGTGCTAGTGATCATCATTGCTTTAATTATGGCAATGGTCAGACGCAACAGCGCTGAAGAATAAATATTTTTATTTTTTTAATACTTTTTTCTTGATTGTAACAATTGCAAAAAATAGGTACTGAAATCTTTCGGGCCCTGTGAAAATCTTTCTTTTTTGTGGGTCATGGCGGAGGTTCACTACTCCGTTGATCGTAGGTTTTACGTCGAAAGACCTGCATTGAATCGGTCGTTCTCCTGATCTTGCTACAAGGCGCAACGAAATCAAGGATTTCGTATGCAAGAAAAGCAAAGCTTTTCTCTGCAATGACTTTTCTACCGAGCCAATCCTCCGCAATCTTTAAATATCCCCGACCATTTGTGGTGATTATGGAAAAGATGAAGGTAAAACTCGTTAAGTTTGTTGAAGATCCATGCTTTGGAGAGAAGCACAATCTCGTTGAGCAGTGCAAAGCCTGCTGGATTAAGAAGTCTTGTTCTGTGAAGTTCAAAAATAGAAAAGATCAGTAAGAGAACTTTGCAAAACATGAAAATGAGGCAAAGTTGTCTAGAGAAGTTTGGCCAGCCATGACCATTTCAAACTTCTCAATAGGTTATTCAAACTTCTCAGTAATACTTCTTTCTGATAAAGATCAGTAATACAATGAGAGCCAGGATAAGAAATGATCCCAAGAGTACTTCCAAAATATTATTTATGGGAAGTCTATTTTCGGCTAAGATTTCGTTTTGTTCACCTTCTTTATCCTTTTCAACACTGTCACGAACGGCTATGGCCAATGCCGGCAACACATTATTGTTTTCACCTATTCCCCGCACTAAAATGAATTGGGGAAGTACTCCTTCATTCTTTTGAATGGAAATTTCTTTTGACTCATAAGCTTTGAGAAGTCCTGAAGAAGGAATAAATGTGAAAGAGGACGAAGCTGTGTCTGTTGAGACTATAAATTTTATTTGCTCATCATTCGAATTGATAATTTTTATTTTATAAAAAGTATTATCATTGATATCGATATTGCCGGGAGACACGCCTATGCTAAGAGCGTTAACTGTACTCATAAGGGTGATACTAAAAATAAGTAATATAAAAAAATCGGAAATAAAAATTAAAAAAGAAGAGGAAAACCTCATTCCGTGGCCACTCCTGTGATCATTGCAATGCCCGAGATTAATCCTGATTGTTGGCTTTGCGGAATTGAAACTCTAAATCCCAGGGGAGTTGTCTGACTTGGCTGCAAATCCCTGTCAATAACCTGAATGGTGTTACCCAGGGTGATGCTTAGAGGGGAATTAAAATCATTGTCAAGTGAACAACTTATTTGAGACACTGGAAATTGAGCGTTGTTAGAAACAGCAGCCGCGCTTAAGCCAATATGGATTGGCAGGTTTCCAATATTCCTGATCGTTGCAGCATTGAGCGTTTGTTCATCATTGTCACCCAAGAGAGTAACAAGCGATCCTGGATTTGCTGCAGGAAAAGTTAATCTGGAAGCGTCGATAGAAAGAGCTATCAGGCTTAGGTACTCAAAGGTGGTGTTAAGCCTGATAGTCTGAGAGGCGTCCTGTGCATTTAGGACGAGAGTGTACAACCCAGGATCGTCAGAGTATTCCATATCAAATGAGCCGGAGTACAACGTCCCATTTTGGGTAAAGGAAATTTCAACAAGTTCTTCCTGTTTTTCTATTTCTCCAGATAATGTAAGACTTCCATTTCCAGTTGCATTAACGATGATTTGCACTGTTTTATTTCTTCCAGGATTGGGTATTATCTGAAAGCCTGGATCTGAGAGGTCGTCCGTTAGAATAACGCTGTGGATGGTTATACTGCCATTGGCAACTCCCCCCACTGGAATTTCAAACTCAACGCGTCCATTTTGCGGTCTTTCATTAAAGTCAGCAGCTGCCTCAATGAAATCTTCAGCATTATTGTTTGTATCCCGCGTTCGTAAAAGGACATTGCCTGGTTGAGTATGATTTGCACTTGTCCCCTCAACAAGTTCTGGGTCTGTAACAACACCCCATGATACCGCGTCAATCACGATACTCCCATTTTTCAATGCTACGCCACTGTCCGTATTGTAGAGACTGATAGCTTCTTCGTGATCTGCGTTTCTCCATGAGGGATTATCTCTTTGAGTGGTCCAATTTGCATCTACAATGAGGTAATAATCCCCAGGAAATAGCATGGTGTTGCCCGGGATGGTTGCGTCCCTTGCAGAACCTTCACTTTTAATGATCCATCCGCTGATA